>NZ_JBEZYU010000060.1:0-31471 GCF_040638875.1 Nocardia sp. NPDC024068 | reverse complement strand
TGTGGCGAAGCCACGAGTCTCGAGGGCTGACAGCAGACGCTCAGGGGGCCGAACCCCGCGCGCGCCAGCGCGCCAATAAACACAGCACCTTGGCGAGCGAGGTCACCTGCCCCACCTTGGCGGGTGAGGTCACCTGTCCCACCTTGGCGGGTGAGGTCACCTGTCCCACCTTGGCGGGTGAGGTCACCTGTCCCACCTTGGCGGGTGAGGTCACCTGCCCCACCTTCGCGAGCAAGGTCTCCTTCCCGCCTTAGCGAGTGGGGACACCCAGCACCTTTCGCGGACCGCTCACCCCCGAACCCGAAGACACACCGTCATGCGTCGATGCATGTGCTCGAATCCGGCTTCCAGTCCTGGCGGACCGGACCCCTCCGGTAATGCCCGGCCACACAAATGCCGCCCGGCCGCAATTTCGCGGCCGGGCGGCATCAGGTGTCGATCTACAGCGCGCCGTTCAGCTTGTTCAGCCGCTCGCACGCGTTGACGTAGTCCTCGATGAGGTGGTTCATCACGTCCGCCGAACGCTCCATCTTGTTCATCATCCCGACGACCTGCCCGACCGGGTTGAAGTTGACGTCCTTGGCCGCTTCCGGGTACCGGTGGCCGCGTTTCACCCCGTCCAGCGCCACCATCATCTGCAGCGGCATGGGCAGCGGGTCCGGGGTGTCCGTGGACTCCCAGGCGTCGGTCCAGTCGTTGCGCAGCATGCGGGCCGGTTTGCCCGTCCAGGCGCGCGAGCGGATGGTGTCGTGGCTGGTGGCGTCGATATAGGTTTTCATCTGCGCGGGCGGCACATTGGCCTCTTCCACCGTGAGCCAGATCGAGCCCGTCCACGCGCCCGCCGCGCCCATCGCCATCGCGGCGGCTACCTGGCGGCCGTCGCCGATACCGCCCGCCGCCAGGACCGGGAGATCGCCGACCGCGTCGATGACCTGCGGCCACAGCACCAGCGAGGAGACCTCGCCGCAGTGCCCGCCGCCTTCGGTGCCCTGGCAGACCACGAAGTCCAGCCCGGCGTCCTTGTGGTTCATGGCGTGTTTGACCGATCCGCAGAGCGCGCCGATGAGCCGGCCGGACTCCTGGATCTGGGAGACGAACTCCGGCGGTGGGGTGCCGAGGGCATTGGCGACCAGTTTCGCCTTCGGATGCTTCAGGATGACCTCGACCTGCGGCCCGGCCGTGGTGGAGGTCCAGCCGAGCAGCTGCGGGTGGGTTTCTTCTTCGGGCAGTTTCGGCACACCGTGGTCGGCGAGGATCTTTTCGGCGAATTCGCGGTGACCTTCGGGGACGTGCTTGGCGAGTTCGGCCTCGAGCTGTTCGGGCGAGAGCCCTTCGATGCCCTTGCCCTCGTATTTGGACGGGATGACCAGGTCGACACCGTAGGGGTTGTCGCCCACGTGTTCGTCGAGCCAGGCCAGTTCGACCTCGAGCTGTTCGGCCGTGAACCCGACCGCGCCGAGAACGCCGAGCCCGCCGGCATTGCTGACCGCGGCCGCCACGTCGCGGCAGTGGGTGAAGGCGAAGATGGGGAACTCGATCCCCAGCCGGTCGCAGATATCGGTACGCATGGCGGTGCTGTCTCCCTATGCCTGGAACAAGTTACATAATTGCCGCGCGGCGGCTGATCCGGCCGCTGTCACCCCTCGTGCTCGAATATGCCGCTTACCGCTGGTAGGGGCAGGCGGTACGCGCGAACCCGACAGGTGCCATACCTTGAATGTAACACGTTCTAGTTTTATTGGAACGGATTCGGCTGTGTGCCCGCCGTGCCCGCCGTGCCCGCCTTCGAGGGCCGCTCGTCCGGGGCCGGGACCGGATCCTGCCGGGCGGGCAGCCGCAGGGGCACCTTCAGGAATATCGAGAACAGCAGTATCAGCAGCGTCGCCCGCCCCCACACCCCGAAACGCACCACGGCCTCCATCAGTTCGATCGAATGCCCGGTGCCCATTGCGTAGAAGTAGCGGAAAACGCCCACGCCGATCGCGATATCGGCCACGAGATAGCTCCACACCACCGGCCACGGCACCGCGAGGACGGCCAGGAACGGGATCAGCCACAGCGTGTACTGCGGTGAGTGCACCTTGTGGAAGACCAGGAACCCGCACAGCATCGCACCGCTGACCCCGATCCACGGGAAAACGCCCGTTTCGTCGTACCGCCGCCATCCCACCCACAGTGCAAGCGCGAACGACGCGACGATCAGCACCGGCGAGGCGATCGAGACGGTATCGGCGAACGCGTCGGTACCCACCGCGTCGGTGCCGAACAGCGGCCGCAGACCCCAGAACCAGATCGAATTCGTGGTGATATCGGCTTCGCGTTGCTGCTGGAACTCGATGGAAGCCCGCCATCCGTCGAACCCGGCCAGCGCGAAGGGCAGGTTCACCGCGACCACGGTGCCGAATGCGGCGGCGGCGGTATACAGCGCCCCCCGGATATCCGGGGGGCGGTGGCGGTCCGGTCCGGTGCGCTCATCGCCGCCGGTCAGTACGTACAGCATCAGCGGAACGACGAAAATCGCCGGATAGATCTTGAAACAGAATCCGAGCGCGAGCAGCACCCCCGCGATCATCCCGCGGGTCCGCAGCGGAAACCGCCCGAGCGTCACCACCGCGAAGGCCGCCACGGTCGTGCACACCACCGGCAGCTCCCAGTTGTGGAAGGCGTAGAGCACCAACGGCGGGCCCACCGCCCACAGCAGCGCCGCCCGGCCGGAGAGCAGCGCCAGCAACCAGGCCGTCAGCAGTGCGAACGGAGCCAGCAGCAGCGCCGAATGCAGCAGGAACACCGCATCGTTGTCCGCGCCCAGCGCGCCGAGCCACATCAGCAGGCCGCTCAATACCGGATACTCCACGGCTCCGCCGGTCAGCGAACCGTCGGCGGTGATACCGCCGTGAACGTAGGGAAAAATATGCTGATCGATATCGCGGCCCAGCCACAGGAACTGGATATCGGAATAGCAGACCCGGGCGTCTTTCAGGTAGTCGAACGCGACGCTGCGGCCGTCGGCGCGAAAGGGCGCGCCCGCACAGCGTGCCTTGTTGAGAAAGGCCACCGTCAGCGTTATCGCGCACAGCAGCACCGCGGTGATCGCCGCCGTCCGCCGGGAAACGCGACCGATCGTGAACGCGCGCGCGGCGGCTCCGATCGTCATACGGCCCACCCTAGTGTCCGCCGTCCGGGCGGGCTCGGCTCCTTCCCGCTCCCGGACGTACTCATGAGAAAGCAATACGTGATGTTCAGCGAACCGGAGGTGGTGATCACCGAAATCACTCGGTTGATCACGCCGGACAGCCGGTGCATACGGCCGAGAAGATCGATTTCGCCGGGGACCACCCGCTCAGGTACTCTTGCCCGGTTGCTGACGCGACGACCTCCTGCCACGGACCGTCCGTGGCCGATCACAGACCACAGGAGGTGATTGGTTCGTGCGTCATTATGAAGTGATGGTCATCCTCGATCCGAGCATGGACGAGCGCACCGTCGGGCCGTCCCTGGACACCATGCTCAATGTTGTCCGCACCGAGGGCGGGAAAGTCGACAAGGTCGATATCTGGGGCCGTAAGCGCCTCGCCTACGAGATTCGCAAACAGGCCGAAGGCATCTACGCGGTCGTCGATCTGACCGCAGAGCCCGCCACGGTGAGCGAACTCGACCGCCAGCTGGGTCTCAACGAGCAGGTGCTGCGCACCAAGGTTCTGCGCAACGAGAAGTAGTTCCGGCGGTACCGCGGTTTCGTCGGAGTCTGTCTCTAGGCTCTAGCGCGACAAGCGAGTGCAACCGGACTGCACACCGAGCAGGAGGAACCCCCCATGGCAGCAGGCGATACGGTCATCACGGTCATCGGAAATCTGACGGCCGACCCCGAGCTCCGATTCACGCCCGCGGGCGCGGCGGTAGCGAACTTCACCGTGGCCTCGACGCCGCGGATCTTCGACCGTAATACCAATGAGTGGAAAGACGGCGAAGCGCTGTTCCTGCGCTGCAATATCTGGCGCGACGCGGCGGAGAATGTCGCCGAGAGCCTGACCAGGGGTGCCCGGGTGATCGTGAGCGGGCGGCTCAAGCAGCGCTCCTTCGAAACCCGTGAGGGCGAGAAACGCACCGTCGTGGAGCTCGAGGTCGACGAGGTCGGCCCTTCGCTGCGATATGCCACGGCCAAGGTCAACAAGACCAGCCGGGGCGGTGGCGGTGGCGGATTCGGTTCCAACAGCGGTGGTGGTGGAAACTACAACGCCGGTAACAGCGGCGGCGGACGGTCCGAGCAGGGCGCAGCGGAAGACCCGTGGGGTAGCGCGCCCGCGGCCGGCTCCTTCGGGGGCGGCGGCCGTGTGGACGATGAACCGCCGTTCTGAGACGGCCCGCATAGACCCGCTGCGGCGGGTCACCAAGAATACGGAGTGAACGAAAATGGCCAAGGCACCGGCGCGCGAAAAGGTGCTCAAGAAGAAGGCTTGTGCTTTCTGCAAGGAAGCCAAGACCGGGCTCGTCAACATCGACTACAAGGATGTGCCGCTGCTGCGCAAGTACGTCAGTGAGCGTGGCAAGATCCGCGCTCGCCGGGTGACCGGCAACTGCGTACAGCATCAGCGCGATATCGCCATCGCGGTGAAGAACTCGCGTGAGATGGCGCTGCTGCCCTACGTTTCGACGGCTCGCTGAGAAAGGTCTGGTCAAGCATATGAAGCTCATCCTGACCGCCGATGTGGACAACCTCGGCGCTCCCGGCGACACCGTTGAGGTCAAGGACGGCTACGGCCGTAACTACCTGCTGCCCCGCGGGCTGGCCATCGTGGCCACCCGTGGTGCGGAAAAACAGGTCGAGGGTATCCGCCGGGCCCAGGAGGCCCGCCGGGTGCGCGATCTCGGCCACGCCAACGAACTGAAGCAGGCCATCGAAGGCCTCGAAGGTGTTGCCCTGTCGGTGAAGACCGCCGGCACCGGCAAACTCTTCGGCTCGGTCACCCAGTCCGATATCGCCGCGGCGATCAAGACGGCCGGTGGCCCGGTGCTGGACAAGCGCAGCATCGAGCTGCCGAAGGCCCATATCAAGGCCACCGGTAAGCATCAGGTCACCGTGCACCTGCATCCTGACGTCGCCGCGAAGCTCGCCCTGGACGTCGTGGCCGCCGGCTGACGCCGGTCTCGACACACCCGACACCGGGGGCCATATCTCATGGCCCCCGGTACGGTGTGTTGCGCCACTCTTCTATTAACCGGCTATTAGCTGGTTTTCTTGTGAGGGCGGGTGCCCGTACGGATGCCGGCAGCGCCGGTTCCAGTGCCGCCCGCGTTATCCACAAGATGTGGATCCTGTGGATCAATCACAAAACCAACCGGACGTAATGTGACCCAGCTCATATCTGTTCGCCTGTCCGTTAACTCAACACGCCCGGATGTTCAACAACGTCGACACGCCGAGACTTTGTTTATCCACACTGTGCTGAGCGCAAAGATCCCGGTCTAGCTGCGAATTTCGGGTGGTCGACCGGTGTTTTCCCCAGGCGCTCCACAAGTTGTGCACAACCTGGGGTGAACTATCCACAGGTTATCCACAGTTCTATCCACAGCCGCGTTTGGCATGTGGATAGAACCTCGCTTAGGTTCATCGCAGCACCATCGGCGACACCCGGTCGCGGTATGGCGGATCGGCTTTCTCGGGGTGATAGCTGGGACGTCTGACCACAGGTCAGCGACTCACCCGGCGTACCGGCGAACCTGTCGGACCCTCGAGGTAGACCATGTCTCCAGGGGTGCGTCCGGTCGCGAAGGAGAGGACGGTCGAGTCGGATGGCAGTCGTCGATGACCGCGGGCACACGGATTTCCCACCCGAGCCGCCCGGCGAGGATTTCGGGCGGCAGCCACCGCACGATATGGCCGCCGAACAATCGGTTCTCGGTGGCATGCTGCTCAGCAAGGACGCCATCGCCGATGTGGTGGAGGTACTGCGCTCCGGCGATTTCTACCGCCCCGCCCATCAGGCCGTCTACGACACGATCCTGGACCTGTACGGTCGCGGCGAACCGGCCGACCCCGTCACCGTCGCCGCCGGCCTGGACCGCAGCGGCGAACTGAAACGTATCGGCGGCGCCCCCTACCTGGTCACGCTCACCCAGACCGTCCCCACGGCCGCCAACGCCGGGTACTACGCCGAAATCGTCGCCGAGAAGGCCATCCTGCGCCGCCTCGTCGAGGCGGGCACCCGCATCGTCCAGTACGGCTACGCCGGTGCCGACGGCCAGGATGTCGCCGAGGTGGTGGACCGGGCCCAGGCCGAGGTCTACGAGGTCACCGAACGCCGCACCTCCGAGGATTTCCTTCCGCTGGAAGAGCTCCTGCAGCCGACGATGGACGAGATCGATTCGATCGCCTCCCGGGGCGGGATCTCGCTCGGCGTGCCCACCGGTTTTTCCGAACTCGACGAGGTCACCAACGGTCTGCATCCAGGTCAGATGATCATCGTCGCGGCCAGGCCCGGTGTCGGCAAAGCGTTGGCGTTGGACACCCCGCTGCCGACTCCGGACGGCTGGACCACCATGGGCGAGGTCAGGGTGGGCCAGCAGTTGGTCGGCGCCGACGGCTTACCCACCCGCGTCGTCGCCGCGACGGAAGTGATGACAGGGCGTCCCTGCTACGAGGTGGAGTTCTCCGACGGCTCGGTGATCATCGCCGACGAACAGCATCAGTGGCTCACCGAGACCAGAGCCTCACGGCGATCCGCGCAACAGGCCGCGGCCGGGATCAACGGATACCGCAACCAGCGCACCTTCGCCGCCATCCGGACCACCACGGAGATAGCGGCCACACTGCGGTGTGCTACCGGCGACAGGCGGCTCAACCACTCGGTATCCAACGCACAACCGCTGGACCTGCCTGAACGTGACCTACTCGTTCCGCCCTACACGCTGGGTGCCTGGTTGGGCGACGGGACGACCGCGGCCGCGCAGATAACCTCCGCGGACCCGGAGATCATCACCCGCATCGAAGGCGAAGGTATCGTGGCGGTCCCCTCGGACTCTGCGGCGCTGCGTTATCAATTGCGACTGCAGGAAGACGCCCCTACTCCTGAGCGGCTCTGCGCGGTGTGCGGAAAGCCGTTCACCCCGTTCACGAGCGAAGTCCGGACCTGCGGCCGGTCGTGTGGCGGCCGAGCGCGGTTCTTGTCGGCGCCGGTCGCGGCGCCGACCTGTCCGCGCTGTGGTGGGCGGTCCATCGGCTTGCGGCTTTGCCAGGCGTGCCGCAACGCGATCGGCACTGTGCAGGCCCGGCTGCGTACGATCGGCGTCCTCGGATCCAAACATATTCCGCCGGAGTACCTGCGGGCATCGGAGCGGCAGCGTCGCGCACTTCTCGCCGGTCTGCTCGACACCGACGGCACGGTCACCCACGGCGGCTCGGTGCAGTTCTCGGTCACCGACGAGCGGCTGTTCGCAGATGTACGTGAACTGGTGGTAAGCCTCGGATATCGCTGCGGCGTCTCGACGAAGCGGGTACGTGGGCGGAGCGAACAGCGTTCCACCGCCTACACACTCACCTTCGGCACCGCCGACCAGGTATTCGGTCTTCATCGGAAGGTGTTGCTGCACAAGCAGCGCCGCGCCGACCGGCGTTCGTCGCGCACCGATTCCCGGTTCATCGTCGATGTACGACGAATCGAATCGGTCCCGGTTCGCTGCGTCGAGGTCGACAACGATGCGCATATGTATCTGGCGGGCCGGTCCATGGTCCCCACACACAATTCGACGCTGGGTATGGATTTCATGCGCAGTTGCTCGATTCGGAACGGGCTGGCGAGCGTGATCTTCTCGCTGGAGATGAGCCGCACCGAGATCGTCATGCGTCTGCTGTCGGCGGAGGCGAAGATCAAACTCGGGGATATGCGGTCGGGGCGGATGAGCGATGACGACTGGACCAAACTCGCGCGCCGGATGAGTGAGATCAGCGAAGCGCCTCTGTTCGTCGATGATTCACCGAACCTCACCATGATGGAGATCCGGGCGAAGGCGCGGCGGCTGAAACAGCGTCACGATCTCAAATTGGTTGTCGTGGACTACCTTCAGCTGATGACCTCCGGTAAGAAGGTCGAATCGCGGCAGCAGGAGGTCTCGGAATTCTCCCGGCACCTGAAACTGTTGGCAAAGGAACTGGAAGTTCCGGTGGTCGCGATCAGTCAGCTCAACCGTGGTCCGGAACAGCGGACCGATAAGCGTCCACAGGTCTCCGACCTGCGCGAATCCGGATCCCTGGAACAGGACGCGGATATGGTGATCCTGCTGCACCGGCCCGACGCCATCGAACGTGACGACCCGCGCGGTGGTGAGGCGGACCTGATCCTCGGCAAGCACCGTAACGGGCCGACGGCGACGATCACCGTGGCGCACCAGCTGCATCTGTCGCGTTTCGTCGATATGGCCCGGGGCTGACGCGGTTCGGCTATTTCCGCTTCAGTCCGTCCAGAGCCTGCCGGGCCTGGTTTCGGGCGATCACGCCGAGTTCGTCGGGGTTCAGCGGGGGCTCGCCGTGCTGGCGCAGGATGGGGATTCGTATGCGCAGCGAGACATTGTCGTCCTGCACGCCCACGACGTAGTCCAGCCCGGTGGTATCGCTGGAGTCCGACGTCGCGGTCTGCCAGTAACCCCGGGAGCCGATTCCGGTGACCTCGCCGGAATCCGCCCCGGGCCCGGCGGTGTCCTGGTGTTTCCACTCGTCATAGGCGGGTGTTGCTCCGGCGGCCGTGAACTCGACGCGAAGGTCGATGGCCGCTTGATTCCAGTGGACGCCGTCACCCGACTGGCTTTTGTAGCCCAGTTGCATGACAGACTGCCGGGGTCGTCGTCACTCGGCGGAGTTTCGTGATGGTAGGGCGCTTGATCCGGTGTGGCCGACCATTTGTGCAGCGGAGTGGGGTCGATCAGGTCGCATGCGTTGACGATCCCGTCCATCGAATACATTCCCGGTGCCGCTTCCGGGAGAGATGTAGTCGTGGCGGTAGCGGATGGACTGGCCGGGGCGCTGGAGGATGCCGCGACAGCGGCGTGGGACCGGACCGGGACCCGACCCTTTCGACCGACTTGTTGCAACCGATGGGTTGCTATACATTGTGGCAATCAGTTGGTTGCTATACCTGGAGGACCGTTGCCCATACCCGACCGCATCGAGCGTGACCTCGAATTGCACCAGGAGCCCGAAAAGGTGTGGGAAGCCTTGACTACGTCCGAGGGTCTCGGAGGCTGGTTCGGGTCCCGAGCCGAAATCGATGATCTGCGCCCCGGCGGCACAATGCGGGTGTGGTGGGGCGAGGACGGACCGCACACCCTGTGGATCCGGATCGTCGAGCCGCCCCGCCGTTTCGCATTCGACTGGGCGATCGAAGGGCTACCGGCCGGTGATCCACGCCGCACATACGTGGAATTCACGCTGGAGCCGATACCCGCCGGCACCCGGCTCACGATGGTGGAAAGCGGCTTCGCGCAGCTGCCCGACCATCTTGCCGAGGCCTACGAAGGCAATGTTCGGGGTTGGGCGACGGAACTGGCCGAACTGGCCGAGTATTTCGATGTCGCGGCCTGACCAGCTCGACACCGAGCCGATCGCCCAGGCGGTGTTCACGGCGCTGGCCGACCCGACGCGTCGCGGCATCCTCGCCGAACTCGCCGGGCACGGTCCGGCGACCGCGACCGAACTGGGAGCTCGGTTGCCGATCTCGCGCCAGGCGATCGCCAAACACCTCGGCCTGCTGACCGATGCCGGACTCGTCCATGCCGAACCCGGACAGCGGCGCCGGATCCATTATCACCTGCGGACCGGGCCGATGGTCGTGGCCCAGTCGTTTCTCGCCGCGCTCGCACACACCTGGGACGGGCGCCTGAGCGCGCTCCGCGACCACCTCGATCGGACAGAGGAGAACTGACCCATGACACCCATATTCCGCGGCGGGCACAACATCGCCATGAAACTTCCCAAAGCACAGTTCGATAGGACCGTCGCCTTCTACCGTGACGCACTGGGTCTGGAAGTCACCGATCACAGCGGTGAAGCGGTCGCCGAAGGAGTGATCCAGAGCGCCTCGGTCGGTTTCGGGCCCGTCACGCTGTGGCTGGACCGTGTCGACAACTATGCGCGCGCCGATCTCTGGCTGGAGCTGTTCACCGACGACGTCGACCGCGCCACCGAGCATCTGGCCGCATTCGGTGTCCCCGTGCAGGACGAGCTGGAACCACTGCCGGCGGGCATGAACGCCCACTGGATCAGCAATCCGGTCGGCGTCCCGCATATCGTCCGGCTCGCCGAGGCCGGTTGAGCAGACGTCGTGGCACTCAGTTCCCCGGGATCGCGTTCTGTAGTCCGCCGACCTCGGTGATCTGCCAGCCGGAGTTCCGGTCGATGGTCAGGGAGTAGGTGACGGTGGTGGCCGCGCCGTCGGGGTTCTGCACGCTGGTGGAGTTGACGGTCAGATAGGCGTTGACCTTGAACACTCCCGCGGATTCGGAGATCACATCCGCCGAGAGCGGAGTGGCTGTCGAAGTCCATTGCAGTGGCAGCAGGATCTGTTCCAGCTGCGGTGCGGTGGCGTCGAACTTGGCCGCGAGCGGAGGCGCGGTTCCGGCCTTCAGGCGCGTGAGCCACCCTTTGACGTCCCGGTAGTCGATGGTGGATGCGCCGAGCGCGTAGTCGGAGGCGATTTGCTCGGCGTGCTGCTGGTCTGCCGCGCGGGCATCGGTGTCGGCGATGGTGGCGCGGGCCGAGAGGTAGAGGATCGTCAGGGTCACGGTCGCCACCAGCAGGGTAGTCAGCGCGAGTGCGGTCAGTGCGGTTGAGAGCCGTATCGAGACCGTGCGTGGGCCGCCGGTGGCCGGGGCGGGTTGCTCGGCGGTGGACTCGGGCTTCTTCTGTTCGGTTGCGGTGCTCATATGTCCGTCCTTTCCGGAAGCGGGAGCCGACTGCTATTTCAGGCCGATGCGGAAGTGCAGGGTGCCGTCGGTGTCGACGCCGTTGAGCGCCTGGTCGAGCAGGGCGCCGATATCGAGGGTGGGCGCGCGCTGGACGGCGTCGGAAACGACGGGTTGCAGCATGGGGCCCAGCGGCGCCAGGCCGGGACCGATCTTGCGCAGCAGTGCCTCCATTTCCACGAGGAAGGGCAGCACACCGTCGCCGGTGAAGTAGTCCGACGGGGGGCGGCTCTCCACGAGTTTCGAGCCGTTCTCCACGATGGCGCTCAAGGTGACACCGAATTCACCGAACAGCGGTCCCGCGTGCGCGAGCGAGGGTCCCATCCAGTCGATGTCACCGCCGAGTGCCTGCAGGTCGTCGAACAACTGCCGCAGCGACGCGGACCGGCTCAGCAGGGTGGCCGCCAGCAGGGTGGTGGAGCGTTGCAGGCTCTGCACGGCGACATCGGTGCCGTCGAGTGCCTGGTCGAAGGTGCCGACCAGGCCGG
This sequence comes from Nocardia sp. NPDC024068, assembly GCF_040638875.1. Taxonomy (NCBI): domain Bacteria; kingdom Bacillati; phylum Actinomycetota; class Actinomycetes; order Mycobacteriales; family Nocardiaceae; genus Nocardia; species Nocardia sp. NPDC024068. The sequence continues at coordinate 20,033 of NZ_JBEZYU010000060.1, read as the reverse complement.
CCATCACTTCGGGGTGGATCTGGTTCAGCAGTTCGACCAGCCGGGTCGACAGCGCGGTGATCGAGGCCGGCATGTGGATCCGGCTGGTCGGGACGTCCTGTCCGTCTTCGAGATAGGGCCCGGTATCGCTGTCGGGGGCGAACCCGACATAGGGCTCGCCGAGCGCGGACAGTTGTTCGATGTGGATATCGCCGGCTACCGGGATCCGGTAGTGGTCGTCGATCGCGAGGCGTACGAACACCCCGGTGGCTTCCTTGCGCACCGATTCGGTGCGGCCGACCTGTATACCGTGCAGCAGCACTGGTGCTCCGGGGCCGAGGCCGCCCGAGCTCTCCAGGTGCAGGTCGACGGTGATGTGGTCGCGGCGCGGATCCAGATGCAGCACACCGACGCCCATATAGGCGACGCCGAACACCAGGACCGCGGCGATGGCGGACAGTGAGGTGATCGCGCGGATGTTCATCGGACCGCGCCGATCATGCGCAGGGTGTCCACGATGCGGGTGGTCTGTTCGTCCGGTGACAGTGGCGTGGCGGGGGTGGCCGTGACCTGCGACAGGTTCAGTTTCGGGCCGTGCTCGGCGAACGGGATGACCCGGGTGTGCAGCAGATCCACCAGTTTCTTCAGGTTGGAGGGGGCGGTGGTGTCCAGCGGCGCCGCCCCGAACAGCACCGGGACCACCGCGCGCACGGTGGACTCCACTGAGGCCAGCAGCGGGCCCAGCCACTGGGTGCCGGGGCCGACCGGGCCGAGCGAGGTGAGTACGAAGATGACCCCGATCTGGGCGTTCATCGCGTCGGTGGTCTGCTGCACACCATAGGGGGTGAGCAGTTCTTCGAGAACCGGCCCGTTGTCCAGCACGCCCTGCTGGACGACGGATTCGAGTCCGTCGAGGACGCTGTCGACGGAGCCGGTGTTCGCGGCGAGGTCGGTGAGGTCGGCGCCGACGGTGCCGGCCAGGCGGGCGGTGTCGCGCGGGTTCTTCGGCAGTACCCCGTTCATGGTGCGTACGAGGTCTTGGATATCGGTGACCGCGCCGCTGCCGACGAAGACCGACAGCGAGGCGAGGATGTCCTCGATCAGCGGTGGCTGGGTGGTGTCGGCCAGCGGGATCGTCGCGCCGGGTTCGAGCCGGGCCGGGCCGGGGGTTTCCGGTTCGGTGAGCGCGATATGCACATCGCCCAGCGGTGTCTCCTGGCGCAGTTCGGCTTTCGTGCCGATCGGCAGCCGCACCGAATCCTGCACTTCGATATCGGCGACCACGAAACCCGGGCGTGCACCGGCGATTCCGGCGTCGATCACGGTGACCCCGGTGAGCAGGCCGACCCGGACGCCGTCGGCGATCACCTTGGCGCCTTGCGGCAGGTTGAGCACATTGGCGAATTCGATGCGCAACGGATAGGTCGGGCCCTCGACCCCGGCGCCGGGGACCGGTATGTCGGCGGGCCGGAAGCTGCAGCCGGCCAGCAGCACCGCGAGGACGGCGGCGAGCAGCACTCGTGCGGGCAGGAAGGTCATCGTGCGCTCACCGCCGCGAGGAGCAGGGACGGAACCGGCATGCGGACCGCACCCGATGCCGACAACGGGCACGGCTGTCCGGTGATCGCCCGCAATCCGGCGCAGATCCGGGCGGTCGCCGGCTCCGGTAGCGCGACCGCGGGCGGGGCGTAACCGATGACGGTACGACCCGTGGCCGGGTCCGCCGATCGGGAGAAGCCGGCGGCGAGCGCCGGGGTCATCTCGATGATCCCGGCCAGTGAGCCGACCCCGGCCGCGAGCAGCCCGGGCAGATCCGGGATGGAGTCCAGGGCCCGTACCGCGGGGGTGCCGAAGGTTCGTATCACGTCGTTGAGCTGCGGCAGGACGGATGCGAGGTCGTCGACGAGCTGGATGATCGGCGGGAACGCGATGGTCACGATGTCGTTGAAGGTTTGCGGGAGTTCGGTGACCACCGCTTCGACGGTGGCCCAGCCGTTGCGGGCGCGGTGCACCAGTTCGGTGAGGGCGTCGATCAGTTTGCCGATGTGGTCGACGGCGGCCTGCGGGGAGTCCAGTGCCCGGGCCAGCTCGTTGATGAGAGTGTTGAGTTCCTCGCCCGTCCCCGTGGTCGCGGCGTTCAGCGCGCCGAGGCCGGCGCCGACCGCCCCCTGCTGCGCGGGATCCTGTGCACCGTTGAGCTGGTCCGCCAGTCCGGCGAGTGCGTCGAAGGTCCGCGAAAGGCTTTGCGGAGTGAGTGTTCTGGTGATGCACTCGGCGGGTTCGCGGCCGGGTCCGGCCGGTTCGTCGCCGACGAGTTCGAGTTTGCGGTCGGCGAGCACGGTGTCGTTCACGGTCACCGCGCCCACATCCGGTGGGAGTTTGCGGTCCGCGCGCATCGCGAACCGTACCCGCGCCGCGGCGCCGTGGGGTTCGATTCCGGTCACCTCGCCGACCCGCACGCCCAGCACCGTGACGGCGCTGCCCTGGTACAGCCCGATGCTGTCGGGCATATCGGCGCAGTAGGCGCGGGTCTCCGGGGTGGGCTTTATCAGGGTGAAACCGGCCACGGCCAGCAGTAGGAGGGCGAGCAGCACCGCGGCCGACATGAGGCCCCGGGAACCCAGCACGCGGGTCAGCATCCTGCTCCTCGCACGGGGATGCACACTCCGGACCGGTCCACCGTCATCCCGCCCTCGGGCGGGACCAGCGGGAGCAGCCGCTGCCCCAGGGCATGCAGCGAGTCGAGCAGGGTGCCCAGGCGGCCGCCGAGTTCGCCGAGTTTCGGAACCAGATCGGCGAGCGGGCGGGACTGCGCGGCCCAGGTCTCGTCCCAGGTGCGTCCGAGTGGGGACAGGCCGTGCAGTACCGACGTCACGTCCTGCAGTGCCTGTGCGATCTGGGTCTTGTAGTTGCGCACGATCGACTCCAGCGTTCCCAGGTTGTTCAGCAGTTGCACCAGCACATCGGAACTCCCGTTCAGGGCGGTCAGGTATTCGTCGGCGACCGTGAGGGCGCGGGAGATATCGGAGTTCTGCCGGTCCATGATCCCCACCAGATCGCCGGTGGCCTGTACCGCGGCGCGGAAGGCGTCGGGGCTGTCCCCGGCCGAGGTCGCCAGCATCGCCAGGTTCTGCCGGAGCAGCCCGCCGTCGATTTCGCGGACCGGCGCGATGGCGGCCTCGAAGACTTCGGTCAGGTTGTAGGGCAGCTCGACTCGCTCGCGGGGGATCACCCGCGAGCCGAGCGGTGCCGTACCGGCGGGCTCGAGCGCGAGGTAGTAGCCGCCGACCACGGTCAGCATCCGGACTCTCAGGGAGGTGCCGTCCCCGACGAATACGTCGTCGTCCACGGTGAAGGTCATATGGACCCGGTCGGACAGCAGGGTCAGTGATGCCACCTCACCGACGGGTATTCCGGCGAGCCGCACGTCGTCGCCCTCCCGGATCGACCCGGCCTGCGCGATATCGGCGCTGTAGGTCCGGGTGGAATCGGTGCCCCGCACGTACACGATCCCGATACCGGCGACCAGCAGCACCGCCAGGCACAGTCCCGCGATACCCCAGCGCAGATCACCGCCGCGGTCATCCGGCGCGTGTCCGGCGGATTTCCGCCGCGGTCGCCACCGTTTCAGGAATTGCACAGCACCACTCCCTGGCCGGCGATGAGTACCTGTAGTGGTGCCGGCGCGCTCGCTTCGCCGCGTGAGCAGGCCCCGGGCCCGGTCGCGGGCACCGCGGCGGCGATGGACTGGATCAGCCCGGGCAGCCGGTCGAATACCTCGGTCGCCGTGGCGGGATCGGGAAACGCCGCCCGCAGTGCGGCGTCCAGGTCGCGGCCGGGTTCGCCGGTGATACCGAGGACGGCCAGGATATTGCGGATCGGCTGGATCACCGGCGGGATGGCCAGCGAGAATTCGACCAGTCCGGGCAGCTTGTCACCGATGGCGGTGAACAGATTGGTGAGATTGGTGAGCATCTGCACCGCGTTTCCCGATTTCCCGCCGAGGGTCCCCGCCATCCGCGAGAGGTTGCCGACCAGCGTCGACAGCACCGCTTGGCGGTCGGTGGCGTAGCGGCTCAGCCGGTCGATGGCGTCGAGGGCCGGTCCCAGTCCGGTGCCGTCGCCCTCGAGTACCGCCAGCATGCTCTCGGTGAACTGGTTCAGCTCCCCCGGGGAAAGCTGAGCCAGCACCGGTTGCAGGCCGTTGAACAAAGCGGTGATATCGAACGCCGGTGTGGTCTGGGAGGTGTCGAACACCGAGGACGGTTCACGCTGCGCCTCCGGACGTTCCGGTTGCGCGATGTCCAGATACCGGAACCCGGTGAGGTTCTGGTATCGGATGGCGACCGTGCTGTTGGTGAACACCGGATGGCCGGACTGCACGGTGAAACGCGCCCGCGCCAGGACACCGTCCAGTTCGAGCTGCTCCACCTTGCCGACCTGCACGCCGTAGATCCGCACATCGTCGCCGACACGGAGCCCGTTGGCATCGGTGAACAGCGCGGTGTACGTATGGGTGTCACCCTCGACGGGCCGCTCGACCAGCTGGAACACACCGGCGAGCGCGATCGCCATCACCGCGGTCGCGACCGCCACGCGCACGAACAGCGCCCGGGTCGTCATCACCGGCCCTCCTTCGGTGCGGGAAGTATCGACGACAGTGGCCCGGTGAGACCGGGGACGAGGTCGAGTTGCACCTCGGCGTCGAGGACGGGTCCCGACGGGGTGTCGCGGAACGCGCGCGCCAGCCGGTCCAGCAACTCGGTCAGCTGCGCCCCGGAGTGCGCCGGATCGCCCACGGCCGCCGGTATCTGATCCAGCATCGTGGTGGCGACCGGCAGCAGGTCGGCGAAATACGGGCGCGCGGTGGTGAAGGTCTGGGTCACCACGGGCAGCAGCTGGTTCTGGATGCCGCCGAACAGTTCCCGGAACTCGGCCAGGTTCTCCGGATTGCGGAAGTACTGGTTGGTGTAGGCGGCTTCCAGCACATCCAGCCCGCCGGTGATCATGGGCGGCAACCCCGCCAGCGCCGAACCGTACCGGTCGAGCAGGAAGGACGGGGCGAGTTGCCGGGTCTCGACGTAGGCGCGGGTCGTCGCGCCGATGGCCTGTAGCAATGGAGTGAAGGCGCCGACATCGCGGGACAGTGTGCTCAGCAGCTCCGCCAGATCGGGCGTCAGCACCGAACCGGTCAGCAGGCCGGTGGATTTCAGCAGCGCCGCCAGCGTGGCGTCACGGACCCGGCCGGCCTCCGGACCGGTCAGGTCCACGGTCATGCCGTCGGTCAGGGTGGTGCCGCCGGTATGCGAACGCAGTTGCAGCGCAGTGATGCCGAACAGGTTGTCGGGGGCGTAGTCGACACCGAGGGCGTCGCTGAGGCCGAACAGCTGGGATCGGGTCAACGCCAGTTCGATGGTCTTGCGCCCCGGCCCGGTGGTACTGATCGACCGCACCGATCCGATCTTGACGCCGTCGAGTCTGACCTCGGTACCGGATTCGACTCCGGCGCCGACCCCGCTGGTCACCAGACCGATCCGGATCTCGTCGGCTGATCGGCCCTCCGGGGCGACCCGCCAGGCCAGCAGGAGTACCGCGGTGAGCGCGACCGCGCAGATCCCGAGGACACGGGCCCGGCGGGGTCCGACCTCGGTGCCGGGAAGGGCATAGGCAGGCATCACATCACCCGGTGAACGAGATCGGGGACTGGAAGCCCCACAGCAGGATGGTGGCGAACATGTCCAGCGCGATGATCGAGACCAGGCTCGCCCGGATGGCGCGGCCGGAACCCACACCGACCCCTTCGGGTCCGCCGGTGGCGAAATAGCCCTGGTAGCTGTGGATCAGCACGACGGCCACCGCGAAGATCATCACCTTGATCGTGGCGGCGAGGACGTCCCAGCTCAGCACGAACTGGTCGAAGTAGTGGTCGTAGGTACCCGACGGGGTGCCGTGGATATTGGTGACGATGATCTCGCAGGACAGGTAGCTCAAGATCAGTGCGACCACGAATGCCGGTGCCACCGCCACGATTCCGGCGATCACCCGGGTGGTCACCACGAACGGCACCGACCGGATGCCCAGTGATTCCAGTGCGTCGATCTCCTCCGAGATCCGCATCGACCCGATCTCGGCGGTCATCCGGCAACCCGCCTGCGCGGCGAACCCCACTCCGGCCGCGATCGGCGCGAGCTCCCGGGTGATGCCGAAGGCCGAGATGAGGCCGCTGAGCTGTCCCAGCGACAGCAGATTCAGCGCGCTGTAGGCCTCGATCCCGATCGAGGCGCCCATGGACGCGCCCAGCAGCAGCATCAACGGCACCACCCCGCCGCCGATGATCACCGAACCGCGGCCCCACGTCATATCGGTGATCACGGCGATGGTCTGCCGCCGGTAGTGCAGCAGGGTGTAGGGCACCGAGGACAGCACCTGCCAGCCGAAGCCGATAGCGAAACCGATCGAATCGATCGGGCCCATGGGCCGCACCCGGCGTGCGATCCGGCTCAGCCGTTTCAGCCCCGGCGGGGCATAGGGCGCCGCCATCACGCCATCCTGACCGGTATGAACATCGTGACGACCTGGGTGATCACGGTGTTGAGCACCGCTACCGCCGCGACCGACATCACCACCGCGGCGTTCACCCCGTCGGCGACGCCACGCGGTCCGCCCTTGGCCTCCAGCCCGCGCTGGCAGGCGATGACCACCACCAGGAATCCGAAGATCATCGCCTTCACCAGCGACACCCAGATATCGACGGTGGTCGTGAAGGAACCGAAGGACTCCCAGTAGCTACCCGGCGTCACATCCAGCGCCACCACCGCGACCAGGAACCCCGCGGCGATACCCACCACGATGATCAGGATGTTCAGCAGCGGCGCGACCAGCATCATGGCGGCGATGCGTGGCACCACCAGCCGCTGGATCGGATCCACCCCCATAACGCGCATGGCGTCGACTTCCTCCCGGATGGTCCGGGCCCCCAGATCGGCGGCGATGGCGGCCGCGCCCGCACCCCCGAGAAGCATGGCCGCGGCCATCGGCGCACCCTGTTTGATCACGCCGAGGCCGCCGGCCGCGCCGATCATCGTGTCGGCGCCGAGCTGGGAGACGATATTGCCGACCTGGGCCGAGAGGATCACCCCGAAGGGAATGGCCATCAGAACGGCCGGCACAGCGGTGACCGTGATCAGGAACCACGCCTGGGCCAAACTTTCACGGACCTGGAAACGCAGCCCGACCGTGTCCTGAGCACCGATCCGTACGGCCTGAACGCCGATCCGGAGGGCGCGGCCCAAGGTGGCCAGGCTCGCGAGGACCGTGCCCGAGAAATTGCGGCGCAGGGTGGTGCCCGGCCCCGCTTCGGTCGGTATGTCGCCCGGCGCCGCGCCCAGCTCGCCGGTTGTCACTTGCCCGTTCGCGAGATTCGGCCCGACCTGCGAACAGCTGATCTCCGCTGTCCCTCCACCTGCTGGGGAGTTGTCCGAACCCTGCATACTCGCCTTCACCCTGACCCAGTGCCGGCCCAACCTTTGTATACAGCATTCCGAACAGTAGGTTGGACATCTGTCCGGACGGTACTACACCTAAATGCCGGGCGTCGAGGGTTTCGGGATCAGGAATATCCGGTCACTTACGAGAGTGGTCTCGACCCTTGCGCTCGGGGCGATCGGTAGTGGCGCGGCGCAGTGGTGGTTGTGCGCGCTCGATCAGGTCGGCGAGGCGGTCGATGAGCTCGTCGCGGGTGAGGTGATTGTCGAGTGTGTCATCCTGCCAGGCCAGCAGCAGACCCCAGCGCTTACATCGAACGGGCGAGCAGCAGCTGAGCGATCTGGAACGTCGCTTCGCTTCGGAATTCCAACAGCGCCGTGATGGCTGTATTTTCCCAGCTGGACGTAGGGTGAGGGAGTGCGGGGGCCCGCTCGTCGAGGAGGCCGGCCATGTCCGAGAGTCCGCGATCGATCGCCGAAACCGATCCCGCGCTGCCCTCCGGCGCGGACCAGGAGCGGTTCGCCGGGTACGGGGTGATGGGACTGCCCTTCACGAGCGGTCACTATCTGGCCTTCCGGCATTTCGCCGCCAGTTCGGTGGGGCCGGGGTACGAGTCGGTCTGGCACCGCGATCCGGCCGGGGAATGGGTGATCTACAGCAGTGTGTCCCCCGCGATGAGCTGCGCCCGGTATTACGGGTCGGCGCTGGCGGACGCGCGGGTCACGAATATCGCGGTCACCTGGCTCGGCCCCTACTCGCTGACGGTCGAGATCCCGGACGTCCTCGACTGGAGTATCGAACTGGGGCGATCGGCCGCCACCGCGGCGATGACGGGACTCGGGGGTGTGATGCCCGCCGCGCTGTGGCGGAGCCCGGCCGTGCTGTCGATGATGTCCCGGGTCGCGGGTCCGGCGCTGGGTGTGGGGCGGGTGCGGCTGAGCGGGGCGGCGCCGAACGGGCAGTGGTTCCGTACCAACCCGAAGATGCTGTGGACGGTCGAGGACAGTGCGGCCCGGCTCGACGGTGTCGATATCGGTCCACCCGGGCCGTTGGCCGAGCAGACGAAACTGGGTGATTTCTGGCTGCCGCAGCGGGGGATGTTCGCGGTGGGGCAGGCGTATTTCGAACAGTACGACGCAGCCCGCCATACGCCCGCCGGGTCCGGTTCGTGACAGGTGCCCGCACCGCCGGGTGACCGGATCTCCGGGAAAAGCAACGGGAGCGGACCCTCAGGGGTCCGCTCCCGTGTTTCTGCAGAGGCGCGATCAGCCCACCGGCGTCGGTTCGGAGGTCGCGGCGGTCTTCGGGTCTTCTTCCTTACGGTTGCGGCGGATGCTGGAGAGCACCGCGGCGCCGATGAACGCGATACCGATGAGTCCGGTGACGAGCTCGTGGACATGGATATCGCCGACCGTGATCAGCAGGATCAGCGCCAGTGCGCCGATCGCCCAGTGGGCGCCGTGCTCGAGGTACACGTATTCGTTCAGCGTGCCCCGGCGGACCAGGTAGACGGTGATCGACCGGACGAACATGGCGCCGATCAGGCCCAGGCCCAGCGCGATGATGATCGGGTCGGCGGTGATGGCGAACGCGCCGATCACCCCGTCGAACGAGAACGAGGCGTCCAGGACCTCCAGGTAGAGGAACAGGAAGAACCCGGCCTTACCGGTGGCTTTGGCCAGCCCGGACGGGCCGGCGGCCTCCTCGGCGTGTTCCTCGGCGTTGAACATCGAGCCGAGACCGTCCACCGCGATGTAGATCACCATGCCCAGCAGGCCGGCCAGCAGCACGGTGGAGCGGTCTTCGTCGTGGGCGAGGAATTCGGCGGCCAGGATCAGGCCGATACCGGCGACGACGACGGAGGCCATATCCAGCTTCCCGGCCTTGGCGAGCGGACGTTCGATCCAGCTCAGCCAGGTCAGTTCGCGATCGGCCAGGATGAAGTTGAGGAACAGCATCGCCAGGAACATGCCGCCGAACGCCGCGATCTGCGGATGCGCGTCGGTGAGCAGCGTCTCGTAGCTGGGGCTGCCGTCGGGGAAGAAGGCGGCATCGCCCGCCGGCGGATTCAGGGCCAGGTCGAACGCTTCGACCGGATTGAGTCCCGCGGTGACCCACACGATGGCCAGCGGGAAGACCAGCCGCATACCGAAGACGGCGATGAGGATACCGATGGTGAGGAAGATCTTCTGCCAGAACTCACTCATCTTCTCCAAGATGGTGGCGTTGATGACAGCATTGTCGAACGAGAGCGAGACCTCGAGGATGCCGAGGATGACGCACAGCGCGAGGGCCGTGGGGCCACCGTAGAGGAAGGCCACCCCCAGCGACAGCACTGTGACGACCAGAGATAAACCGAATATGCGCAGGACCACGCTGGGACCTTTCGTGTGCGGTGGCCGGACTGCGGTCGGTATCCCGGCCCTGAACGAGAAACCTGGTCGGCGGTGTCGGCGACCGGTCACCAGCGTTACCGTCCACCGCCAATTTGTCCAATTTGTCCCCTCGCGCCTGCTGGGGAGGCGTGCAGTGAGGGGGCCCGATACCGGACCCCCTCACGCTACCCGGAGGTGCGGATCGTCAGACGTTGACTCCGTAGTCACGGGCGATACCGGCCAGGCCGGAGGCGTAGCCCTGGCCGATCGCGCGGAACTTCCATTCGGCGCCGTTGCGGTACAGCTCACCGAACACCATGGCGGTTTCGGTGGAGGCGTCCTCGGACAGGTCGTAGCGGGCCAGCTCCTCGCCGTTGGCCCGGTTCACCACGCGGATGTACGCGTTGCGAACCTGCCCGAAGGACTGCTGGCGGCCGTCGGCCTCGTAGATCGACACCGGGAAGAAGATGCTTTCGATGTTCGGCGGGGTGTTCGCCAGGTCGACGTTGATGACCTCGTCGTCGCCCTCGCCCTCGCCCGTGGTGTTGTCGCCGACGTGCTCGATGCTGCCCTCGGGGGACTTCAGGTTGTTGAAGAACACGAAGTGCTGGTCGGAGACGACTTTCTTATCGGAACCGGTGGCGATCGCGCTGGCGTCCAGGTCGAAGTCGGTGCCGGTGGTGGTGCGCACATCCCAGCCGAGACCGACGGCGACCGCGGTGAGCCCCGGAGCCGCTTTGCTCAGCGAGACGTTGCCGCCCTTGGACAAACTGACACCCATGCGGGATTCCCTTTCGTAGTTGTCTGCGATTCCCAGCATGTCCGAAATCGCCGGGTACGGAATACGACAGTAGTGGTTTTCGGCGAACTTGCGCAGAAAGTCGGTCAACCTCTATGTTCGCGTGCGCGATGCGGGTTCGTCGCCGCCGCGGCGGGCGCGGCCGGTACGCGATCTCATACCATCGGGTCTGTGGCAGGCCGCAGACGTGGATGGTTCCGGTCGGGCGAAGATCCGTGGTTCGAACAGGCGCGGTCGGCGCTGACCGCGGCGTTCCTGGATATGGACCGGCGGCAATCGGCCGCCGATGCGGCGGTCGTGGCCTCCGAGGAGATCTTCCCGGAGCGGGAGCTGGGTCGCCGGTGGTCGCCGGTGCGCGACACCTGTTACGCCGCCGGCGAGGCATATCTCACGCTCACCGCGGATATGGAGCGGGACGAGCAGGCCGGGACCCGGGCGCCGGGCCGGGAGCAGCGGGCGGATGCGGTGGTCCGGCAGCTGGGGGCGGCCGCTCGCGAGGTGGACCGGTTCTACCACGGCGCCAGGGGCCAACTCGAGGAGGCGACCGGGCTGCGGCGCGCGGTTCCCGAACTCGTGGCCCGGGTCACCGCCGAGGCCGCGCGGGTGCGCAGGCTGGCGGTTGAATCGGAGTACGCGGAATACCCGTCGGTGCGGTCGGCCGCGACCGCGGTGGATGAGGCGCTCGTCACACTGGAGGCCGTACCCGCGGCCGAGCGGGGGCGGGTCCGGACGGCGGCAAACCAACTCGACGCGGCGTCCACGCTGGTGTCGGAAGCGTTGGCCCAGGCCCCATCTCGCGCCGGGGCCGCGCGCAACGCCATCGCGTCGGTTACCACCCGGCTGGCCGCGGTGCGCACCCGCGCCGAGCGGATCGGGCCCGCGCATTCAGCCCTGTTACGCGAGTTCAATGCTGCGAGTTCGGCGGATCTGGCCGACAATGAGCGCACCAGTGAGCGTCATATCGCCGCCGCGGACGCCGCCCTCGCCGGGGCGAAGGCCGCCGCGGCCGAGCACAACCCGGAGCCGGCCCTTGACCTGACCACGACTGCGCGCGGCCATCTCGCCGACGCCGAACAACTCGTCGATGCCGTCACCAAACGGCTGTCCGAGTTACGAGCGGTCCGCGACAATCCGCGTGAACGAGCCGAGGCCGTACGATTCCGTCTCCGGGACGCGCAGATGCTCGCCGTCACGCGGGGACTGGTCTCCGAATGGGGCTCGGTACTCGACGCTCAGGTCGAGCGCCTCGACAGGGTCAGCGGATCCCTCACCGGGCGCCATCCCGATTATTGGGCGTATGTAAACGAGCTGGACACCATCACCGAATTCATTGCGGGTGTGGTGGAGCGAATGCGGAAACAACCGGGACAACGACGAGGATGAGACGGGGGCTCGATGACAGCAGGCATGGCCGTCCGGCAGGAGATCTCCCTGCACAAGGCGATACCGCGCCGGCATTTCCGGCAATTGCAGGGTCCGGATGCCAGAGCACTGTTCCACCGGCAGCCGGAGCCGTTCGATGAGCACACCGATCGTGACACGCTGGCCGTGGCGCTGGGCGCCACCCTCTACGTCCCGGCGACCAGAGCCGATCTGACGGCGACGATCATCCGCCGCGCCGATCGGGGGGTGTGCTCGATGGTCATCGACCTAGAGGACGCCGTCGCCGACCACGAGGTGGCGATGGCAAAACAGCAGACCGTGCGCACGCTGGACGAACTGGCCGCGCGGCCGGATCCGAGCCCGCTGCTGTTCGTCCGGGTCCGCGACGCCGACACCGTGCCCGAACTGCTCGATCGGCTGGGCGCGGGCGCCGATGTGCTCACCGGGTTCGTCTTTCCGAAATTCGACAGCTCCTCGGCGCCCAAATACCTTTCCGCGCTGGCCGCGGCCGCCGCCCGTACCACCCGCCCGCTCTACGGGATGCCGGTGCTGGAGTCGGCGGCGCTGGTGCACCGGCAGACCCGCGATACCGAACTGACCCATATCGCGGCGCTGCTGGCCGAGCACCGGGAGCGGATCCTGGCGGTGCGGGTGGGTGCCACCGATATGTGCGCGACCTTCGGTATCCGCCGCGATCGCGATCTCACCATCTACGACGTGCGGGTGGTGGCCGATGTGATCGCCGATATCGTCAACTATCTGGGCCGCGCCGACGGCACCGGGTTCGTGATCACGGGGCCGGTCTGGGAGTACTTCGCCGATCACGAACGGCTGTTCCGGCCGCTGCTGCGGACCGCGCCGTTCGAGGAATCCGACGCGGTACCGTTCCGCAGCTATCTGGTGAGCCGGGATCTCGACGGCCTGCTGCGTGAGATAACCCTGGACCGGGCCAACGGGATCCAGGGCAAAACCGTGATCCACCCCTCGCATGTGGCGGCGGTACACGCCCTCTCGGTGGTGACGCACGAGGAGTATTCCGATGCGCTCGACATCCTGGAGGTCGAGGTCGGCGGCGTGGCCGCGTCCGGCTACCGGAACAAGATGAACGAGATGCGGCCGCATCGCAGCTGGGCCGGCCACACCCTGGCCCGGGCTCGGGTTTTCGGGGTGGCGAAGAAAGGGGTGTCCTTCGTGGATCTGCTATCGGCGCTGGTGAAGGGGTGAGTACCGCACCGGTTGACGAGACCGGCCGGGCCACCGGCGCTCTCGGTATCGAGTTACGGCACGGGCAGGCGTATCGCCACGGCGAGACCCCCGACGCCCTGCCGCACCGCCCCGATATCGCCGAACTGCTGCGGCCGGGGCTGCGTAAGAATCCGCGGCGCGCGCATCTGCTGGTGTCGACGGTGCTGGGCAAACATCTGCCGACCGATCCGCTGGTGGTACGCGATTCGGGTAATCGCCTGGGCGACCTGGTCCGCGTGGTGCTCGGTGAGCAGGACGCGGTGGTGCTCGGGTTCGCCGAAACGGCCACCGGTCTGGGGCACTGTGTGGCCGCCCGGATCGAGGCGGCGTGCTATCTGCACTCCACCCGTCGCGTGGTGCCGGGCGCGCGGACGCTGACCGGTTTCGAGGAGGGGCATTCGCATGCCACCTCTCATCTGCTGCAGCCGATGCCCGCCGGTGTGTTCACACCCGGACTCCCGCTGGTCCTGGTGGACGACGAGATCTCCACGGGCAATACCGCTTTGGACGCGATCACGGCGCTGCACGAATTCGCGCCGCGCACCCACTATGTGCTGGCCACGCTGGTCGATATGCGCACCGACGCCGATCGCGACCGGTTCGCCGCCGTGGCCGCCGGGCTCGGCGCGCGGATCGACACGGTATGCCTGGCAGCGGGGAGCGCGTTGTTGCCCGATGGTCTGGCGGCGACCGTCGCGGCGCTCCCCGAAGCCGAGCTCAACCCGGTCGCCGGTGCGCGGGGAGCGGTCACGCGGCTGGAACTGCCGTGGCCGCGAGACGTGCCGGACGGCGGCCGGCACGGGTTCCTGCGCGGCGACACCGCGGCGTTCGAACAGGCCGCCACCGCGGCCGGGAAACTGCTGCGTGATCAGCTGGCCACCGCCTACGCCGACCGGCCGGTGATCGTGCTCGGGCACGAGGAACTCATGTACCTGCCGCTGCGTCTGGCGGTGGGGCTGGCCGAGGCAGGACTCCCGGTGCGTTATCAGACCACCACCCGTTCACCGGCTTATGTGCTGGACGAACCGGGCTACCCGCTGCGCCGCGGGTTCCGCTTCCGGGCGCCCGAGCGGGGCGAGGAAAAACCGCGCTATCTCTACAACGCGCGCTGGCCGGAGATCGAGGGCGCCGGCGGGCCGGAACCTGCGCTGGACCCGGTGCTGGTATTCGTGGTCGACGAACCGGGTGATTCCACGGAACTCGACGCCCCCGGCGGGCTGCTGGATGTGCTCACCGCCGCGGGTTCGGATGTAGTGGTGGCGGTCCTGCCCGGCGCCGACCCGCGGGCGCTGGTCGCGGCGCGAGCCGGCGCGCGCGGACCCGAACCGCTCTACGGTCCCGAATTCGGCTCCTACGCACGTGCGGATGTGGCGTGGTTGCTGAAGGACCTGTCCGGCGCGGATCTGGAAGCCGATATCGCCGAACGGGAGCAGCGGATCCAGGCGGGGGTCGCGCACTACGCGGAATCACTGCCCATCGAATACCAGCCCGACGCCGCCTATCGCGAACTGTTCGACCGGGTGCTCGACGACAGTGCGCGGCGGCTGGCGCTCGCGGTGGGTACCGTCGCCGAGCTCGTGGTTGCCGAACGCGGCACCGAGATCTCGCTGGCCTCACTGGCCCGGGCCGGAACCCCGATCGGCATCCTGATCCGCCGCTGGCTCGCCGCCGGATACGGCGACCGGCCACCCCTGGACATTCCGCACTACGCGGTGTCGATCGTGCGCGACCGCGGAATCGACGCGGTGGCCCTGGACTATCTGGCCCGCCACCACGACCCCGGTTCGGTGGTGTTCGTGGACGGCTGGACCGGTAAAGGCGCGATCACCCGGGAACTCACCGACGCGCTGGACGCCTATCATGCCGCCGGCGGTGCCCGATTCGACGACGACCTCGCCGTTCTCGCCGACCCCGGCCACTGTGTCCGCACCTACGGCACCCGGGACGATTTCCTGATCGCCTCGGCCTGCCTCAACTCCACGGTCTCCGGTCTGGTTTCGCGTACGGTGCTCAACCGCGATCTGATCGGACCGGATGAGTTCCACGGCGCGAAGTTCTATGCCGAACTGTCCGGCGCGGATGTCTCCGGGCGGTTGATCGATACCGTCGCCGCGGCCTTCGGCAGCGTCCGGCACGAGGTATCCTTCCAGGTGGCGGCATTACGTGCCGGTGACCGCGAACCCACCTGGGCGGGCTGGGATTCGGTGGAGCGGGTCCGGGCGGAATATGGCATCGGCAGTGTGAACTTCGTGAAACCGGGGGTCGGGGAGACGACCCGGGTGCTGCTGCGGCGGGTGCCGTGGCGGGTTCTGGTCCGCGAAGCCGACGCTCCCGAACACGCGCATATCCGGTTGCTCGCGCAGGCCCGCGGGGTACCGGTCGAAGTCGTACCCGAGCTGGCCTATTCATGTATGGGCCTGATCAAGGATGTGGCCCAGTGAGCACTCCCAAACCGGCGCTGATGGCCACCGACCTCGATCGGACCATGATCTACTCGCGCAACGCCTTCGGGCCCGGCGAACCGGAAACGGTCTGCGTCGAACACTTCGAGGGTGCGCCGCTGTCCTATATGACCGCGGCGGCCGTGGTCCGGCTGAAAGAACTGGCGGCCGCGGCCGCGGTGCTGCCCACCACCACCCGCACCATCGAACAGTTCCGCCGGATCGAACTGCCCGGCGCACCCTGGCCGTACGCGGTGACCAGCAACGGCGGCAACATCCTGGTGGACGGTGCCCCGGACCCGAGCTGGCGGGCGGCGATCGACGCCGCGGTCCGGGCCGGTGGGGCGAGCCTGGCCGAGGTCGGTGCGGCCCTGCGGTCCCGCGTCGACGACTCGTGGGTGCTCAAATACCGGGAAGCCGATGGACTCTTCTGCTACCTGGTCGTGGACCCGGCCGGGGTACCGGACGATTTCCTCGCCGAATGGGATCAGTGGTGCCGCGAACGCGGCTGGTCGGCGTCGCGGCAGGGTCGCAAGATCTACACCATGCCGCAGGCGGTCTGTAAGAGCCGCGCGGTCGCCGAGGTACGCACCCGGCTCCGCGCTGCCGGCGACCTGGAACCCGATGCCCCCACGCTGGCGGCCGGCGACGGTGCGCTGGACGCGGAGATGCTGGCCGCGGCCGATCACGCCATCCGGCCCCGGCACGGAGAACTCGAAGAACTCGGCTGGGACCATCCCGGCCTGACGGTCACCACGGCCACCGGAATCCGGGCGGGCCTGGAAATCCTGGACTGGTTCACCGCCGCACTCGCCGCCCGGCTGCCGGCCCTCGCCCGGGGCGCCGTGGCCGAGCCGGCCGGTTAGATCAGCCGGCGCCGCGCTCGTGCCGCGGTCTTCTCCCGCCGCAACGAGATCCGCGACCACACCGCCTTCTGTAGCGCCAGAGTCGCCCACCCGGCCAGGGCCATCCCGGTCAGGTTCACCACCAGTTGCAGGGTGCTGCCCCAGATCACCGAGCCCGCGCCGAACGCCAGCCCCAGTGCGATATTGCCGGCCGCGGGCACCGTGGTTACCGAGATGAACACCCCCACCAGCGCACCCGATTTCGCCGAGGTCAACGAAAGCACCCCGGCCGCGGCCGCGATCAGCGCGACGATGAACGACCATCTGTCCGGGGTGTAGATGAAAGCGGTCTCGGGATGGACACCCTCCACCGACTCGCTCGTGATCCAGCCCAGCATCCGGCCCACGAGCACCAGCACGAAAGTGGTGGCGATGGCGGCGATGAAACCCAGCCCCAGGGTCGCGGTCGCCCGCCAGAGCAGGGAATACCGCCGCCGCACCAGCGAAACGCCGAGGGCCGCGATCGCGCCGAACTCCGGGCCCAGTACCATCGCCCCGATCACCAGGA
The DNA here is from genome assembly GCF_040638875.1 of Nocardia sp. NPDC024068. Classification (NCBI taxonomy): domain Bacteria; kingdom Bacillati; phylum Actinomycetota; class Actinomycetes; order Mycobacteriales; family Nocardiaceae; genus Nocardia; species Nocardia sp. NPDC024068. Next base: position 2,913 of record NZ_JBEZYU010000060.1, on the reverse strand, counting down.
TCTGCGAATCCACGATGATGGCGATCGCGGCCAGCATCGTCGCGAGCGTCATGAAACTCAAATAGACCCAGTTGAGTTCGGTGTCCTCGTACGAGCGCTGGGTCACATCCGCCCAGACCACGGAATCGGCGCTGTAGCCGGGGGTACGGACCTCGGCGCGCAGACCGGACAGCGAGATCCAGGTCTCCACCGGCTGCAGTTCGACAGTGCCGCGGCGATGCACACCGGTCTCGCGCAGGCGGTCCACGATATCGTTGGCGGCCTCGCGCGCCAGATCGGCCAGAATCAGATCACCCTCGGGCCGCAGGGCACTGTCACGCACCACGGCCAAGCCGCTGACGGCGTCGTCGGATTCCAGAATTGCCACCACGTCGTCGGTGAGCTCGGCCGGCGCGAGCACGCGCAGATGCAGCATGCGCCAAGTCTGCCCCGGCCACCGCCCAAGGGACAGCCGGACGAAACGGACAGGTCGGGCGGTAGTGGCTCAGTACCCCTGCTGGCCTGTCAGCTGCTGGGCGATAACTCCCTGTAGCCGTTGCAGACCCGGCACCGTGATGCCACTCTGCAACTGGCCCTCGATGGTCCGGATCAGCGCATGGTCGCTGAGCACCTTCTCACTCGACTGGATCAGAACGGTTCCGGCGCCGGTGAAATCGAACTGGCGTTCCTCGCCGGAATTCACACCGAACGCCGCCGCACCCGCGGCCAGAAAATTCGACACCCAGCGCTGATCGTAATGATGGCTCGGTGAAGGACAATCGGCCCAGCCCACCAGGGATTCCGGATCAACCCGCAACGGGGGCTCGGCGAAGATCACCGGTCCGTTCGAGGAGGCCAGGAATTTCCCGGTGCCGATCAGGGTGAGGAAACCCGGCACGATCGACTGGTTCAGCGACAACCCCGGCTCGAACGCGAGCAGATTCGCCGCGCGGATGGTCAGGTTGCCGTCTTCGAGATCGTAGGAGTTGATGTCGTAGCCGCGGTCGCCGATCAGCAGCTTGCCCTGCCCCTCGGCCACCACATAGTCACCGGTGAACAGTGGCGCCGAGAACTGCTGCGCCACCATATGCAACAGCTGCCCCTGCAACCCGTGGGTCAGCATCTGGAACCGCATCTGACCGTAGTAGGCGATCATGGCGCCTTTACGCATGAACCACGGTTTGGTGAGGTCGATGCAGAAGGCGTAACTGTTGCCGGGGACGTTGTCGCTCTCCCCGAGTGTCATCGGGCCGAGGATCTCGCTCACAGTTTCTCCTCCGACGCCTGCACATACACCAGACCCTGCCCGGCGCACTGCAGTTGCATGGCCTCACCGGCGCCGCGGCCGACCGCGTCCCGCCAGCTCACCGCGGTTTTCAACTCTGTCTGCACGTTTCCGTAGGACCCGATGAACGCCTGTGGATCCACCACGACCGGATTCGGCCCGCCCACCTGCAACTCCAGGAAACCGCCATGGGCGAGCACCACCGCGGCACCGTGCCCCGACAACTGGGTGGTGAACATGCCCTGCCCGGTCAACGCACCCGAGGCCGCGCCGCGCAGCGCACCCATCAGACCGCCACCACCGCCGCCACCACCCCCGGAGCTCATCACCGAGACCACCGAGGTCTGCAACCCGGCCGTATAGGCCAGCAGCCGCGACGCCTCGACCTGCATCACCGCACCCGGCTGCACCTGCACCACATGAACTTCCAGGCCCGAGAAACCGTAATGCACCACCCCCGGGCCCTGCGCGAGCATGGTGCGCTGATGCTCACCGGCCATCATGCGCCCGGCCATCCGCACCAGGCCGCCGCCCCCGCCCGCCCCGGCGCCGCCGGGAATCTCATGCGGTGCGAACGATACGTCGCCGGTATAGAACAACATGGCGCCGGTCCGGGCGACCACACCACCGGCCGCCCCGATATCGACCTTGACGACCTTGGAATTGACCTTCTCGAACATGTTCTACCGTTCCGCCGGTTGGATCGAGACCACGCCCTGCCCGTCCCAGCGCAAGGAAAACGCCTCACCGCCGTCCTGTCCCATCACCGAGCGCCAGGAAACATCGGTGACGAACGACTGATTGAGGTTGCCGCGCGCGGCGACGAACGCATCGGGATCCACCACCAGCGGGAACTGCGGCGTCACCTCCAGATGGATCAGCGGGCCACCCGCCGACAGCAACGCGACCTGACCCTGACCGCTGACGGTGGTGGTGAACAGGCCCTGGCCGCTGGAAGCGCCGCGCACACCGGCGAACCGCACATCGGTACGCAGATTCCCGGCGAACGCCAGCAGTTGCTGCGACTCCACCTGCAAGGTCTCGTTGTTCAGGTTCACCACGGAGACGTACTGGCCGTTGACGGCCAGATAGACGCGGCCGTTACCGCCGCACTCCATCAGCGACAACTTCTCGCCGGTGGCCCGGCGCTTCATCCCGGCGAGCACGCCCTCGCCGCCCCCGAAACCGGCGGACTTGAACTGGACGGCGCCCTCATAGGCGACCATGGAACCGGAGATCGCGCGGATACTGGTGTTCGCGAGATGAACCTCGACTACTTTCTTCGACTTTTCGAAGAGTTGTGCCATAGGGAATTCGCCCTGTCCTCGCCGCCCTGGACGCTGCGCGCCCATCCTTTGGGGGACACCTTAACGGTGCAGGTAGGTGGAGTCTATTTGTTGTTTCGGTGAGGTGGTCTTGCCGGTGAGGGTGGGGTAGGTGAGCTTGCCGGCGAGGGTGGGGTGGGTGTCCTTGCCCGGGAAGGTCGAGGAGGTGGCCTTGCGGGCGAAGGTGGGGTAGGTGACCTTGCTCGTGAAGGTGCTGTGTTTTTGGCGCGCTGGCGCGCGCGGGGGTTCGGCCCCCTCGAGCGTCGCCTGTCAGCCCGCGATACTCGCGCCTGCGGCGCATTGTCTCGCGGGCTGACAGGCGAC
>NZ_JBEZYU010000059.1:0-31499 GCF_040638875.1 Nocardia sp. NPDC024068 | reverse complement strand
ACGGTCTTCTCCGAAATCGAATTGAACCTCGACGCAGCGCCGGAGCCGGGGCGCCACGATCTGCATCCTGCCCTGCTCGACATGGTGATGCATCTCTTCGTTGTTGCTTCTACTCGCCCGAGGCGGCCTCGGCCGGGCCCTCGGACGCGCCGGTCAGCACGACCTCCGGCTTCTTGTCACCGTCGTCCTTGGTGAGTTTGGCCTTCGGAGTGAAGGTGAAGCGGGCGTCCTCGCCCGAGCCTTCGCCGTCCCAGCCCTCGACGTCGACCACGACGTTCTGACCGGCACCGATCTCGCCGAAGAGGATCTTCTCCGACAGCTGGTCCTCGATCTCGCGCTGGATGGTGCGACGCAGCGGCCGGGCGCCGAGCACGGGATCGAAACCGCGCTTGGCCAGCAGGCTCTTGGCCTGGTCGGTGAGCTCCATCGACATATCCTTGTTCTTCAGCTGCACGCCGACGCGGTTGATCATCAGATCCACCATCTCCACGATCTGCTCGGTGGTGAGCTGGTGGAAGACGATCACGTCGTCGATACGGTTGAGGAACTCGGGGCGGAAATGCTTCTTCAGCTCGTCGTTGACCTTGAGCTTCATCCGCTCGTAGTTCGAGCCCTCGTTGTTCGACTGGGTGAAGCCCAGGCCGACTGCCTTCGAGATATCCGAAGTACCGAGGTTCGAGGTGAAGATCAGCACCGTGTTCTTGAAGTCGACCGTGCGACCCTGCCCGTCGGTGAGACGGCCGTCCTCGAGGACCTGCAACAGGGTGTTGTAGATCTCCTGGTGGGCCTTTTCGATCTCGTCGAACAGAACCACGGAGAACGGCTTGCGACGCACCTTCTCGGTGAGCTGGCCGCCCTCCTCGTAGCCGACGTACCCGGGAGGGGCACCGAAGAGCCGCGAGGCGGTGAAGCGGTCGTGGAACTCGCCCATATCGATCTGGATGAGCGCGTCGTCGTCGCCGAACAGGAAGTTCGCCAGCGCCTTGGACAGCTCGGTCTTACCGACACCGGACGGACCGGCGAAGATGAACGAACCGGACGGACGCTTGGGATCCTTCAGACCCGCGCGGGTGCGGCGGATGGCCTTGGAAACGGCCTTGACCGCGTCCTCCTGGCCGATGATCCGCTTGTGCAGCTCGTCCTCCATACGGAGCAGACGGGTGGTCTCCTCCTCGGTGAGCTTGAACACCGGAATACCGGTCCAGTTGGCCAGGACCTCGGCGATCTGCTCGTCGTCGACCTCGGCCACGACATCCAGATCACCGGAGCGCCACTGCTTCTCGCGCTCGGCCCGCTTGGCGACGAGCTGCTTCTCCTTGTCGCGCAGCCGCGCGGCCTTCTCGAAGTCCTGCGCGTCGATCGCCGATTCCTTCTCCCGGCGCGCGTCGGCGATCTTGTCGTCGAATTCGCGCAGGTCCGGCGGGGCGGTCATCCGGCGGATACGCATCCGGGCGCCGGCCTCGTCGATCAGGTCGATCGCCTTGTCCGGCAGGAACCGGTCGTTGATGTAGCGATCGGCCAGGGTGGCGGCGGCGACCAGGGCGCCATCGGTGATGGAGACCCGATGGTGCGCCTCGTAGCGGTCGCGCAGGCCCTTGAGGATGTTGATGGTGTGCTCGACGGTCGGCTCGCCCACCTGGACCGGCTGGAACCGGCGTTCGAGGGCGGCGTCCTTCTCGATGTACTTGCGGTACTCGTCGAGGGTGGTGGCACCGATGGTCTGGAGCTCACCGCGAGCCAGTTTCGGCTTCAGGATCGAGGCCGCGTCGATGGCGCCCTCGGCGGCACCCGCACCGACCAGCGTATGCAGCTCGTCGATGAACAGGATGATGTCGCCGCGGGTGTTGATCTCCTTGAGCACCTTCTTCAGGCGCTCTTCGAAATCACCGCGGTAGCGGCTGCCCGCGACCAGGGAACCCAGGTCGAGGGTGTACAGCTGCTTGTCCTTCAGGGTCTCCGGGACCTCACCGTTGACGATGGCCTGGGCCAGGCCCTCGACCACGGCGGTCTTACCGACACCGGGCTCGCCGATCAGGACGGGGTTGTTCTTGGTCCGGCGGCTCAGCACCTGCATGACCCGCTCGATCTCCTTCGAGCGGCCGATGACGGGGTCGAGTTTGCCTTCCAGGGCCGCCTGGGTGAGATTGCGGCCGAACTGGTCGAGGACCAGCGAAGTGGACGGGGTACCCGTCTCGCCGCGGGCGCCGGATTCCACGGGCTCTTTGCCCTGATACCCGGACAGCAGCTGGATGACCTGCTGGCGGACCCGGTTGAGATCGGCGCCGAGTTTGACCAGAACCTGGGCCGCGACACCCTCACCCTCGCGGATCAGGCCGAGCAGGATGTGCTCGGTACCGATGTAGTTGTGACCGAGCTGCAGCGCCTCGCGCAGGCTCAGTTCCAGCACCTTCTTGGCGCGGGGGGTGAACGGAATATGACCCGACGGTGCCTGCTGGCCCTGGCCGATGATCTCCTCGACCTGGCTGCGGACGCCCTCCAGCGAGATTCCGAGCGACTCCAGGGACTTGGCCGCGACACCTTCACCCTCGTGGATCAGACCCAGCAGGATGTGCTCGGTGCCGATGTAGTTGTGGTTGAGCATCCTGGCCTCTTCTTGGGCCAGGACGACGACACGCCTCGCGCGGTCGGTGAACCTCTCGAACATCGCTCCCTCACTCTCCTGCTCCGGACTCTATGGCCGGCCGATGTCGTGGTGTGTCGTGGACAACCGTCGGTCTCAGCCTGCCATGTAGGCCAGGGGTTGCGGCCCCCGCCTCCCACTCTAGTTGGCAGGGGATTACACCGCCGCCGGTCCACCCTAATGATCTGCGGCCGTTGGCAGGGCTATTCACTCATAACGCCCGTACCCACGGATTGGTTTCCCATTCCGGTTTTGCCCACAGCGAACACAACCCGCTCCCATACCTGGGGAGCGCCCCGGGCGGGCTTCAGAGATCGCGATCGGTGATGTGCCCGCTGCGCATGGCCAGCGCGGCCAGCCGCACCCGCTTCTGATTCTGCGGTAGATCCTCCACGCCGAACTTGGCGAACAGGGCCCGCAGATGGGTCTTGACGGCGTCGACGCTGAGGAAGAGTTCGTCGGCGATCTGCTGGTTGGAGGCCGGGGCGGCGAAGCCCGCGTCGCCCTTGTACGGGCGGCACAGAGCCACCAGCACCCCGCGCTGGGCCTCGGTCAGCGATCTGACGGTGGGAATGGAGGCGCTGGAGGCACGGGTGGCGTCGTCGGCCACCCCGTTGAAATCGTGGAACGACACCAGCGAGGTGCCGACCCGGATCCGGTCACCCGGCATCAGCCGGCGCCGGCCGTGCAACCGCTCGCCGTTGACGAACGTGCCGTTGCGTGAGAGACCGTCATCGACGATGGTCCACTGGGCCGCGAGATATTCCACCGCCGCGTGTAATCGCGAGACCTCGGCATCCCAGCGCAGCGAGAGGTCCGCGCCGGCCGAGCGGCCGATGGTGATCCGCTGCCGTTCCGGGCTGAGCATCACCTCGCGCCGACGGCCTTCGTCATCGGTGAATCGTAGGAACGAGCCGACGGATCCGGTCACTGCGCCGATACCTCACCTCTCCATACCGGCAGCACCTGCCGAACCACGAACCCCCCGAACTGCGTCGCGCAACGAGCCCGGCCGGACCTGTCTATGGTGCCGGGCGAGCGGGCGCCGGAGCAAGGTGGAAGCCCGCCGGGCGCAGTAACCCCGGCGCACAGCGCCGGGGCCAGCGGTAATTCCAAATCGCTATCGAGAAAGACCAGCCGCCGTCGGGTAAAGACTGGTACACGGCGGTTGAAAGAAGAACTATCCCTTCGAGGCCTTGTTGTACGCGTCGGTGATATCGGCGGAGATACGCCCCCGCGCGGAAACCTTGTGACCATTCCGGCGTGCCCACTCGCGAATTGCCGCGCTTTGTTCGCGGTCCATCGTGGCGCGCGCCTTGGTACCCCCGGCGGCGGCGACAGCGGACTTCACCCGGCGCCGGCCACTCACGCGGCGGGCGCTGCCGACCCACTGCTCCAACTCGTCCCGGAGCTTCGCCGCGTTCGACGACGACAGATCGATCTCGTACGACACCCCATCGATTGCGAACTCGATGGTCTCGTCCGCGATGGACTCACCGTCGACATCGTCGATCAGGCTAACGGTGACCTTCTTTGCCATGAGATGAACGTCCTCTCGAAATCGTGCGACCCGCCAAAAACAGGCCGATTACCCGAGGCAAGAATACCTCGAATTCGGAAAATTCCAAGACGAGCGATCGGCTATGCAAACCGTTCGCTCAACGGCCGGCCGGCCGAACTATTGGGAACAGTATCGTTTCGCGGATTCCCAATCCGGTGAGTGCCATCAACAACCTATCGATTCCCATACCCGTTCCGGTCGTCGGCGGCATACCGTGTTCCATCGCGGCGAGGAAGTCTTCGTCGAGCACCATTGCCTCGTCGTCGCCGGCCGCGGCCAGCCGGGCCTGGTCGACGAACCGTTCCCGCTGGATCACCGGATCCACCAACTCCGAATAACCCGTGGCCAACTCGAAGCCACGGACATACAGATCCCACTTCTCCGTAACACCCGGCCGCGAACGATGCTGCCTGGTCAGCGGGGAGGTCTCGACCGGGAAATCACGGACGAAAGTCGGCACGTACAGCTTGTCGCCGTAGCTGTGCTCCCACAGTTCCTCCACGAGTTTGCCGTGGCCGTAGCCCTTGCCCTCGGGAATTTCCAGACCGACCCGATCGGCCAGCTCCAGCAATTCCTGAACAGTTGTTTCCGGGGTGACCTCGACCCCAACCGACTCCGATAGCGACGGATACATCTCGACGGTTGTCCACTCACCACGGAGGTCGTATTCCGACCCGTCGGCCAGGGTCACGAGCTGCGTTCCCAGAGCCTCCTGCGCTACTTCCTGGATCAATTCCCGGATCATCCGCGCGGAGTCGTCGTACGTGCCGTAGGCCTCGTATGTTTCCAACATCGCAAACTCGGGCGAATGGGTAGAATCGGCACCCTCGTTACGGAAGTTGCGATTGATCTCGAACACCCGCTCGATGCCACCGACAACGCATCGTTTCAGAAAAAGTTCAGGTGCAATGCGCAGGTAGAGATCCATATCGAGCGCATTCGAGTGTGTCTGGAACGGCCGGGCGGCGGCCCCGCCGTGCAGCGTCTGCAGCATCGGCGTCTCGACTTCCAGGAACCCCCGGTTTTCGAGCGCGTTACGCAGGGCGCGCACCACCGCGACCCGGGTACGGGCCATATGCCGGGCCTCCGGGCGCACGATCAGATCGACATAACGCTGCCGGACTCGCGATTCCTCGCTCATCTCCTTGTGCGCGACCGGCAGCGGGCGCAGCGCCTTGGCGGCCATCGACCAGGAATCGGCCATGATGCTCAGCTCGCCGGTCCGCGACGAGATGACCTCGCCGTGCACGAAGACCATATCGCCGAGGTCCACATCGGCCTTCCACGCCGCCAGCGCGTCCGCGCCGACGCCGTTCAGGCTGATCATTGCCTGCAGCGTGGTCCCGTCGCCCTCCTGTAACTGCGCGAAGCACAATTTTCCGGTATTTCGCATGAAGATGACCCGGCCCGCCACACCGGCCTGCTGCCCGGTGGCGGTATCGGCGTCGAGATCCGGATAGGCGGCACGGATTTCGGCCAGCGTATGCGTACGCGGCACAACGACCGGATAGGCCTCACCGCCGGCCGCCAGCAACCGCTCCCGCTTCTCCCGGCGGATCCGTATCTGCTCGGGGATGTCGTCGACTTCCACGGAACGGCTCGCTCGCCCCGCAGGAACAACGCCCGCGGAGCCGCCGGATGACGAGGAGTTCGGGTTGCTCACAGCGAACCACCCTAGCGTGCACGGCAAAACGATTCACCGGCCGCCTGCCCTCTACAGCGCGATATCGAATCGACGGCGCAGCACACGGCTACTCACGTACCGAAAAAAGACCATTCGGTAGCTTCGCATTTCTCCACGACGCGTCCGGCGAAGCGGAAATGTATTGTCGTTGGGTCGCATTCGCCGCCGACCGCAGGAATTCAGAGAACCGCGAGCGAACGCACTTCCCTGGTGAAGTGCGCGGCCCCGGTGGCGACCGCGCGCATACCGGCGGCCTCCAGGGCCCGATATCCACCGACCAGATCGGTCGCCCGGTGCAGCCCCAATTGGCGCAACGAGGCCGCTGCCAGACTGGAGGTATAGCCCTCCGAGCACAGCACGATCCATTCGACATCGTGATCGGTGGCCAGCGCCAATCGTGCCGAACTGCTGGGGTCCAGCCGCCACTCCAGCACATTCCGCTCGATGACCAGCGCACCGGGCAGAGTTCCCTCCCGGTTGCGTTGCGCGACGGGCCGGATATCGACCAGGATCGCGCCCCGGGCGAGCGCGGCCGGCAATTCCACGGGATGGATACGCCGCAACTGCGAGCGGGCGTTGTCGAGCATCTGATCGATGGTCAGTCGCGACATCAGAGTTCACCTTCGGGCTGGTCGGTGAGGACGGTACGCGTACGGCGCAGACTGCCGTGCCCCGTCACCTCGTAATAGGACATGGCGGTGAGCGGCGGCGAATACGCGTGCACGCTCAGAGTGGGGTCGAGAGGCCCGGCCGAAGCGGATACCGATATCCGATCGGGAGCGCGAACGACATCGTGCACCCAGCCGATCGGAAACGCGGCCTGATCACCGGCCGACAACACCCGGTGCCGAAGTTCGGACCCATTCCAGCGATATTCGGCCAATGCGCCGCTGAGCACCGTGAGGGCGCCCAGCGAACCGGCGTGATCGTGTAACTGGGTGGATTTGTCGGGCGTCCAGCTGATCAGCCAGATATCTACCTCGTCATCGGAGACGAGCCGGGTGGCCCAACGGTCGACGGCGGGCCAGCGGCCGTCGGCGGGTAGGAGATGGTCGTATCGACCGGAGAGCACATCCTCACCGGTTTCATCGGTGAGCCGCAGCAGGTCGGCGGGCCGGAGGCGGGTCGGCAGCGCCGGGGCGATGGGCCGATCGGGGATCGGATTCGGGGCGGCCGGAAAATCACGAGCCGCAGGCTGCACTACCGACGAAATAACAGGGGAACGCATGAGCGCATCTCCAGGGAAGAGTAAGGATCGAGGACTTCACGAATGCCTCGAACCGTCGAGGCGCGTCAGCCTCGACAACACTCCTGGGTACGCACGCGGTTCAGCACACCGAGAGCTTAGCAACCCGGAGCAGGCCCGGCCATATCCGGCACAGCGGAATGCGTCACACGGCACCGGTGACCACGGCGCGAACCGGTCAGCCGCGGGTACGCCGCTGATTGCGCTCGTAGACGAGCCGCAATCCCGTCAGTGTGAGATGCGGCCGATGGTGTTCCACCGTTTCCGATTCGCCGATGATCAACGGTGCGGCCGCGCCTGTGGCCACCACCGCGACATCCGCCCCGGAAAATCCGTCGATATCGTCACGAATGCGATCGATCAACCCGTCCACCAGCCCCGCGAAACCGAATATCGCGCCGGACTGGATGCATTCGACGCTGTTCTTGCCGATCACCGACCGCGGGCGGGTCAGTTCGACCCGGCGCAGGGCCGCCCGCTCGATCAGCGCCTCGGTGGCTGTCTCGACCCCCGGTGCGATCACCCCGCCGAGGAACTCCCCCTTCGCCGAAACCAGGTCGACGCAGATAGACACCCCGAAATCCACCACGATCGCGGCGGTACCGTACTCGTGGTAGGCGGCCAGACCGTTCACGATCCGGTCGGCGCCGACTTCCTTCGGGTTGTCCACCAGCAGGGGGATGCCGGTGCGCACTCCCGGCTCCACCAGGACCTGCGGAACGTGCTGCCAGTAGCGCTCCAGCATCAGCCGCAGCTCACGCAGCATCGGTGGCATCGTGGACAGTCCGGCCACGCCGGACACCAGGTCCAGATCCGCGCCGACGAGACCGCGCAGATTCATCGCGAACTCGTCCGCGGTATGCAGCGGATTGGTGTGGATCCGCCAGTGCCGCACCAGTTCGGCCTGATCACCGGTACCGGTGATCAGGCCGATAACCGTGCTCGTGGTCCGGACATCGATGGTCAGGAGCATGGCCGGTACCCGGCGCTCAGACCAGGGACAGGTTGCGGGGGCTGATCAGATCGGACCCCTCCGGAGCATGCGCCGGATCCGAACCGAGCTCCACCGCCCGGTTACGGGAATCCACGAAGACCACCTTCGGGTCGTAGTTCCGCAGCTCGGCCTCGTCCATCATTCCGTAGGCGATGAGAATCACCAGGTCACCGGGGTTCACAAGGTGGGCGGCGGCGCCGTTGATACCGATCACCCCGGAACCGCGCTCACCGGCGATCACGTAGGTCTCGAGCCGGGCACCGTTGTCGATATCGACGATGCAGACCTGCTCACCCTCGAGCAGATCGGCCGCGTCGAGCAGATCCTGGTCCACCGTGACGGAACCGACGTAGTGCAGATCGGCATGGGTCACGGTGGCCCGGTGGATCTTCGACTTCATCATGGTGCGCAACATCACCGTGCCTCCTGTGTTGATTGCGGCGTCTGCGACGCCGCGGGTCGGGGCCCTGTTGACCCCAGGTCTTCACTCCCGCGGAGAGAAAATGTGTCTCCGGCGGTGCCTGCATCGGGGTGACCGTCCAACTCCACACCGAGCCGGACGGCGGCGTTGTCGATCAGCCGGGTACTGCCGACCCGGGCCGCGATGAGGAGCCGGGCGTTACCGGTCTCCGGTGCGGGGCCCAGATCCGCGGCGCGAAGTTCGAGGTAGTCGGGTTCGATCTCGGGGGCGGCGGCCAGCACCGCACGGGCGGCGGTGAGTACGGCTTCCGCACCGTCGGCGCCGGCCCGGGCGCCGGCCAGCAGGGCGGCGGACAGCGTGGTGGCGAGTTCGCGCTGAGCGGGCGCGAGGTAGCGATTGCGGGAGGACATCGCCAGGCCGTCGGCTTCACGAACGGTCGGCACCGCCACGATCTTCGCGTCGAAATTCAGATCGCGGACCATCTGCCGGATGAGCGCCAGCTGCTGGTAGTCCTTCTCGCCGAAGAACGCCTCGTCCGGACGCACGATCTGCAGGAGTTTGGCGACCACGGTGAGCATGCCGGCGAAATGGGTCGGCCGGGACGCACCTTCCAGGTCGGCGCCGGCGGGCCCGGGGTGCACGGTGGTGCGGGGGCCGTCGGGATACATCTCGGCCGCGCTGGGGGCGAACACCAGCCCGACGCCTTCGCCGCGCAGCAGTTCGACATCGGCGTCCAGGGTGCGCGGATAGCTGTCCAGATCTTCACCCGCGCCGAACTGCAGCGGGTTGACGAAGATGGACACCACCACGACCTGGTTCGTGCGCTTGGCCCGGCGGACCAGTTCCAGGTGACCCTCGTGCAGCGCGCCCATGGTGGGCACCAGGCCGACGGTACGACCGGCGCCGCGCAGCGCCCGTACGACCTTGCCGATGACGACGGGATCGTGCTGCACGGTCAGTTCGCCGGCACGGTATGCGCCGCGCAGGGTGGAATCCGTCATGACGCCTCCCTCGTCACCGGTTGATGCGGTCCGCGCAGGCCGAAGCGTTGGCGGAAGTATCGCCTCATCGGTGTTCCTCCAGCAGTTGGCGAAGTTCGGCGGGGGCCTGCGCCCGTTCGGCGGTGCGCCGCGACAGCGCGCGATATCCGGCGGCGATCTGGGGGTCGGCCGCGGCGAGTGCGTCCAGATGCGCGGCGACGGCCGCGGTATCGCCGCGGGCCACCGGCCCTGTCAGGGCGGACTGGCCACGGCGCAGGGCATTGTCCAGCGCCGCCGAGGCCAGCGGCGCCAGCAGGCGTTCCGGCAGGCCGTTCGGCTGATCGTCGATGGTCTGCTGACCCAGCAGACCGGGCCCCGCCAAGGCCGCGCGCAACGCTTCCACGGCGTCGAGGATCAGCGTCACCAGATGATTGCTGCCGTGCGCGAGGGCGGCGTGATACAGCGTGCGGTGCTCTTCGGCGACCCGCACCGGTTCCCCGCCCATCTCTATGACCAGGGATTGCGCGATCGCGTATCCGATCTCATCGGCCGCGGTGATCCCGAAACAGGAATTGGCCAGGCGCGAGAGATCTTCGTCGTGACCGGTGAAGGTCATGGCGGGATGCAGGGCCAGCGGCAGCGCCCCGGCTTCGCGCAGCGGGGCGAGCACACCGATGCCGTTGGCGCCGGAGGTATGGGCGACGATCGTGCCGGGCCGGACCTTGCCCGCGCCGGCCAGACCACGTACCAGGCCGTCCAGCTCGGCGTCCGGCACCGCCAGGATCAGTAGTTCGCTGCGGGCGGCGACCTCTTCGACGGGCAGGATCCGGGATTCGGGCAGCCGGGACTGCGCGCGGCGCACGGAGGCGTCGGAAATCGCGGCGACGCCGAACACCACATGTCCGGCGCGCTCGAGCGCGGCGCCGAGTGCCGATCCCACGCGTCCCGCCGAGACGATTCCTACCGTCAGTCGTGCGGGCGCTGGATCACCACTCGCGGCCGGGTTGCCAGGAGTCACGCGTGGCGAGGTCAACAGTGTCCTCTCGAAGTCGTTCCAGTCCCGCCATGCGGGTACCGGACGTTACGTGTCGAGGATAGGGCGGCAGCCGTGCGATGCGCCATGCCGCACCGGGTGATGTGCGCCGCACTTCAGGAGCTGCGCTGCTCCTCTTCCTGGCGCAGGTTCGCCATGATCTCGGCCACCGACAACTTGCGCGTTCCGGCCGGATCGGTCTGGGTCCGTCGGCGCCGGGAATTCACCGAACGCGGGAAACGAGGGGTGGGGATACGTCCGGAACGCTCGCGGGGCTTCGCCGCCGCATCCGCCTTCGACGGCTCGGGGTCGCCGGCGGCCGCTGCCGCCGGGGCCGGGACCTTCTCGGAGCCGCCCGCCGGGCCGGTGTCGGGGTGGGCCGGGATCGGCGTGCCATCGCGCTCGTCCTCGCCGTCCTCTCCGTCGGCGACGTCGGAGTCGGAGACGGCGGAGTCGGAGACGGCGGAGTCGGAGACGGCGGAGTCGGAGACGGCGGGATTGTCCGAGGCATCGAGGTCGTCGATGGCGTGGTCCACTTCGGTGAAGGCATCCGCCCAGCTGGGCCCGGCCATATCCGGGGCGGACCGGCTCCACGGCGGTTCCTGGTCGAGGCGGACGATCGCGGTTTCGGCGGTCACCGGAGCATCGTCGGGACCCGCGAAGCGCGGCCGGCTCGGATGGTCGGTCTCGTAGACCGGGGTCCCGGGGTCCCGATCCCGGGCGCCGCCCGTATCGGGGCCGGTTCCGGAATCTTCGGTGAGGTCGGCGATCTCGGAGTCACCGATGACCTCGGAGTCGTCGATGCCCGGGCTCTGCGGCTCGGGATCGACCCAGCCGTCCGCGGCATGCGACCAGCTCGCCGCGGCATTGGCCCACGCGTCGACCGCATGTCGTTCCCCGTCGTCTGGAGCACGCCAACCGGGCAGCTGCCCGGGCCGGTCCTCGGCGCCGGGCAGTTCGTGCACCCGCACCGCGGCGGCCCGCAGGGCCGGGCGCTCCTCCGGAAGATCACCGTCGAAGAGCCGCTGCAACTGCCGGCGCAGCACCGCGAGCTCGGCCCGCAGCGCGGCCATCTCGGTGGCCTCGGCGCCCACCTCGGCCCGGACCCGCGCCTCGACGCCGAACTCGTGTTCGCGCCGGGCGCTGATCTCCCGTTCCAGCTCCAGCCGGTAGACCCGGCGCATCTCGCGGGCCTTCGCCTGATACCGGCTCACCGCCCACGCCCCCAGTACCGCGGCCCACAGCGCCGCCACCAAACCCACCCGGAGGTACTGCAGGCTATCGCTGAGAACCAGAAAACCGCTGGCCACCAGTCCTAGTAGAACCAATGCGCCGAGGAAGAGACTGCCCGCATCTTCCCGGCCTCGCGCGGAAGTACTACTGCGGGACGGTGAAACCATGACCGCAAGAGTAGCCGTGATACGGGGCCACGCCCAGGTCAGAATGGGCGTGATCGATCACCACGACCGGGCGCTACGACGGTGCCGGGTCGGTGGGGTCGTCGGGGGCCCGGCAGCTGTACTCGAGCCAGAGCGCGGCCAGGACCAGCGCGATTCCGGCACCGCATCCGATCAGCGCGCCCGGGTAGTCCGCGTCGGCGGCCCGCAGATCGCCGCGCTGCGGGAAAACCCACAGCAGAAAGCCCAGCCAGACGCCGGTGACCAGCGAACCGACCTGCGCCGACGCCTTCGCAAGCGCCAGCGCCCGGGCGACGGTGATCGGATGCAGCTGCCTCCCGTCTGCGCCGATCTGACTGTTGCTCACCCGGCTGCGGATATAGAACCCGAGGGCGACCTCCAACGCCGCGACCGGATAGAGCGACGCGCCCGCGATCGTGGAGATCGGCGGGAAACTCGAATACGCGAGCCGCGTCGCCACCCAGGCGATCACCGCCGCGATGAGCACGTTGGCCAGAAGTTCCCGGAGACGGGTGGGGCCGAGTTTCATTCCCCCGTCGTCCCCGCCGCCCGGACCACCACTGGTGTTCATATCGCTGTCCCCGAGTGTCATGGCGCCGCTCCCGCGGCGGTGAGGGTCATGGCGCCGCTCCCGCGGCGGGAATCAACTCGTATCCGGTTCGGCGCACGCCCGCGGTCTCGGCCGGATCCAGTCCGGCGAGCAGGTCACGAACCCGGTGCCCGGTGCCGTCGACCTCGAGCCACGCATCGGGCTCCACCTCGAGCCACGGCACCAGGACGAAGGCACGATTGTGCGCCTGCGGATGCGGCAGGGTGAGGTCGGCATCGTCGATCCGGCAGGGCCGCAGTCCGCCGTCGGCCGGTTCGGCGCACCAGACGACGTCCACATCGAGAGTGCGGGCGCCCCAGCGCACCGTCCGCTCCCGTCCGGCCGCCTGTTCGAGCCGCTGACCGTGCCACAACCAGTCGTGGCAGCCGTAGGCGGGGTCCTCGGCGACCAGGACGGCGTTGAGGAAATCCTCCTGCTCGACCCCGCCCCAGGGCGCGGTGCTGTATACCGGCGAAACCGCGCGGACCCGGGCGCCGAAACCGGTGACCACGCCGCGCAGCAACTCCAGGCGGTCTCCCATATTGGAGCCGATGGACAACACGGCGCGGGTCATGCCCGATCCCGGTTCCGGTGGCCCGCCGTGACCACTCGTACGTCGGCGAACCGATGCGGGATGGGCGCGCCCGGTTTGTGCAGGACCACCTCGACATCCACGACGCCGGGCACTTCGCGGACGCGGTCGGCGATCTCGGCGGCGACCGTCTCGATCAGATCGCGCGGCGGGCCCTGCACGATTCGCACGGCGAGTTCGGCCAGCGCCCCGTAGTCGACGGTATGGGCGAGATCGTCGGTGGCCGCGGCGGCCGAAATATCGGTCCAGACGGTCAGGTCCACCAGGAATTCCTGTCCGTCGCGGCGTTCGTGCTCGAAGACTCCGTGATGTCCGAACACTCGCAGCCCACGCAATTCGATCCGGTCCGGGGCGGGCGGCGGGGTGCTCACCGGGGGCCTCCCCCGCGCTGCGCCCGGCGCCAGGCGTCGGCGACCGCGATGGCGTCCTGGGAACCCAGCACGTCGTGCACCCGGACCCCCCACGCCCCGTGCCAGGCGGCCAGCGACGAGACGGTCGCGGTGGCGGTATCCCGCCCGGCCGGCGGGCGCGGGTTGTCGGTATCGGCCAGCAGCGATCCCAGGAATCGTTTGCGCGAGGCGCCCACCAGCACCGGGAAACCGTCGGCGACGAACCGGTCCAGAGCGGCGAGCAACGCCCAGTTGTGATCGGCGGACTTCGCGAAACCCAATCCGGGATCCAGGATCAGCCGGGAGGGATCCACACCCGCGTCGATCGCGTACTGCACCTGCACGCCGAGTTCGGCCCGGACCTCGGCGACCACATCGTCGTAGTGGTCCGCGGGCCCGGTGTGCCGGTAATCGGCGGCGGCCCGCCAGTGCATCAGAATCCACGGGATATCCGCGGCGGCCACCACTTCGGCCATGGCCGGGTCCGCACGACCCCCGGAGACATCGTTGACCACCGCCACCCCGGCCGCGATGGCGGCGTCGGCGACCGCGGCGCGCATCGTATCGACGCTGGTGGGCACACCGGCGGCGGTCAGTCCGGTGATCACCGGGATCACCCGTTCGATCTCGGTTTCCGCGGCGACGCGCACCGCACCGGGCCGGGTGGACTCACCGCCCACATCGATGATGTCGGCCCCCGATTCGTAGAGCCGGACACCGTGCTCGACGGCGCGTTGCGGATCCAGATAGCGCCCGCCGTCGGAGAACGAATCGCTCGTGACGTTCACCACACCCATCACCACGCAGGAGCGGCCGGGTCGCGGCCGGACTCCCGGCCGGGGCAGGACCCCGGTGAGCGTGGGCACGGCTACGGCCGGTCGCGGAGGGGTCACTTGCGCAGGATCAGGTCGAGGGCCTCCGAACGGGAAGCCGAGTTGGTCTGCAGCAGACCGCGCACCGCCGAGGTGGTGGTACTGGCGCCGGGTTTGCGGATTCCGCGCATCGCCATGCACAGATGCTCGGCCTCCACCACGACGATCGCGCCGCGCGGATCCAGTTTGCGCATCACGGCGTCGGCGATCTGGCTGGTCAGCCGCTCCTGGACCTGCGGCCGTTTGGCGTACAGGTCCACCAGGCGGGCGAGTTTCGACAGACCGGTCACCCGGCCGTGCGGGCCGGGAATGTAGCCGACATGGGCCACACCGTGGAACGACACCAGATGATGTTCGCAGGTCGAGTACATCGGGATATCGCGAACCAGCACCAGTTCCTGATGCTCTTCGTCGAACGTGGTGTTCAGCACCGCGTCCGGTTCCACGTACAGGCCGGCGAACATCTCCCGGTAGGCGCGGGCGACCCGGGCCGGGGTATCCATCAGACCCTGCCGGTCCGGGTTCTCCCCTACCGCGAGCAGCAGTTCCCGGACCGCCGCCTCGGCCCGGGCCTGATCGAACGGTCTACCGGTATGCAGGGCGATGAGCTCGGGTGCGGGACCGCCGGTTTCTCCCAGTTCCGCGGGGATACCAGCGGTATGGCCGTTGGTTTGCTGATTGGCCGACATTCGAGGACACCTCCACATCTCGGGCACGGCAAGACACACCGTGCGCCGATTCAGTCCGAGCGTAATCGGCGCCGATCTACTGCCGGCCGTTCGGGCCGTCCCATGAGTGCGGCCCGCCACGTCCGGGGTCCTCGCCCTGGCCGTAGCCCGATTCGCCCTGGCCGCCGTTGGGCGACGATCCCGCGCCTTCGTTCCCGCGGCCGCCCGCGTTCTGTTCGGGCTGCCGGCCGCGCCACTGCTGCTCCGAACCCGGCGACCCGTAGTCGCGCTCGGCGGGTGGGGCCTGCGGTTCATCGCGCGGCGGCCAGCCGGGCGCCGACCAGCCCGCGGGAGCGCCGTAATCCGGGCGGGACCCGTGGGTGGTGCCACGCGGGTACGCGGGCGCCGGCGGTTGCGGGGCCGGATAGCCGGCGGGCGGATGTCCGTAACCCGGCTGCGCGACACCTCCGGGATAGCCGGCGGGCTGCGGCAGACTGCCCGCCGGGGCCGGATCGCGCGGGGCGCCGGCCGGTACGGGCGGCTCGGGCGGCCACGGCTCGCCCCGTTCGACGGCCAGTTCACCCGGCGTCTTCACCGGCGGTTTGTCCGAGGGCACGCGGTCACCGAAATCGTTGAACGCGGTGATCCTGGGCCGCTTCTGCACGGCGCTGAGGATGGTCTCCAGATCTTTACGATGCAGGGTTTCGCGTTCCAGCAGGGCCATGGCCAGATCGTCGAGCACATCGCGGTAGTCGCTGAGGATCGCCCACGCCTCGGTATGCGCGGCCTCGATGAGGTTGCGCACCTCCTCGTCGATGGCGCCGGCCACTTCGTGCGAATAGTCGGACGCGGTGCCCATGGACCGCCCGAGGAACGGATCGCCCTGCTCCTGGCCGTACCGGACGGCTCCCAGCCGGGCGCTCATGCCGTACTCGGTGACCATCGCGCGCGAGATCTTGGTGGCCTGGTCGATATCGGAGGAGGCACCGGTGGTGGGCTCGTGGAAAACCAGCTCCTCGGCCGCGCGGCCACCCATCGCCATCACCAGCCGGGCGATCATCTCCGAACGGGTCATCAGACCCTTGTCGTCCTCGGGGACCGTCATCGCGTGCCCGCCGGTGCGCCCGCGGGCCAGGATGGTCACCTTGTAGACCGGTTCGATATCGGGCATCGCCCAGGCCGCGAGGGCGTGACCGCCCTCGTGGTAGGCGGTGATCTTCTTCTCGTGTTCGCTGATGATGCGACTCTTGCGGCGCGGGCCACCGATCACCCGGTCCACCGACTCCTCGAGCGCATCACTGGTGATGGTCGAGCCGTTCTCGCGCGCCGTGAGCAGCGCGGCCTCGTTGATCACATTCGCCAGATCGGCGCCGGACATACCGACCGTGCGCTTGGCCAGCCCCTCCAGATCCGCTTCCGGCGCGATCGGCTTGCCCTGCGAATGCACCCGCAGAATCGACCGGCGACCGGCCAGGTCGGGATTGCTCACCGGGATCTGGCGATCGAACCGGCCGGGCCGCAGCAGGGCCGGATCGAGGATATCGGGGCGGTTGGTGGCGGCGATCAGGATGATTCCGGTGCGATCGCCGAACCCGTCCATCTCCACCAGCAGCTGGTTCAGCGTCTGCTCGCGCTCGTCGTGGCCGCCGCCGAGCCCGGCGCCGCGCTGGCGGCCGACCGCGTCGATCTCGTCGACGAAGATGATGCACGGGCTGTTCTGTTTGGCCTGCTCGAACAGATCGCGCACGCGGGAGGCGCCGACACCGACGAACATCTCCACGAAATCGGACCCGGAGATGGTGAAGAAGGGCACCCCGGCCTCACCGGCCACCGCGCGGGCCAGCAGCGTCTTACCGGTACCGGGCGGGCCGTAGAGCAGCACACCCTTGGGGATCTTCGCGCCCAACGCCTGGTAGCGGACCGGGTTCTGCAGGAAATCCTTGATCTCGTACAGCTCTTCCACGGCCTCGTCGGCGCCCGCCACATCCGCGAAGGTCGTCTTCGGCATATCCTTCGACAGCTGTTTGGCCTTGGATTTACCGAAGCCCATCATGCCGCCGCGACCGCCGCCCTGCATCCGCGACATCACGAAGATGAACAGCCCCAGCAGGATCACCATCGGCAGGACGAACAGCAGGATCTGGGTGAGCCAGCTCTCCTGTTTGACCACCGTGTTGTACGGCGCGCCGGAATTCTGCACGGCCTGGAAGATCTGCGCCGAGGTATCACTGCCCCCCGGGTACTTCGCGATGATCTTGTTCTGGCCCTGAGTGGCGTCGTTACCGTTCTTCAGCTCGATCCGTAGCTGCTGTTCACGATCATCGATCTGAACGTTGGCGACGTTCTCCTTGTCGCCCAGCTGGTTGAGTGCCACCGAGGTGTCGACGCTCTGCCAGCCGCGGGTGTCGTTGCCGAAATAACTGAACAGATAGATCACGAGCAGGATGCCCGCGATTATCGCCAGGGTGCGAAACACTGTCTTGCGGTTCATAGAGCGTCGGCCGGGCGGCCAGTCCTTTCAGGCGTCTCCGCGTTCTTGCCTAGCGATGCGTCCGCTCGGGGGGCGCAACCCGTATCCAAGATCGCCCACTGGGCGGATTCGGATGCGGACATGCCACGTTACCGCGTACCGTCTAGTCGATACATCGCGCTTCCTGACCTATCGCAAGCCAGGAGTTCGGCTGGTGATGCAGTTTCAAGAACTAAACGTCGAGAAAACCGCGGTGGTTCCCGGTGTCGTGGACTGTGATATTTCGTAGTGATCACAATCATGGCACGCACGTTGTACCGATAGTGATCACGTACGACCCGAGCGCAGGGGGTATGGACATAATCGAGTTACGGACACCCACAGCAATCGTGCGGCACGGCGAAGGACGATTGGTCGTCCTGCGCCCCGGTGCCGACGGTGAAACCGAGACCGACGGCGAGCCGGTACTGGACGTCGCGGTCACCGACCTGCTCGAAGTCCGGCTGAGCCGGCGAGCCGATGACGCGGTGGTCATCGAGATCTACCTGCGGTACCCGACCCCCGTACTGGTCGGCGTCCCCGCCGACCGGACCCCGCTGCCCGTCCTGATCGCCGAACACGACGTCCCGGCCGCCGCCGGCATCGTCTCCCGCATCAACGACCAGATCCTGGCCGCGCAGCGGGTCGACGTCGCCGCACCCGAGCTCACCCCGCCGGCCCCGGAACAAACCCCCGACGGACCGGTCCGCGCGGATGTCGAACGCGCCACCCGGCGGATGTCGGCGACCGGGCGCGGCGAAGCGGCCCTGGCCGACCTGCACCTCCTGGTCTCCCGCGACGAATACGTCCTGGAAACGGCGTACGTCATCGCACACCCGCCGGTCGGCGACAACGACCCCTGCCTGCTCACGGTGACCACCGAACGGCTGCTCCTGGTCTCCCTGGGCACCGACGAGCCCTACACGCACGAACTGCCCATCCCGATGATCATGCGAGCCCGCGCCACCGAGGAACCCGCCTCGATGATCCGCGGGCACACCCCGGAACGCCGCCCGATCGTCGAAATCCACGACGGCAACACCACCATGTCCTTCAGCGGGCTGGACCGGGCCGATACCGAGCGACTGACCTGCGCCGTCAACTTCGCGGTACGGCTGGTCGCGGTGGACGGCGCGGCCGGCCAGGCCGACCCCAGCGTCGCCCACCTGTACTCGGAATGGGAACTGCTGGTCGAACGGCATTCCCTCGGGATGGTGGACGACACGCAGTTCCAGCGCTACGGCCGCGGCATCCTCCGCTCCCTCCCGGGGATCTGAATTTTGGAGCGGCTCCGCCGCTCCAAAATTACAGCCGAACCCTTGGCGGTGGGGTCGCTCCAAAATTACAGCTTCACAGTCCGCCAGGGGCTGGTCGGGCGGAGCCAGAGGCGGAGGATTTCCAGGCGGCGGTCCACACCGCCGTCTTTCAGTTCGGCGAGGTCCTCGCAGGCCTGCCAGTAGGTCCATCCGGTGAGGTAGGCATCGCCGAACTGGCGCCAGTTGCGGTATTTGCGCTGCGCGAGCGGGAGCGCGCGGGCCAGATAGTCCCAGGCGACATCGGCTTCGATATAGCCGGCCGTATAGGCCATCCGGGCCACCGCGACGACGCGGGCGAGGTCCCAGGCGTGGATATCGGCGGGCAGGGGCCGGGACAGGTGGTCGGTGAAGCCGATCTTGATGGCTTGGGACCAGATGTCGTAATCGCGGACCAGTGTTTCGGAGTTGTCGATACCGCGGAAGGACGCGACCTGACGGAGGAAGGCACGGTGCCGGTCGGCGCGTTCGCCGAATCGGTCGCGTTCGCTGGCGTTCAGTGAGGCGGTCACCAAGGGGTGAACCAGCGCGTACAGCGGGGCGTGCATACCTTCGAGGAGCTGTTCCATGGAGGCGCGGGCCTCGGTGCCGTCGGTGATCCCCCACGCCCCGGTCAGAGTGTCGATGGCCAGCTCTCGCCGATCGCCGAGGGGGTGGTCGCGTTCCGGGCCGAGCAGCAGGGCGTCGTGGAAAGCATCCCAGCGCGCCGAGTAGAAGGCACCCAGCGACAGCGCCCGCAGGCGGTCGTCGTCGATCTGCGCGCCGGACCAGTGGTCTTCCTCGCGCTTGTCGAGCTCCGGATAGGGGAATGGGGTCGGCGTGGGCAATCCGGCAGCAGCCATACCGTGAGTGTAGAACCCGGGTTCGCCGCGAGCCCGGTCAATGCGTTTTCACATTTGTTCCTTGGCCTGTCACGGCACCCACTCCGGCGGTAATGTGCATTCATGTGTAGAAACATCACCGTCTTGCGAGGTCTGGAACCCGCCGCTACCGAGCAGGAGATCTATGCCGCCGCACTGCAGTATGTGCGCAAGGTCGGTGGCCTGTCGGGTCTGAGTTCGGCCACCAAACCCGCCGTGGACAAAGCCGTCGCGGCCGTCGCCGAGGCAACCACGAACCTGCTGGACGAGTTACCGGATCGCCGCGTTCCCCCGCCCACCGAGCCGCCGTTGCGCCGGTTGGCCCGGGAAGGCAACTGAGCACCGACGACCGAGTCCCGACGATAAAACGGGCACCGCGGCCGGGCGCGGTGTCCAGGAGCAGCGGCCGGGCATCTCTGAGATGCTGAGGTAATTACCGGTGAATTGTGTCACGATCGGTTCGGTGCGCTGATCCGTTGTGATCGGCCACGAGCGGTTCCGAGCACGACGCAGTGGGAGAACAGCAGTGACCAATACCGAATCGGCACGATCCGATACCGAGCCGGACGCCGACGGCTCGCCGGATATCCGAGTCCTCAACCCCGCCACCGGAGAGGTCGTCGGCACTGTGCCCGACACTTCGGCCGAGCAGGTGGCCGAGCGTATCGGCGAATTACGGAAGCACCAGCGCGAATGGGAGACCATCGGCGCCGACGGGCGTAAAGAGTGGCTGCTGAAACTGCAGGACTGGATCATCGACAACACCGAGGATCTGGCCGATGTACTGCAATCGGAAACCGGTAAACCGCGGGTCGACGCGCTGATCGACCCGATCTTCGGCAGCGATCTGATCGGCTACTACGCGCGGCGGGCCGGGAAGTTCCTGGCCGACGAACACCCCTCCCCGCACAGCCCCCTTTCGCGGGTGAAACGACTGACCACGGTTTTCAAGCCGTATCCGGTGGTCGGGGTCGTCACCCCGTGGAACTTCCCGCTGGCGATGCCGCTGCTCGATGTGATCCCGGCGCTGGCCGCCGGGGCAGCGGTGATCTTGAAACCGTCCGAGGTCACCCCGCTGTCCGCACTCGAACTGGCCCGCGGCTGGGCCGAGATCGGCGCTCCCCCGGTGCTCTCCGTCGTCACCGGGGCCGGCGCGACGGGTGCGGCGGTCGTGGACAACGCCGATTACATCCAGTTCACCGGCTCCACCGCCACCGGCCGCCGGATCGCCGCGGCGTGCGCGGCCCGGATGATCCCCTACAGTCTCGAGCTGGGCGGTAAGGATCCGGCCATCGTGCTCGCCGATGCCGATCTCGATCGCGCCGCGCACGGTATCGCGTTCGGCGGCATGTTCAATTCCGGGCAGGTCTGCATCTCGGTGGAACGGGTCTACGTCGAGGCCCCGGTCTACGACGAATTCGTCGCGAAACTCACCGCGAACGTCAAGGCCTTGCGCCAGGGCCGAGACGACCGCACGCCGCGCCACGATGTGGGCGCCATGGCCAACGAGAACCAGGTCTCGATCGTCACGCGGCATGTGGAGGAAGCCGTCGCCGCGGGCGCGAAAGTGCTGACCGGCGGCAAACGCACCGGCGAGGGCACCTTCTTCGAGCCGACGGTGCTCGTCGATGTCGACCACACCATGTCCTGCGTCACCGAGGAGACCTTCGGGCCGACCCTGCCCGTGATGAAGGTCGCCGACGAGGCGGAGGCGATCCGGCTGGCCAACGATTCGGTCTACGGGTTGTCGGCATCGGTGTGGACCGGCGACAAGGCACGCGGAGAGCGGATCGCGCGGGCGCTGGACGCCGGTGCGGTGAATATCAACGATATTTTCGCCAACCTGTTCAACTTCGCGCTGCCGATGGGCGGCTGGGGTGATTCCGGAGTCGGAGCCCGCTGGGGTGGGCCGAACGGAGTCCGAAAGTACTGCCGGGCCAAGGCGATCACCACGCCGATGCTGCCCACGCAGGAACGCGAACTCACCTGGATGCCGTACGACCTGAACAAGATCCTGATCGGGCTGGGCGCCATGCGCGCGGCCGGTGCGCGCGGTATGCGCCGGATCGATATTCCCGCCCTGCTCCGTCTCAAGGGAGAGAACAAATGAGCAAGACCGTATCCCTGCGGGGCAAAGTCGTCGTCATCACGGGCGGCGCCCGTGGGATCGGCCTGGCCACCGCGATCTCGCTGGCGAAACTCGGCGCGAAGATCGCGATCGGCGATATCGACGAGAAGACCGTGAAGGAATCCGGCACCGAACAGGATTTCGATCACTACGGCCGCCTCGACGTCACCGATGCGCAGTCGTTCGGCACCTTCCTCGACGATGTGGAGCGCGAGCTCGGCCCGATCGATGTGCTGATCAACAACGCCGGGATCATGCCGACGGGCCGCCTCGTCGACGAATCCGATCAGATCACCCGCCGGATCCTCGATATCAACGTCTACGGCGTGATCCTGGGTTCGAAGCTCGCGCTGAGCCGGATGCTGCCTCGAAGGAACGGGCACATCATCAATATCGCGTCGCTGGCCGGGGAGACCCATATTCCGGGTCTGGCCACCTACAACGCGTCCAAGCACGCGGTACTCGGTTTCACCGATACGCTGCGCGAGGAGTACCGGGGTTCCGGTGTGGCGGTCTCGTCGGTGCTGCCGACGCTGACCAATACCGAACTGGGGTCGGGAGTGGCGGCCCCGAAGGGGCTGCCGGCGGCCGAACCGGAAGATATCGCCGCCGCCGTCGTACGGCTGATCGCCAAACCGAAGGCGAAGGCCCGGGTGACGCGGGCGGCCGGGGCCATGTCGGTGTTCGTGAATCTGCTGCCGCAGGCGATGGGTGACGCGCTGGGCCGGTCGATGGGGTCGGCACAGACCTTCCTCGACGATGTCGACGCCGACCAGCGCAAGGCCTACGAGGACCGCGTCCGGCACAGCTGAATCCGGAATGGCGCGCGTCGCGGCCCCTTGACAGGGTCGTGGCGCGCGCTCGCTCACGTGAAAAGCCCCGTTCCGAAACCCTATTGTGATCAATGTCACTTGACGGGCATAGTCGGGATCAACACCCCGCCGCGCGCGCATCGCCGACCGCGACCCGCAGCGCCTCCCGCCCCATCACCCGAGGTGAAGGTACATCCGTCACGAACGGCCCTACCACAGCAAACGGCGCACATTTTACGTCGTATCGCCCGCCCGTGCCGCGCAGACCGCGAGACACGGAACCCATGCTGCACATCACCGCACAACCCAATAAGCTGTCACTAACAAACTTGCCGACTGTTTCAGGCCCTGTATGCGGACCTTCGGAACACATTAGGGCTGGAAATTCAGGAACTATTCTGATAGCAAGGTGCTATGGACCCGCATTTGCGCGATCTGCGGTATTTCGTCGCCGTCGCCGAGGAACTGCACTTCACCAACGCCGCCCAGCGGCTGCACATCGCTCAACCGACCCTGTCGCGTCAGATCCGGCAGCTGGAACGTCAGCTCGATGTGGTCCTGTTCGATCGCAACCAGCGCAGTGTCGCGCTCACGGTTGCC
Organism: Nocardia sp. NPDC024068; assembly: GCF_040638875.1. NCBI lineage: Bacteria > Bacillati > Actinomycetota > Actinomycetes > Mycobacteriales > Nocardiaceae > Nocardia > Nocardia sp. NPDC024068. The sequence continues at coordinate 8,189 of NZ_JBEZYU010000059.1, read as the reverse complement.
GGTAAGGAACTGCTCAACGGCGCCCGCAAGATCCTGGAACTCTGGGAGGTCACCAACTCCTCCCTCCAGGAAGCGGGTGAGGTTCTGCGCGTCGGCCTGCAGTCGACGCTGGGCCGCGGCCTGCTGCACGACCTGGAAAGCGCCAGCGGGCATCGGCTCGCCCTGCATCCGGCCGCCTGGACCGACCAGTCCAGCGGGCTCGCGGGGCGACAGGCCGATCTGGCGCTCGTCTGGCTCCCCCTACCCGATCCGAACCGGTACCGCTGGCAGGTGCTCCGCACCGAACGCCGCTGGGTGCTCCTACCGGAGAACCATCCCCGCGCCAACCAGGAAATGATCGATTTCGCGGATCTGATGGACGAGCCCTTCATCGCCTTGCCCGCCGAAGCCGGCCCGGTCCGCGATTTCTGGCTCGGCAACGACGCCCGCAGCGGGCGTCCGGCCACGATCGGCGCCGAGGCCGCCACCCCCGAAGACCGGCTGGAGGCCGTGGGCCTCGGGCTGGGGCTGTGCCTGCTGGCGGAGAACAATGTCCCGATGTACCGCTGGCCCGGGCTGACCGCACGTCCGCTCACCGGTATGCCGCCCTGCGAACTCGCGGTCGCCTGGCGTGCCGACGACGCCCGCCCGACCATCCTCGAATTCGGCCAGCGGGCCGTCGCGGGTGGGTTCGCGGCGCCACCCGCCATCCCCGCCTGACCGGATAGGACCGGCATCGGTGGACGGGCGCCTCGCGCCCGTCCACCGATCCGGTTTCAGGACACTTCGCCGCCGTATACCCGCGGGTGCAGGGTGCCGATATAGGGCAGATCCCGGTACCGCTCGGCATAGTCGAGGCCGTAGCCGACGACGAATTCGTTCGGGATATCGAAACCCACGTTCGCGACCTCCACCTGGGTGCGCAACGCGTCCGGTTTACGCAGCAGGGTCACCACCTCCAGCGAGGCCGGGTTCCGGGTCGAGAGGTTGCGCATCAGCCATGACAGGGTCAGGCCCGAGTCGATGATGTCCTCGACGATCAGCACATTGCGGCCGGCGATGTCCTTGTCCAGATCCTTCATGATGCGCACCACCCCGGACGACGAGGTGGACGAGCCGTAGGAGGAAACCGCCATGAACTCCATCTGGGTGGGCACCGGCAGCGCCTTGGCCAGGTCCGTCATGAAGAAGATGGCGCCCTTGAGCACGCCCACCAGCAGCAGATCACCTTCCGGCGCATCGGCCGGATACCGTTTGGCGAGCAGTTCGGCCAGCTCGTTGACCTTGGCCGCGATCTCTTCCTCAGTGATCAGTACCGAAGCGATATCGTCCCCGTACACGTCAACTGGTTTCCCTTCGGTTTCGGCTCACCCGGTCGGCGCGGGCAAGTGCCAGCCTGCCATGCTCGCGAACGACGACCAATCGGGTCCCCCGTTCGCCGCCCCCGACCGCGACCCCGCCCTGTCCGCGCCAGGCCACGACCAGCTCATCGATACGCCGCAGATGCGCGCCGGTGACCGCCGGCACCCGTTGATCCAGCAGCCAGGCACGGACCGCGCGGCGGCGGATAGCCGGTGCCCCCGCCGCCAGCACCGCACAGTCCAGGGCCGCGCCCGGCCCGGCCCGGCCCAGCAGTTCAACGGCGAGTTCGTCCAGTACGGCGTTGTCCTCGCGCAACTGGCCGGCGGTACGGGCCAGGGCCAGGGCGGCGCCGCCGCCGAGTACATCCTCCAGCAGCGGTAGCACCTCCGTCCGCAGCCGGACCCGGGTGAACTCCGGGGAGAGATTATGCGGATCCTCGTAGGGCGTCAGTCCGAGATCGGCGCAGAACTCGCGAGTGGTGCCGCGCCGGATTTCCAGCAGCGGCCGCCCCCAGGGCTCGTCGTAGGGCGCCATCCCCTGGATCGAACGCGCCCCCGATCCGCGGCCGAGCCCGAGCAGCACCGTTTCGGCCTGATCGTCGAGGGTGTGGCCGAGCAGCACCGGCATATCGCCGCGGGCGGCTTCCAGCGCGGTGTAGCGCGCCGTGCGCGCCGCCGCCTCCATCCCGCCCGGACCGCCGACCCGCACCGGCAGCACCCGTGCCGAGCAGCACCCGAGCGCGTAGGCCGTCTCGGCCGCCGTGGCCGCCACCCGATCCGATCCATCCTGTAATCCGTGATCGACGACCAGGGCGTGTACCACCGCGTATTCGGCGCGGGCGGCGGCGGTGAGCGCCAATGAATCGGCGCCGCCGGAAAGCGCGACGGCCACCGCCGCACCGCCCGGCCGGTAGCGGCCGGCCCACTGCCGGACGGCGTGCCGCAGGGCCAGCACCGCGGCGGTTTCCGGTAACCGGATCGGCGCCTGCTCCACGGGCCGCACGTCAGCCCAGGACGCGGGAGATCCAGCGCTGCGGTTCCTCGATCTCCTCGGTCCGCGGGAGCGAGTCCGCGTCCGTCCAGATCGCGTTGAACTGCTGCATACCGACGGTGCCGACCACCTCGTCCACGAAAGCCTTACCGCGCACGTACTGCGCCACCTTCGCGTCGATACCGAGCAGGGCGCGCAGCAGCCGCTGCACCGGATTCGCGGGGCGGGTACGGCGGCGATCGAAGGCCGCCCGGATCTGCTCCACCGTGGGCACCACACTGGGGCCGACGGCGTCCATCACATGATCGGCGTGACCCTCCAGCAGGGTGCCGAGAAGCAGCAGCCGATCCAGCGCGGCCCGCTGGGCGGGCGGCTGAGTCGCGCGCAGCAGCCCCACCACGCCCCGGCTGTTGGGATCGTCGGAAGCGGTCCCGCTGCGCCGCTGCCGCAGCTCGGCCACCAGCCGGGCCAGCATCTCGGTGGTCGCCTCGTCGCCGATCTCACCCAGTAGTTCGACGTTCTCCCGCATATACCCGGCGAGCCAGGGTGAGGCGGAGAACTGCACGCGGTGGCAGACCTCGTGCAGGCAGACCCAGAACCGGAAATCCGAGGGCGATACCCGCAGCGCCCGCTCCACCCCGACGATATTGGGCGCCACCAGCAGGAGCGTGCCGTCGGGTCCGGTGAACGGGTCGTACTGGCCGAGGATCGCGGTGGACAGGAACGCCAGCATCGCGCCCACCTGCACACCGGCGGGTTTGCCCGTCAGTGGGCCGTGCTGGTCCCCGGGAGAACTACCGGTGAGCTGACCCATCGAATCGGCCGCGGCGGAGATCCAGCCGGGCCGGTCCACGATCCGGGCCGCCGGAACCGGCTGGTCGTCGAGCAGACCGGTGACCGCACGCACCGGCTCCTCCGCCCGTACCGAGGCCTCGGCCAGTTCGGCGACCGCCTGCTCGGCGGCGAACCGGGAGGTACGCGGCCCCGCGGGCACGAGCAGGGCGCCGGTTCTGGCCGCCCAGCGCCAATCCACCGTGCCCGAGAACGTCTGCCGCTCACCGTCCGATCCCCCGGCGGCGCCGTCCGCCACCACCGGGGCGCCGGGGCCGCCCTGACCTTGTCCGATCGTCATGCGCCCTCCAGCCGTCAGGTACATCCACAGTTGCGCAACGTGGTCGCCACGGCGTCCAGAGCGGGGCGGCTGACCTCGGGTGAACGATCACTCGACATCAGCGTGAAGGTCAGAACCCGGCCGTCGCGATCCAGTACGTAACCAGCCAACGTACTGGCCACCGACAGAGTTCCGGTCTTGGCGCGCACCCAGCCGGCGCCGCCCTGGTTCTGCGTGACATAGCGGCTGCTCAGCGAACCGGTTCCGCCCGCGACCGGCAGGTAATCCAGCAGCGGCACGAGTTCGGCGGACAACGCCGGCGCACCGGCCTCGGCGGTCTCCGCCCGGCCGCCCGCGCCCAGCCCGGAGCCCAGCGGCGGGGCCAGCGGCGGCGGCTGGGTCGTGGTGGCCTCGGCATCCCCGCCCGGTCCGGCCGCGGTGGCCAGGATCTTGTCCAGCACCCGGGCCGGGATCCGGTCGTCCACGGAGAGCCCGCTCGCGTCGAACATGCTCACCCCGGTCATATCGAATCCGTGCTCGGCGAGCACGGCGGCGATCGCCGCGGCGGCGCCCTCGAACGACATCGGCCGTCCCGTCGCGTGCGCGACCTCGCGCCCCACCGTTTCGGCCAGCACGTTGTCCGAATACACCATCATGTCCCGCAACCGGTCCCGCAGCGGCGCGGAGGACACCTCGGCGATCCGTTTGGTGCCCTGCGGCGCGGAACCGACCCGGACCTTCGCCGGATCGAGCCCCAGCTCCACCGCCAGCCGGCGGCCCACATCCAGCGCGGGAGTGGTCGAACGCGGCGAGTACTCGGCAGGCGGGTCGAGCCGGCCGCCGTCGAGCATCACCGGTTCGATCGGCGCGATCGAACCGCCGGGGATATCGATCGGATCCCAGCCCCGCGCCATCGTCGGACCCGAATAGGCGGATACATCCACCACGACGGTGTCGGCCGGAGTGTCGGCATCGCGGATACGGCGCGCCAGATCGGCGATACTGGCCGCGCCCGGGTAATACCCCTCCCCGCCCGGTTGCGCCGTGAGCGTGGGATCGCCCCCGGCCACCAGCACCATCTCGTTCGGGGCGGCCCCCGCCACCACCCGCGTCTGCACCCGCTGCTCGGCGGGCAGGGTCAGCAGGGCCGCCGCGGTGGTCATGATCTTGGCGGTCGAGGAAGGGATCCGCGGTTCGTCGCCACGCGCGCTCCACAACACCGCACCACTGGCCGGATCGGTCACCGACCCCGCGAACCCACCCAGATCCGCGCTCGCGGCCACCGGCCCCAGCGCGGTCGACAAACCCGCCGGGCTCGGCGCCGGCCCCGCCTCCGGCGCCGCCCGGACCTCCGGGACGACCCGGACCGGCTCCGGCGGCGCGGCGATGGTGAGCCCGCCGTGCCGGAACTCCGGGGTCCACGGCTGCAACACCGCGGCCAGCACCGCCGCCGCACCGGCCAAGGCCACCGCCACGGTGATCAACCATGCGCGCAATCCCCGGCGCCGGCGTCCGGCCGAACCGTCCCAACCGCTGCCACCCTGCAAACCCACGTCGTCCGCCGTCTCCTCGTGCACTACTTCCACACCGGGCCCCACTGAACCCATGTGCCCCCGACAACCCTATCGGTGTTCCGCTACCGTTCTCGGCGAACAACCGGGTGCGCCGGCCCTCACCGGCGGCCACGGCGCATCGTGCGAGCAGCGGAAGGAGTTGGCGTGGAGTTCGACGTCACCATCGAGATCCCCAAGGGTTCACGAAACAAATACGAGGTCGACCACGAGACCGGACGGGTCCGCCTCGACCGGTACCTGTACACGTCCATGGGCTACCCGGCCGACTACGGCTATATCGAGGACACCCTGGGCGAAGACGGCGATCCACTGGACGCCCTGATCCTGCTCCCGGATTCGGTGTTCCCCGGCGTCCTCGTCGAAGCCCGCCCGGTCGCCATGTACCGGATGACCGACGAGGCAGGCGGCGACGACAAGATCCTGTGCGTCCCCGCCGGCGACCCCCGCTGGGACCATATCCAGGACCTCGGCGACGTCCCGGAATTCGAACTGGCCGCCATCAAACACTTCTTCGAGCGCTACAAGGACCTCGAACCCGGCAAATACGTCAAGGGTTCGGAATGGGTCGGCCGCGCCGAAGCCGAAGCCGAAATCGAAGCCTCCTTCAAACGCCTGAAGGAAAATAGCTGAAATTTTGGCGGCGCCTGCGGCGCCGCGGGGTTGCGGGCCCCTTGTGTCCCGTGTTTCAGCGCCCGAGACTCGTGGCTTCGCCGCCTCGCTTCGGGCGCTGAAACACGGGACGGCCCGCAACCCTTTCAGGGCCTCGCTGAACTCGGCACCGCCGACGGTGTGCTGTCGACCGTGCAGGAGTTGCGACTCTTAGCCGCGGGCCGGGTCAACTCTCCGGTGCGAGCAGAGCCACCACTCACCCTGGCGAGCGAGGTCACGTTCCCATCCTCGAGCTCAGGCCACTCCTCCTCGACGAGGGCCCGCCCCGAACCTCCGCACCAAGGCCGCCCGCTTCCCCGCCGACCTTCGCCCCAGCCCCTACCGGCCTTTGTACTCCGGCGTCCGCTTCTCGAAGACGGCCTGGATCGCCTCGGTCAGGTCTTCCGACGGCAGGAACGCCGCGTTCCAGGCCGAGACATACCGCAACCCCTCCGCCACAGTCGACGCCTCTCGCTGCCCCAGTACGTCTTTCACGCCCTGGACCACCAGCGGCGGGTTCGCGGCGATTTCGCGGGCGGTGGCGTGGGCGGCTTCCAGCACCGCTTCCTGGTCGGGGTAGACATCGTTGACCAGGCCGATCTTTTCCGCGCGGGCGGCGTCGATGTCCTTGGCCGTGTAGGCCAGTTCCCGCAGGTGGCCTTCGCCGATGATGGCGGGCAGCCGTTGCAGTGAGCCCACGTCGGCGACGATCGCGACCTTCGCCTCGCGCAGGCTGAACTTCGCTTCCGCGCTGGCGTAGCGGATATCCGCGGCCGAGACCAGGTCCAGGCCGCCGCCGATGCACCAGCCCGAGATCGCGGCGATCACCGGTTTACGGCATTCGGCGACGGCGGTGATCGAGTCCTGGAGGCGGCGGATCTCACCGAGGAAGTCGGTGCGCGGCGCGGCGAGGGCGCGGTCGGCCATGAGCGGGCCGAAGGTGCCGCTCATGGCGGGCAGGTCGAGGCCGTAGGAGAAGTGCTTGCCCGATCCGGTGAGGACCACGGCCCGGACCTCGGGGTCGGTGTCGAGTCCGCGGAAGATCTCCGGCAGTTCCCGCCAGAAATCCGGGCCCATCGCATTACCCTTGCCGGGGCCGGTGAGCGTGACCCGTGCGACGTGGTCCTGGGTTTCGACGGTGAAAGCCTGCCAATCTGTCATTCGGCCAGCCTAGTGGTCGTGGCCGGTCGCGGAACCGGCACGCACAGCCGCCCCCGGGATCGGCGCCCGGGCCGCTGAGTGGGGCAAACAGCGGCGAGGCCCGGCCGAGCGCTCTACCCTGTGCCCATGCGCAGGTCGCTTCCACCGATAACCTGCCGGGTCTCGGATACTTTGATAGCGCGCGGACACCACGGTCTGATCGTCTCCGCGCCGGAGTCGGCAACGGGTGCCGCGGATACCGCTCGTGTGCTGGAGGTGGAACTCGGCGCCCTGGTGCGGGCGGAGGTCTTCCTGCTCGACGAGGAACCGATCCTCCTGCTCGTTTCCGCCGCGCACGAGGTCGATCCCACTCGGGTCGGCGCTCGGCTCGATGGGCCGCTGACCCCGGCCCCGCCACATCTCGTGATGCGATACACCGGACATATGCCGGGCAGTGTCGCCCCGGTCGGCCATCCCACGAATCTGTCGACCTGGGTGGACAGCACGCTGGCGCGGTTCGGGGAGCTGTGGGCGGCGGGCGGCAGCCCGGGCACGGTTTTCCGGACCTGCTACTCGGAGCTGCTGCGGATCACCGCGGGACTGTCACTGGAGGTCGCGTGAACCCGGTCGCGGCGGGTGTCCGGCCAGTGGAACCGGACCGGGCGGGCGCGACGCTCCGGGGCGTAGCGTCGGCTGGGTGACCGAAGCACCACGGCCCGAGACCGGTATCCGGATTCCCGACGACCTCAGCGGTATCACCGCCGAGCAGTACCGTGCCTCGATGCGGCACTACCCCTCAGGTGTCACGGTTGTGACTTTGAACTCGGGAGGCGGCCCGGTCGGTTTCACCGCGACCTCGTTCGCCTCGCTGTCCCTGGATCCGCCGCTCGTCTCGTTCAACATCAGCGATACCTCCTCGAGTCTCACCGCGCTCACCGCCGCCGATTCGGTGGTCATCCATTTCCTGGGCGAGCATCAGCGCCATATCGCCCAGCGTTTCGCACGGACCGCCGCGCACCGGTTCAGCGACCGGGCCCTGTGGTCGGCCCTGGAAACCGGCGAACCGGTACTGCACGGAACCCCCCTGTGGCTGCGCACCACCATCGAGCAACTCATCCCCATCGGCGACCACACCTTCGTCGTCGGCCGCGTAGTCCGGGTCCACGACGACACCGCCGAAGAACCCGCCGCCGCCCCCCTCCTCTACTACAACGGCCGCTATTACCGCCCGACCCCCCTGGCCGACGACGACGCCGACTAGCAGACCCCCGGCCTGAACAACCCCGCCCAGCGCCGAGTCTTACGAGGCCCTGAAAGGGTTCGGCCCGCGTCTGCTGTCAGCCCTCGAAGCGCATGTGGCGAAGCCACGAGTCTCGAGGGCTGAC
>NZ_JBEZYU010000058.1:0-32008 GCF_040638875.1 Nocardia sp. NPDC024068 | reverse complement strand
TCAGCCCTCGAGACTCGCGGCTGCGCCGCCTCGCTTCGAGGGCTGACAGCAGACGCGGGCCGAACCCTTTGTGGGCCTCGCTGAACTCGGCACCGGGAAGGTGACCCATTCCGTGGAGGGGAACGGTTCGGATCGGAACCGGGTGGTGACGCTGGTACCGGGCCCGTGGGCTGCGTAGTGCGGGGCCGCGTTCGCGGGGATCTCTCGTTTTATCCGGATGGTCGCATCCGTGTGGGGTGGGGCCCGCCCGGTTCTGGAGCGACCGGCGGGGGTGAAGAACCGGGTTGATAGGGCCCCGCCCGCGGCGTCGGAGACGCCGCAATAGGTGCAGCGCGCTAATCTTGCAGCGATTAGTTGTGGATGAGCAACGTGGCGACGGCGATGAAGCTGGCTTTCGCGTAGCTACGAGATGGGAGGAGTGCTTGTGGAGCTGCTCCTGCTGACCTCCGACCCCGATCCCGAATCGGTTCTGCCTTCGTTGACGCTGCTCGCGCACAATGTGCGGCCGGCGCCGACCGAGGTGGCGTCGTTGCTGGAAGCGGGTACCGCCGATATCGCGCTGGTGGATGCGCGCACCGATCTGGCGGCGGCGCGTGGTCTGTGCCGCCTGCTGGGTAGTACAGGGTCGTCGGTTCCGGTGGTCGCCGTGCTGACCGAGGGCGGCCTGGTCGCGGTGAACGCCGACTGGGGTCTCGACGATATTCTGCTGCCCAGTACCGGGCCCGCGGAGCTGGATGCCCGGTTGCGGTTGCTCGTCGGCCGTACCGGAGGCGCGGCCAGCCCCGAGGCCAGCGGAAAGATCACCCTGGGTGAGCTGGTGATCGACGAGGGCACCTACACCGCCCGGTTGCGCGGTCGCCCGTTGGACCTGACCTACAAAGAGTTCGAGTTGCTGAAGTATCTCGCGCAGCACGCGGGCCGGGTGTTCACCCGTGCCCAGCTGCTGCAGGAGGTGTGGGGTTACGACTTCTTCGGCGGCACCCGCACGGTCGACGTGCATGTGCGGCGGTTGCGGGCCAAACTGGGCAGTGAGTACGAGTCGCTGATCGGGACCGTCCGCAATGTCGGGTACAAGGCGGTACGGCCCGCCCGCTCGTCGAACAAGGGCGAGGGCGAGGGCCGGTCGGCCAATGGAGACAAGGACGGCGTGGAGGACGATTCCATGACGCCGGTCAACGGCACCGCGCAGTGAATCCGGGCGGGACGGCCGGCTACGAGCTGGAATGGACGGAAGGCCCGCTGGACGGCCGGGCCGATCGAGTGACCGCGTTGCTGGAGAAGGCTACCGCGACCGACGGCGTGGCCCCGGTGTCCGAGCAGGCGTTGCTGGCGTTGCGGCGTTCGTCGCCGGTGCGGCATCTGCTCGCGCTGTGTGCGGGAACGGTGGCCGGATACGCGAGCCTGACCCCGTCACACGGTGAGCATCCCGCGATGGCCGAGACGGCTGTGGCACCGGAGTTCCGGGGCCGGGGGATCGGGCGCGGTCTGGTGTCGGCCGCGTTGGCCGCGGGCGGCTCCGGGACGCGTGTCTGGGCGCATGGAAAGCTGCCCGCCGCGGAGGCGGTGGCCGCCCGGCTGGGGCTGGTCGCGGCGCGCGAACTCTGGCAGATGCGCCGCGAGCTGGCAAATAGTGAGTTACCGGCGGTGGCGCTGCCGGACGGTCTGATCGTGCGCACCTACGCCGGTCCGTCCGACGACCCGGAATTGCTGCGGGTCAACAACGCGGCGTTCGATTGGCATCCCGAACAGGGTGGATGGACCGAGGACGAGCTCGCCCAGCGGCGGGCGGAGTCGTGGTTCGACCCGGACGGTCTCTTCCTGGCCTTCGATGCCCAGGATCCGACGCGATTGCTCGGATTCCACTGGACCAAGGTCCATGACGACGAGAACCCGCCCGCGGGTGAGGTCTATGTGGTCGGTGTCGATCCGGCCGCGCAGGGGCGGGGGCTCGGTGGCCTGCTCACCCTGATCGGCCTGCATCATCTGCGGCATGCGGGACTGGGTGAGGTCCTGCTGTACACCGAGGCGGACAACACCGCGGCGGTCCGCACCTACCGCCGGCTCGGCTTCGCTCCGGCCCATATCGATATCGCCTATACCGCCGCGCGGTGACGTCGGGTGGTTGGCCGAATAGCGTGCGCCGAGTAACAACGCGGCAAACATCACACATAACGGACGCATCAGCTCCGTCCTGTTCACCTTCCGTTCACTTGCCCTGGTCCGGCTGTCTACCGGCAGGCCCTAGTTTGATTCCAGGCGGCAGTGGGCCGCCCGGTGTGCAAGTTCCCCGCGAACGGCCGCACCCACCACACACGCCCGGGCCGGTGAGGGACCGGGCGCGTAGGACGTATCCGGAGGACTGGTAGTGAAGTTCAAGCGCAGCAGTGCCCTCGTCGGTGTACTCGCCGCCGTAACCCTGCCGCTGGCCGCCTGCGGCAGCGACGACAACGCAGGGGCGACCGGTGTCGAGGCCAACGCCGATGTCACCTGTGGTGGCAAGGAGGCGCTGAAGGCCAGCGGTTCCTCGGCCCAGAAGAACGCCGTCGAGCGTTTCACCGCCGCCTACGAGACCAACTGCGACGGCCAGACCCTCAACTACACCTCGAGTGGCTCGGGCGCCGGTGTGAAGGAATTCCTCGGCGGCCAGACCGACTTCGCCGGCTCCGACTCCCCGCTGAGCGAGAAGAAGGGCGAGGTCGCCGACGCGGCGAAACGCTGCGCTTCCCCGGCCTGGAACCTGCCGACCGTCTTCGGCCCGATCGCCATCACCTACAACATCAACGGCGTCACCGATCTCGCGCTGGACGGCCCGACCCTGGCCAAGATCTTCAACGGTGCGATCAAGACCTGGGATGCCCCCGAGATCAAGGCGCTGAACCCGGACGCGCAGCTGCCCGCGGAGCCGGTCAAGGTCATCTACCGGTCGGACGAGTCCGGCACCACCGATAACCTGCAGCTCTACTTGGACGCCGCCTCCGACGGCGCCTGGGGCAAGGAAGCCGGCAAGGTCTTCAACGGCGGTGTCGGTGAGGGCGCCAAGGGCAACGAGGGCACCTCCGCCGCGGTCAAGTCCACCCCGAACTCGATCTCCTACAACGAGTGGTCGTTCGCCAAGGCGCAGAACCTGGCCGTGACCCGCGTCATCACCTCCGCCGGCCCGGAGCCGGTCGAACTGACCTCCGAGACCGCCGGTAAGGCGATCAACGGTGTGAAGATCAAGGGCGAGGGCAACGATCTGGTGCTCGACACCTCGTCGTTCTACAAGCCCACCGAGACCGGTGCGTACCCGATCATCCTGCCGACCTACGAGATCGTGTGCTCCAAGTACGCCGACGGTGAGGTCGCGACCGCCGTCAAGGCGTTCCTGAGCTCGGCGACCAGCAACGGTCAGGACGGCCTGGAGGACAACGGCTACGTGCCGATCCCGGAGGAGTTCAAGACCAAGCTGACCACGGCGATCAACGCCATCTCCTGATAGCGCGAATATGACAGTCAACCCTGAGGTAGCCTCGGCGGGCTCGTCCGGTGGGACGGGCCTGCCGAAGGCGGGAGTCCCCGCAACAATGTCGAGCCATCCGAGCAAACCGCCGTTAGGTGGTGAATCCAGGGGCAGTGGCCGGCGGGCCGAGCTGATCTTCAAATCGCTGGCCACCACCGCCGCGGCGATCATCGTGGCCTCCATCGCGCTGATCGCCCTGTTCCTGCTGATTCGTGCGGTGCCTTCGCTCCGGGCTGACCAGGTGAACTTCTTCACCAGTACGGAGTTCAACACCGGCGATGCGGGCAATCTCCGCTTCGGTATCCGTGATCTGTTCATGGTGACGGTGTTGAGCTCCGCCTTCGCGCTGCTCATCGCGGTTCCGATCGGCGTCGGTATCGCGTTGTTCCTCACCCGGTACGCGCCCAAACAGCTGGCGCGCCCCTTCTCCATGCTGACCGATCTCCTGGCCGCGGTGCCTTCGATCGTCTACGGCCTGTGGGGTCTGCTGGTGCTGGCCGCCTACCTGAAGCCGATCCAGGAGTTCCTCAACGACAACCTGGGTTGGTTCTTCCTCTTCTCCGACGGCAATGTCTCGATCGCCGGCGGCGGCACGATCTTCACCGCGGGCGTGGTGCTCGCGGTGATGATCTTGCCGATCATCACCTCGGTGGCGCGCGAAGTGTTCGCGCTCACCCCCGTCTCGCATATCGAGGCGGCCCAGGCACTGGGCGCCACCAAATGGGAGGTCGTGCGCATGACCGTGCTGCCCTACGGGCGCAGCGGTGTCATCGCCGGCTCCATGCTCGGTCTGGGCCGTGCCCTCGGTGAGACCATCGCCGTGCTGCTCATCCTGAAGACCTCGGCGGACGCGGGCAACTGGTCGCTGTTCGACGGTGGCTTCACCTTCGCGTCCAAGATCGCCTCGGCTGCCGCCGAGTTCAGCGCTCCGCTGCCGACCGGCGCCTATATCGCGGCGGGCTTCGTGCTCTTCGCGCTGACCTTCGTCGTCAACGCGCTGGCCCGATTCGCGGCGGGCGGAAAGGTGAACGGCTGATGACCACTCTGACGAAGTTCAATCAGCCGATCAAGGCGCCCACCTTCCGTCAGGTGAGTACCGGGCGGCGGATCAAGAACAATATCGCCACCGTCCTGTTCACCCTGTGCTTCCTCATCGCGCTCGTCCCACTGGGCTGGGTGCTGGGGATGGTCCTCATCAACGGCTTCGAAGCCATCCTGTCCCTGGACTGGTGGCAGAACTCGCAGAAGGGCGTGCTGCCCGATCAGACCGGCGGCGGTGTCTACCACGCTATCTACGGCACGATCGTGCAATCGGCGGTGGCGGCCGTGATCGCGGTGCCGCTGGGCATCATGGCGGCGGTCTACCTCATCGAATACGGCACCGGCCGGTTCGCCAAGGTCACGACCTTCATGGTCGACATCCTCGCCGGTGTGCCCTCGATCGTGGCGGCCCTGTTCATCTTCGCGCTGTGGATCGCGACTCTCGGGTTCCCGCAGAGCTCGCTCGCGGTGTCACTGGCCATGGTGCTGCTGATGCTGCCGGTGGTCGTGCGCAATACCGAGGAAATGCTCAAGCTCGTCCCCGACGAGCTCCGGGAAGCGTCCTACGCGCTCGGGATCCCGAAGTGGAAGACGATTCTGAAGATCGTCATCCCGACCGCCCTGCCGGGCATGATCTCCGGCATTCTGCTCGCACTGGCCCGGGTCATGGGCGAGACGGCGCCGGTGCTGGTGCTGGTCGGCTACAGCAAGTCGATCAATATGAACATCTTCGACGGCAATATGGCCTCACTGCCGCTGCTGATCTACCAGGAACTGGCGAACGCCGAGGACGCGGGCCGGCAGCGGGTGTGGGGCGCCGCGCTCACCCTCATCCTGCTGATCGCACTCCTGTACGTGGCGGCCGCGGGTGTCAACAAGTTCCTGATGCGGAACCGATAAGGCGGAACGGAAACATAGATGGCCAAGCGCATAGACATCAAAGAACTGAACATCTTCTACGGCAAGTTCCACGCCGTCGCCGATGTCTCGCTGAACGTCCTGCCGCGCAGTGTGACCGCCTTCATCGGACCGTCCGGTTGTGGGAAGTCCACCGTGCTGCGATCGCTGAACCGGATGCATGAGGTGACCCCGAACGCCAGCGTCTCGGGTGCGGTCATGCTGGACGGTGAGGACATCTACGCCTCGCAGGTCGACCCGGTCGGCGTGCGCCGCACGATCGGCATGGTGTTCCAGCGTCCGAACCCGTTCCCCACCATGACCATTCGCGACAATGTGGTGGCGGGTCTCAAATTGCAGGGCGTGCGCAACAAGGGCGAACTCGACGAGGTCGCCGAACGGTCGCTGCGCGGCGCCAACCTGTGGAACGAAGTGAAGGATCGCCTGGACAAGCCGGGCGGCGGCCTGTCCGGCGGTCAGCAGCAGCGGCTCTGCATCGCGCGCGCCATCGCGGTCTCACCCGATGTGCTGCTGATGGACGAGCCCTGTTCGGCGCTGGACCCGATCTCGACCCTGGCGATCGAGGACCTGATCACCGAGCTGAAGAAGGAATACACGATCGTCATCGTCACCCACAACATGCAGCAGGCGGCGCGGGTGAGCGATAAGACCGGCTTCTTCAACCTGGAGGCGCAGGGCAAGCCGGGCCGGCTGGTGGAGATCGACGATACGGAGAAGATTTTCTCCAACCCGGGCGAGAAGGCCACCGAGGATTACATCTCCGGCCGCTTCGGCTGATTTCCGCACGAATCCCCGCGAGGGCCGGTCACCGGTCCTCGCGGAGTCGTATCCGCACCAGGGCGCGACCGCTCGCACGACGAACCGCGGGCCGAAGGAAATCCTCCGGCCCGCGATCGGTTCTGTTCGGGGAATGCGCCCGGGTCAGGACTCGACATCCTCATCGGCCGGCAGCACACCGGTGACCAGGAAGATCACCCGGCGGCCGATCTCCACGGCGTGATCGGCGAAACGTTCGTAGTAGCGGCCCAATAGCGTGACATCCACGGCCGAGGCCACACCGTACTTCCATTCGCGATCCATGAGCAGGGTGAACAGATGGCGATGCAGATCGTCCATCGCCTCGTCGTCCTGGTTCAGTTGCGCCGCGCGCTCGGGATCACGAGTGTCGAGCACCTCTTGGGCGCCGCTGCCCATACTGACCGCGATCCGGCCCATCTCGGCGAAATAGCCGTTCACGGCCTCGGGCAGCGCGTGGTTGGGATGCCGCCGACGGGCCACCTTGGCCACGTGCAGGGCCAGGGTGCCCATCCGGTTCACGTCGTTGACGATCTGGATGGCGCTGACCACCTGCCGGAGATCTCCGGCAACCGGGGCCTGTAGTGCCAGCAGTGCGAACGATTTCTCCTCGGCACCGGAGATCATCTCGGCGATCCGATCGCCCTCACTGATGACCTGTTCGGCCAGCGTCAGGTCGGCCTGGAGCAGAGCCTGCGTGGCGCGATCCATGGCCGAACCGGCAAGACCGGCCATCTCGCCCAGGAGGTGGGCGAGATCGGCCATTTGCTCGTTGTAGATGACACGCATGAGTCAGAACACTAGTTCGCGGCGCTGACTACGTCACCAACACCGGGTGAATAACCTGGTGACCACCCCGGTAGCCGTCACTGGGGTGCGGCGCAGGGGTCGTCGCCGGCGTTGACGTGTTCGAGGTCGGTCGGCAGTTCCACCGGCCCGGCGGTGGTGGGCGGTACCTCGGTGATCGGGCTCCCGACCGGTGTCGGCTCGTTGACCACCTGCTGGTAATTCTCGCCGAGTACCAGCTCGACCAGGCTGTCCAGCGAATCGTCGAGCTCCATGGCGGCGCCGGGGATGGCGCTGGCCACGGTCGCCGCTTCCGCCTCGTGCCCGGTGGAGTAACGGACCTTGGTCTCGGCGGCGTTGCCCTCGGTGTAGTTACCGACGTTGTAGATGCCGAAACCCATATTGGAGAGCTGGCTCGCGGCGGTGCTCGCCAGGCCGGAGATCCCCGACCCGTTGGACACCTGCAGCGACAGGGTGCTCGGATCGACCGCGGTCAGCGACGGCGGCACCTCCACCTCCGCGGTCGGCGGCGGCGCCGGTGCGGTCTTCTCGCCCGGCAGCGGCTGGTCGTCGCGGATGGCCCGGAAGATCGCCTGGATATCGGAGGTACGCGGAATCTCGTTGCCGTAGGACGTGGTTCCCGCGGTGGGAACGGTCAGGAAGGTGACGGCGCCGGATTCCAGATCCTGCAGCGAGCGGCCCAGCATCAGCAGATCGTTGGGGTTCACCTTGTCGACGAAGGTTGCGGCCGTGAAGGCCTTGATGAACCCGTTGAGTTTGCCGGGATCCAGCAGCACCCGCCCCGACAGCGCGCCGCGCAGCAGCGAAGCCAGGAATTTCTGCTGCCGGTTGATCCGGTCGTAGTCGCTGCGCTCCTCGCCGTACACGTGCCGCGCCCGGACGTACTTCAGGGCGGTGACGCCGTCGACCCGGTGCCGTCCGGCTTCCGGAACGATGGTGCCGAGGACACCGTCTTCCAGCGGCTGGGAAACGCAGACCTCGACACCGCCGACCTGGTTGACCATCTGCTCGAAACCGGCGAAATCGATACCGATGAAGTGGTTGATGGTGCTGCCGGTGAGCCGCTGGACGGTGGTGACCAGGCATTTCGGTCCGCCGAGGGCGTACACCGCGTTGAGTTTGTCGCCCATCGCCGAGGGATACATCTCCTCGGTGTAGTTGGCGTTGTCGTTGTCCCAGCGCGCGCATTCGGGACGGGTGACGTCCAAATCGCGGGGGAAGGACACGACCACCACACGGCCCCGGTTCTTCGGGATGTGTACCAGCATGGTGGTGTCCGCGCGGGCGCCCTCGGCGTCCTCGACAGTTCCGGCGCCCACGTCGCCGTTCACTCCGGCCCGGGTATCGGTGCCCACGATCAGGTAGTTCTCGTCGCCGAGCTGTGCGTTGGCGTCGATAACATCCTGTTCGTTCTCACCGAGCGCCGAGACCTGGGTGAATCCGTTGTTCGTCGCCCGCAGGTAGCTCCAGCCGCCGCCGGTGATGAGCAGTGCCAGCACCGAGAAGAAGGCGACGGTGACGCGACCGGCGAGGCGCAGACGCCGGTTGCCGCGTGGCGGCACGGTCGCCGCCCGTCTGGGTTTTCCGACGGTTTCCGGGGCGGCGGGTTCGGAGGTCGGCCAGCCGCCGGTATCGGTGCGGCCGTTGACCCGGACGTCGTCCTCGCCGACGGGTTGCATGACATCGGTGACGACCTCGGCGCCCGGCGCCGCGACGGCCGCGGCCTTGTTACCGCGGCCGGGTGTGCTGCGTGGTTGCCGGAAGCGTTTACGGCCCGGCTCGCTACCTGGTCGCGGACCGCCGCGAGCCGGGTCGGGCGGTTGCGGCACAGCCGTGGTCACCTCGGGGTCCGCGGGCGGTGTCGCGGCCGGCCGCTGTCCGGTCGGCGGCCGTTTCGGCGGACCCTCGGGTGCCTGTTGGACGGGTGGGCCGGCCGGTGGCCGGCCCTCGGCCGCCGGCCGTGCGCCGGTCGCGGCGGGCGGGGCATCGGCGGCGGGTCGTGGTCGGCCGCCGGCGGGGCGCGGGGGTGGCGGCGGCTTCTGTTCGGTGCCACGCTGCGGAGGCGGCGGAGGCGCGGTCCGGCCGCCCGGGGGCTGCGGGCGGTCCGGCCGGCGTGGGCCGGGTCCGGGGGGCGGTGCGGACCCGGGAGGTGGCGCGGAAGGACGTGGGCCGGGTCCGGCCTGTGCCGGTGTCCCCCCGGTTGGAGGCTGACCCGGAGCGGCCGGACGGCCGGGACCCGCCGGCGGTGCGGACGGCCGATTCGGCCGGCCGGGCGCACCATCGGGTCCGGGTCCGGGTCCGGGTCCGGGTCCGGGTCGGTCCGGCCGCACCCGCTGTTCGCCGCCTTGGCGCGGCGGCCCCGACGGACGCCCGGGGGGCTGCTGCTGCGGCGGAGCGGGAGCCTGCGGTGGCGGGCTCGTGGGCGCGGTGTGGCGGCCGGAGTCGCCCTCGCGCCGTCGTACCGTGCGCTCGCTGTCGACGCGTTCGACCAGATCCTGAACCGTCAGTGGCGCCGGGTTCTCCGGCGTCTCCGGCTGCCGTTGCCGCCGGGCCCCCTGTGCGCCGTCCATATCGGGGGACTCCGCCGTGGGATACCGCTCCCACGGTGCGCGACCTCCGGGCCTTGGAGAACGCCCGTGCCGATCGTCACCCAACTGATGAACCTCGCTTTTCCGCAACTCGCTGCCGCCACAGCCGTGCTCGAAAGGCTGCGCGGGATTCCGCAATGATAACGATTTCGCCACCGAGGGCCACTCGGACTGTACGTGATGGTCTGTGACGAAGGTGATGCTGGAAAGTTGCCTGCGATTATGTTTTCACGGGCGCGCCGATGGGCCGGTGCAGTGGGCTCCGGCGTGTCGGCGCGGTCAGCCGCCGCTGTGCATCACATCGGCCGCGGCGGGGACGGTGTGATCGTCCGGGTCGTCGAGCCAGCCGTGCGGCAGCGCGACTTTGCCCGGCGAACCCTGTCGCCCTCGCGGACCTTCCGCGTCCTTCGGGAAGGGGACGGTGTGATCGAGCTGGGCGATCAGCCCGTCCAGTTCGGCGAGGGTGGAGACGGTGGCGAAACTGCGTCGCAGCTCGGCCCCGAGCGGAAAGCCCATGAAGTACCAGGCCATATGTTTGCGCAGGTCGCGCATGCCCTTCTCTTCGCCGTGGTGTTCGGCGAGCAGGCCGGCGTGGCGGGCCAGGATGGTGCCGACCCCGCCGAGGTCCGGTGGGGTCGGAGCGGGTTCACCGCGCAGCGCCGCGCTCAGTTCCCCGAACAACCAGGGCCGGCCGAGGCAGCCGCGACCGACGACCACGCCGTCGCATCCGGTCTGTGCCATCATCGCGACCGCGTCGCCGGCGGTGAAGATATCCCCGTTGCCGAGTACCGGGATCGTGGTGACGGCTTCCTTGAGCCGGGCGATGGCCGACCAGTCGGCGGTACCCGAATAGCGCTGGGCGGCGGTGCGAGCGTGCAGGGATACCGCCGCGGCGCCCTCGGCCTCGGCGATGCGGCCGGTATCGAGGTGGGTGCGGTGGTCGTCGTCGATGCCGATCCGGAATTTCATGGTGACCGGAACGCCCGCCGGTTCGGCGGCCCGCACCATCTCCCGGACGATCGAGGCGAAGAGGTTGCGTTTGTAGGGCAGGGCGGCCCCGCCGCCGAGCCGGGTGACCTTGGGTACAGGGCAGCCGAGGTTCATATCGATATGGTCGGCCCAGCCCTCGCCGACGATGATGCGCACGGCCTCGCCCAGGGTTTTCGGGTCCACGCCGTACAGCTGCATCGAGCGGGGCGATTCGCCTTCGTCGAACGACATCATGTGCAGCGTTTTCTCATTGCGCTCCACGACCGCGCGGGCGGTGATCATCTCGCAGACATAGATCGCCGAGGAACTGCCGAACTCCCGGCAGAGCTTCCGGAAGGCCAGATTCGTGATCCCGGCCATCGGGGCGAGGACCACCGGCGGGTCGACCGGGTAGGGGCCGATCCGCAAACCTGTCTCCTGCTCTACTTCTGTCTGCACGAGAATCCATTTTCCCTGTGGAACGGGCGGGGGTCACTATCGGGTGGCTCACCGGGCGGCACTAGCCTCGGGTGCGCCGGATTGCCCGCCGCCCGTTTCCGCTGGACACGGCCGGGTACGAGCAGCGGGAACACGAGCGGAAGAGGACAGGAACGAGTATGGCCGAGACCACCGACGACAGCGGCCGCGGCCAGAGCGATACCGCGGCCGGCCCGGAACGCGGAAGCGACTCCGTGCCCGGCAGCCGCGTGGCCGCCGCCGACCGGGCGGGCACCGTATCCGTCCGGGTATCCACCCTGGTCCGCGGTGCGCTCATGGTCGCCTTGGCCGCCTTGGCGGTGGTGTTCGCCGTCCTCTATTTCACCGCGCGTGGTGAACTGGCCGACCGCGACGAGCAGGCGGCCGACAACGGGCACGCCGAGCAGGTGGCGACCGATTACGCGGTCGGCGCGGCCACGGTGAACTTCCGCGACCTCGACGCCTGGATCGCCGGACTGAAGAAGAACACCACACCGCAGCTGGCGGGCAAGTTCGACGAGACGGCGCCGAAGCTCGAGCAGATCCTGGTGCCGCTGCAGTGGACCTCGACCGCCACACCGATCACCGCCAAGGTGATGTCGGAGCAGGACGGCGTCTATCAGGTCAACGTATTCGTCGACGTGACCTCGACCAATGCCCAGAATCCGGACGGCACCCAGACCACGGTCACCTACACCGTGAGTGTGGACGAGAACGCGGGTTGGCAGATCACCGATGTCGGTGGGGTGGACGGCGCGCTGCCGATGAAGTGATCCGCGGTCGCGCGCCCTGCGTCGCGGGGGCGCCGCGGATACGAAGAAGCCGCCGGGACGAATCCCGGCGGCTTCACCTGTTCGGAGCGCGGTCGATCAGGCGTTGACCGACGCGAGCTGCTTTTCGCGCTTGGCCGCCTCGCGAGCCAGCATCCGGTCGCGCTGCTCCTCGAACTTGACGACATCCTGGGAGAGCTTGTCCAGGAAATTGCCGAGGCGCTCCCGGGTCTGCTCACCGTGGGCGGTGAAATCGGTACGACCGAAGATGTCCCATTTCTTGAGGACCGGCTGGACGACCTCTTCCAGATGCTGACGCAGGTCGTAGATACCGTGCTTGGCCATCAGTACACCGTTGCGCCGGAAATTCGGCATTCCGGCGCCCGGCATCTGGAAGTTCTCCAGGATCAGGGTGATGGCGTCGAGTGCCTGGTCCGGGCACAGATCGAGGGCCGCACCGCACATATTGCGGTAGAAGATCATGTGCAGGTTCTCGTCGGCCGCGATGCGCTGCAGCATCCGGTCGGCGATGGCGTCATCGCAGACCTTGCCGGTGTTGCGATGCGAGACGCGGGTGGCCAGTTCTTGGAATGTCACGTACGCGACCGAGTGCAGGAACCCCGCATCGGCTTCGGCGGGGGAGGCGAAACCGTTGGTCATATGAACCATCCGAGCCTGTTCGAGCGCGACCGGATCGACGCCGCGGGTGACCACCAGGTAGTCGCGCATCGCGATGCCGTGCCGGTTCTCCTCGGCGGTCCACCGGCCGACCCAGGTGCCCCAGGCCCCGTCCTGCGAGAAATTCTCGGCGATCTCGCGGTGGTAGGAGGGCAGGTTGTCCTCGGTGAGCAGGTTGGTGATCATGGCCGCCTTGGCGACCTCGCTGAGCTTGGATTGTTCGGGGTCCCAATCCTGTCCGCCGAGCGCGGCGAAGTTGCGACCCTCGTCCCACGGGACGTAGTCGTGCGGATGCCACTCTTTTGCCAAGGAGAGGTGCCGGTTGACGTTCTGCTCGGCAACCGGCTCCAACTCGGTGAGCAGCTCGAGTTGAGTCAGATCCCTTGCCATGTGATCAAGCCCTTCATACGTTGCGTTCGTGCGGGTCACCTGTTGTAGACCGTTGCCGATGCGGCCCTACCTTACGGCACCGTAGGTGTGATGCGAAACGCATCCGACCGAGAAAGAGTGCATGGTGGCACGTGTTTCTGTCACGGGCGGCCGACCTCGATTGTATGGCCCGGAACCCGGTCACGGAATTATCGAACACTCATCGGATCACGTTACCGCCGGTGGGAAATGCCACAGCGGATGAGCGCGTCCGCGCACCGGAGATACACCGTCGCGGCGGGCCGTCCTGCTCAGTGGAGCGGCGGTGCGGATTCCGCTGTCCGCGCGGATCCGGCGATGCCCCGCCGGGCCGGGGCCGGATGTGCCGGGGCCGGTCACAGTCGGTGTGGGGCAAACCTGTCGGAACTCACAGTCGCGCCGGAGTGGATCAGCGGTCCGGAGACGAGGCGGGCGCCCGATCCGAGGACCGGGCGCCCGGGTTGTGCCCCCACCAGGGCTCGAACCTGGGACCTGCGGATTAAAAGTCCGTAGCTCTACCAACTGAGCTATAGGGGCGCGGGCGCAAGTGTAATGGGATGGCCGGGTTTTCTCGTAATCGGGCCGCCACGCTGGTGCTTTCTGTCACTAGGCGCCGGCGCCGGCGTGCCGTGACGGCGGGCCGGTCTCCGGTGTCATCGGGCGAGGTGGTGGCGCTGCGTGAGCGGTTCGGCCGGGTGCTGCGGACGCCGGACCATACTCCTGGGTTCCGAATCGCGGTACCTGCGGCATTGTTGATACAACGGGTAGCACGATACGATTCAAATATGTTGGATACCAATGCCTTTGGATCGGTAAAGGCGGCTTTCGCCCAGGGGCGGGTTCCGATGCCGCTTTTTCCGGGGTACGGCCGGCTCGTGATCGCTCGCGAGCGCGGCGGAATGGGTCGCGGAGCGGGAGTGGCCGGCTGAGTTTCGGCGACTTTCCGTCCGGGTGATGAATATCCAGCACTGTCAGGGGAATCGGTGTGTCGGCGGGCGCTGTGCGCGTACCGGATCCCGGCGCCGGAACGGCGGTCGGCAACCTCGGATTACCGCGTGCCGGTACGAGATTCCGAGTACCGTGACAATTCAGCGAATTCGGGGTGTGACGCGGGTCGATGCTGCGGGAGGCGGATCGGGGACGAGGTAGAGCGCAACGGAATGCCCGGATGCGCACCCCCTGCGGCGCACCCGGGCTATCGAATTATACCAGCCGGTGTGTTTCTTTCCCCGGCGGATTTCCGTACCAAAAGTTTGAGACAGGGCGTTAAAACCGACCGAAAGTCGGATTTGCACAACAGGATAAGTTCGCGACCTCGGCACCCGTCAAAGGCAGCTGATCGGTCGCGGGCATTCCGCAGGAAAAACCCCGGCGGATTGCACAAGGCTTCGGAGGCGTTTCGAGCATGGCACGGCAGCAAGAGCGGGCCCGTCGGACACGGGCAGCGATTATCCGGTCCGCCGCCGTTGAGTTCGGGAAGAGCGGCTACGCCGCGGCTTCGCTCAACCATATTCTGGAAGGGTCGCGAGCGACCAAGGGCGCCATGTACTTTCATTTCGATTCGAAGGAAGATCTGGCGCGGGCCGTACTCGATTCGGCGATCGAGCGGTACGGGCTCACCATCGATCGCTGGTTGCTCCGCACCGAACTGGGGCCACTCGATATTCTGCACGGCGTTCTGGACGAGCTGGCGCTGCGGCTGGAGCACGACATCATCGTGCAGGCCGAATTCCGATTGGTCATCGATCCCGGTTTCCAGCGTCAGGGGCGCGGCGGATGCCGGATGCTCTCCTCGGTCGTCCGGACCCTGACCGTGGGCGCGATCGAGAAGGAGCAGTTACGTCCGGACACCGACCCCGATCGGTTCACCCGGACCCTCGCCGGCGCGCTCATCGGTCAGCGCTACATGGTCGACGCGCATCAGGGTGGACCGAATCTGCGCACCCGGTTCCGGGAATCGCTGGAAGTGGTCGTGCAGGCCTGCTGCACCTCGGCGTGGACCGAAACCTTCCAGCAGCACGGGTGGCGCGCGAGCGCGCGTCTGGAGGAACTGGGTTCGACCATCTGACCAGCAGATTTGGGAAATTACTCCACCCTGTCATAAGCTATGCGAGCTCCCAACGGACAGCCGTTGAAAAGCCGGTCCGGAGAGATCCGGGACGAGCCCCCTTCGTCTAGCGGCCTAGGACGCCGCCCTTTCAAGGCGGTAGCGCGGGTTCGAATCCCGTAGGGGGTACGACCTATGAAAATAGGTCGCACACAGCAAGGCCCTGTGGCGCAGTTGGTTAGCGCGCCGCCCTGTCACGGCGGAGGTCGCGGGTTCGAGTCCCGTCAGGGTCGCCCCAGTGGGTGCCGGAGCAATCCGGCTCCATCGGATGGCATTCGTTCCGGGTGCCTGCGGCCAGGTAGCTCAGTTGGTACGAGCGTTCGCCTGAAAAGCGAAAGGTCGCCGGTTCGATCCCGGCCCTGGCCACAATCAACCCCCTGATCATTGCGATCGGGGGGTTTCTGCTCGTTCGGGCCCGGCGCGGATGGAATGCTTGGGGGATGGCCGAACGGTGGTACTACTGCTTGAAACATCAGCGCGCCGAGCGTGGTCGTCAGTGCTGGTTCCGCGACCGGATGGGACCGTATCCGGATCGCGCGACCGCCGAGCGTGCTCTCGATATCGTGCGGCAGCGCAACGCCGCCCAGGACGCGGCGGACCGATCCTGGCGCGAAGGGGATTGATCAGCGAATATGCCCGGTTCGCCCTGCTTTCGGCGGCTATGACCGGTGCGCTGCAGCCCGGGGTCGGCGGTTGGGCTACCGTTCACGGGTAATACGTAGCGAAGCTCGCGGCCCGTGGACCGGCTGACGGGCGAGACCAGGTGAGCAGGGAGGGCGACCCTTGAGGGTTACCGTTGTTGTGCCGACCTACAACGAGCGGGACAATCTGCCGGTTGCGGTGGAGCGGCTCACCGCGCTGCCCGTGCCCGACCTGCGTGTGCTGGTAGTGGACGACAACTCTCCGGACGGTACCGGTGAGGTGGCGGACAAGCTGGCCCTGGACCTGCCGAACGTGGTGACGGTACTGCATCGCACCGAGAAGGACGGGCTGGGCCGCGCCTATATCGCCGGGATCACCCGAGCCCTCGAGGAGGGGGCGGAGGTGGTGATCCAGATGGATGCCGACCTGTCCCATCCCGCCGAGGTCATTCCCGCCATGCTCGAGGAGCTGGCCCGGCCGGGTACGGGCGTGGTCGTGGGATCGCGCTACGTGCCGGGCGGTTCGACAGCCGCCGAGTGGAAGTGGTACCGCAAGGCGCTCTCCGCGTGGGCGAACTTCTACGTCAACGCGATCCTGCGGCTCGGCATCAAGGACGCCACCGCCGGTTTCAAGGCATGGGAAGCCGATACGCTACGGGCCATCGAGATCGGGTCGATCCAGAGCAACGGCTACTCGTTCCAGGTGGAGATGAACTACCGGACCAAGAAGCAGGGCATCGGTATCGCCGAGGTGCCGATCCGCTTCGAGGAGCGGACCCTCGGAGCGTCCAAGATGAGCCTGTCGGTGCAGCTGGAATCAGCCCTCATGCCGTGGAAGTTGCTGTTCGGGCGCGCTCTCTAGCGATCCACCCGCGGGCAGGTCGAGCAACGTGTCCAGGTACTGCCGCCGGACGGCGGCCACGGTTTCGTCTAGATTCGCCGGATCGCCGATCGTGATCGGCGGCAGGATCGTCACATCGACCGTTCCCGGACGCGCGATCATCGAATCGCGGCGGCCGATATCGGCGGCGTTGCGGATCACCACCGGGATCAGCGGAACCCCTGCCTGCGCGGCGATATGGAACGCGCCCTTCTTGAACCGGCCCGGATGCGGGGTGTAGGAACGGGTCCCCTCCGGGGCGATGGCGATGGACAGGCCGTCGTTCAAGGTGTGCACCACCGGTGCCAGCGAGGCCTTGGCGCGTTCGGTGTCGGAACGGTCGATGAAGGTGACGCCCACGAACCGCATGAGCGGCCCGAACACGGGGTTGCGGATCAACTCTTTCTTCCCGACGCCGGTGACCCCGGCGCCCAGAGCCGTCGGGACGATGAACACATCGAACTGGCTCTGATGGTTGAACAGGAACACCGCGGGCCGCGGCGTACGGGCGTGCTCGGCGCCGGTGACCCGCAGCCGGATACCGCAGACCCGCAGCGGCCACGAGGCGCCGTATTTCAGGAGCGCGTCGGCCATGGTCCGGCGGTCGCGAGTATGTAGTTTGCTGAGTACGCCGAACAGTGCGCCGCCGAGGAGAGCCGCGAATCCGAGCAGGGTGCGCAGCCGGTCACCGGCGGTGGGGGCCGTCCGGGGCGCGACGGTGGGTATCGCCCAGCCGTACTCCGCCGCCGCGGCGGCCAGCGCGGGATCGGGGGCGATCGCGACTGCGGTCCCGGCGCGGGCCAGCAGCGGCAGATCGGTGGAACTGCCGGAGTAGGCGTAGCTACGCGCGAGGTCGATACCCCGGGAGCCGGCGAATTCGGCGACCGCCGCGACCTTGTCCGGTCCGTAGGGCACCGGGCCGTCCAGGAGGCCGGTCAGCCGGCCCGCGTCGACAGCCGGCCGGGATCCCACCACTTCCGTGATTCCGAGCGCCGCGGCGGCGGGCCGCAGCTGCTGTTCGGTGGAGGTTCCGGCGAGCAGCACCGTATGCCCGGCCTCGATATGTTCCTGGATCAGCCGCCAGACCTCCGGATACAGCTGGTCGTACCAACCGCGTTCGAACAGGCGCTTGCCCAGCGCGCTCAGTTCCTCCGGCGTGCGTCCGGCCGTACGGGCGACGGCGGATTCGACGGCATCGGCCCCGGCGCGCTCGGCGCTGTGACGCATCTGTTCGAGGAAGGCACTGACCAGTTCCCGATCGGCCCCCCGGCTCCGCCGGCCCGCCTCCCATCGCAGTTGCGCGGCCGCGGAGAGATCTACGATGGCGGCGATACCGGGACCCCTGGGGCCCGACCGGATCGCGGCGACGAGTCCGTCGATGGTCCCGGTCTCCGCGCCCCGGCCGGGTTCCGCGGCCGCGGCGGCCGCGCCGCTCATCGGGGTCCGCCCGCGGGGAGATTGGAGGGGTCCAGCGCGGCGGCCCGCGATATGCGGATACCGATCGTGCGCAGCCGGTCGGCGAATTCCCGGCGCCGCTGCGCCAGTTCGGCCGCGGATTCCTCCGAATCCGGGTCGGCGGGTTCGAGGAGCCGGTAGTTGTCGGCCAGCTTCAGGGCGCTGCCGAAAAGTTCGGTGGATACGGATTCGGTGCTGTGCAGCCGCTGCTGCAACAGCATTTGATTGCCCACCGAGACGCATTCGGAGACGAACGCCTTGCGGTCGATCGTCGCCGCCGGTTCCCGGGCCTCCAATCGTTCGGCCACCACCAGTTGCGCATCGAAGAACGAACGCAGCACCCGGTGGGCCATCATGAAACCGCTGCCGGTGAGCGCGGCCAGGATTTCGCTGCCGAGGGTATCGCGGGGCCGGGTCCGCCAGCCGGGATCGACCAACAGCATCTCCGCGGTGATCCGTTCGGAGAATTCCGCCCGGTCCGGGAAGAAGAACTCGAATTTCAGCAGATCGCGCAGCCGGTACGCCTCTTCCCAGCCGACGCCGAGGGCATCGGTATCGGGTCCGACGGCGCCGGTGGGATCCTCGGGCGCGGCCTCGACGGCCGCCAGGATCGCCAGTTCCAGAATCGCGCGGTCGGCGAACCAGTGCACCGCGCTGTTGCGGTAGAACGCTGCCTCGAGATGTGCGCCGGGCTCGATCGAGTACACCGGCTCCACGCCGCTGCGGTATACGGTGACGACCTTCGCGAGGGAGAGCTGTTCGAGGACGACGGCCAGGCTCTGCTCGTTGCGGAGCTGGGCGATCTCACCGCGGGGCAGGTCTCGCGCTTCGATGTAGTCCAGGACCGGGCCCAGCACCTCGTACACCTGGGCCAGGGTCAGGGCGCGCTGATGGACGCCGAGCAGTGCCAGGGCGACCAGGGCGTTGACCGTGATCGGGGTGACCGCGTTGATACCCACGGCCACTTCGAAGGCGAGCCGCTGCACCGCCCGCCGCTCTTTCTCGCCGAGCTGGTCACTGAGTCTGTCCAGTTCGGATCCGGCCGGTGTGCGGGTGGCGGCGTCGGTGTGGTGCAGCGGAATGGTGACCGGGGGCTCCGAAAGCGGATCACCGTGGGCGGCGAGGCGGTCGCGCGCCGACAGCGGGGCACCGAATCGGACGTACACGTGCCCGGCCGAATGCTGCTGATTGCGGACGTAGCGGGCCAGCCAGGCCAGACCCTCGGGTTTCTTCCGGCCGCCCACCTGTTCGTCGGCGATGGCGCCGAGTTCGTTGAGTCGCTCGTAGGTGATCGACACCGGGACCAGCAGCGCGTCGGCGACGCGGTCCCGGCGCACGGACGCGGCCAGATAGTTCAGCAGGCCGTATCGCGGGGGCCGGAGTTTGCCGGTGCGGGTGCGACCGCCCTCGAAATACCATTCCAGGTTGAATCGCCGCGACAGCAGATATCCGAAGTACTCCTCGACCACCGCCTGGTACACGGTATCGCCGGCGAAGCTGCGCCGGATGAAGATGGTGCCCGTCCGGCGGGCGATCGGGCCCATCGGCCAGAAACGCAGGTTCGCGCCGCCGACGACGTGGTTGGGCGGGAAATCGTTGCGGGCCAGTACGTCGCCGAGTACGAACGCGTCCACATAGGACCGGTGTGACGGCAGGAACACCAGCGGATGGCTCCGGTTGAGTTCGCGCAATGCGGCGAGCCCGGATTCGTCGCAGTCCACATTCCAGGTCGACGCGTGCACGGGCCGCATGGCCTGGGTGAACAGATCCGAGACGGTCCGGCTCTGCGCCGCGACCAATTCGTTGAGGGCCTTCTCGGCCCGCCGGTGCACATCCTGGGGGTCGGCGCCCGTTTCGTCGGCGATCAGTTCCAGGCGGCGCAGGAAATCGGGGGAGTCCAGGATCTCCTCGGCGACCAGCCGCGGAATCTTGTACCGGTCGCCGATCACGGTGCGTTCGGCGCGTTCCAGCGCGAGCACCGCCGCGCGTACCACCGCCCGCGCGAACGGTTCGGTGGTGCCGCTGCGCTGCAGCGCAGCGGCCTCGGGATTGTTGGCGCGCAGTTCGCTGAGCCGGGCCGGCGCGCCGGTGAGTACCAGATGGCGGTCCGGGGCGGTCGCGACGAGGCGTCGCTGGGCGAGCCGATTGGGCCGGCGGGGATTGGTGAGCAGCGCCATATCGCCGAATGTGACCCGCCGGACCCCGTCGCGTTCGGGCGGCAGCCACAGCACCCGGACCGGGACCACCAGCGGATCGTCGACGCGTCCGGTGAGGCGGCCGGCCACGGCGGCCGCGTCGAGATCCAGTTGGGTCACCGGGGCGTCCACGCCCAGTTCGGCGGCTATGCCGCCGTCCGCGAGCCAGCGGCCGATGAGTTCGCGCTCGGTGACCGACGTCGAATCCACCAGTGCGACCACTGATTCCGGTGGGCTGTCGGGTGGCGCGGACACTCCTCCGCTGTGCTCGATCATGCTGTGGATCCTCTGCGTCGGACGGGTGGGTTCGCGGCGTGCCGGTGATCGTGACGAGTGAGGCACTTCGGGGTGGCACCGGGGTCGGCCGCAGGCTGTGAAGTTACTCGATGCAACAACTATGGACGGCCGACGCGCTGTCCGGGTGGTTTGAGCGGTTTCCGTTCGATCGAGGACCCGTACCCAGAAAAGGTAATGCTAACCTTACTTCCGAGTTGGGTCGGTTAGCCTTGGAGGATCGTTGTCGACCACTGACGAACGTTTACGCGTCGAATATGTCACCGACCCGGCGGCAGCTATGTCCCGCCTGGCCGCCGAAGAACGATTCGGCGAATACGTTGTCTACGAACGCGGCGGCGAATGGGTCTTCGCCGCCGATCCGATCGGCGCGGTCGAATTGGACAGCGACGAGCTGCGGATCCACTGGGCGGGGGAGACCACCGCGAAACCGTGGACCGGGAGCCCGGCCGAGGTGATGGACGAGGTGCTCTCCGGACTGCCGATGACCGGCCGCAATGCCTACGGCTGGGTCGGATTCGAATTCTGCGCGTACTCGCTCGGCGCCGTCGAGTACCTGCGCCCGGCGACCCCCCTGGTCCGTCTTATCGTGCCCCGGGTGGAGGTGCGCATCGATACGGCGGGCAAGGTCTGGGTCACCGGCGCCGCCGCGGCGGAGGCCACCTTCCTGCTCGATACCGTCGTCCGGTCGCGAGACCTCCCGCTGCCACAGCCGTTTCCGGTCGATATCCGCACCGACGACACCGGTTATCGCGAGCGGGTCGCGCAGGCCGTCGACGAGATCGGAGCGGGCCGGTACCGGAAGGTCATCCTCTCGCGGAAGGTGGAACTCCCTTTCGCCGTGGACATCCCCGCGACCTACCGGCTCGGGCGCGCGAACAACACCCCGGCCCGCTCTTTCCTGCTCGGCCTGGGCGGGTTGCAGGCGGCCGGGTTCAGCCCCGAACTGGTGCTCTCGGTGAGCGACGACCGGACGGTCACCACCGAACCCCTCGCCGGGACCCGCGCGTTCGGACTCGGCGCCGAAATCGACAGCGCGGCCCGGACGGATCTGGTGAACGATCCGAAGGAGATCGTGGAGCACGCCATGAGCGTGCAGACCTGCTTCGCCGAGATCACCGAGATCGCCGAGCCGGGCACCACCTCGGTCTCGGATTTCATGGCCGTCCGCGAACGCGGCAGCGTCCAGCATCTGGCGTCGACCGTCCGGGGCCGGCTGGCGGCCGGGCGCAGTGCCTGGGACGCGCTCGATGCGCTCTTTCCCTCGGTCACCGCCTCGGGCGTGCCGAAACGACCGGGAGTGGACTCGATTTTCCGCTCCGATCCGCCACGCGGGCTGTACTCGGGTGCGGTGCTGATGGTCTCGCCGACCGGTGCGCTGGAGGCGGCCCTGGTGCTGCGCGCGGTGTATCAGAACGACGCGGGCGCGTGGCTGCGGGCGGGCGCGGGGGTGGTGGCGCAGTCGCGGCCCGAGCGTGAATTCGAGGAGACCTGCGAGAAACTCAACAGCGTCGCGCCGTACGTGGTACGGGCCCGGTAGCCGGGCTGCGTGGTGCGGGCCCGATCGCCGGGCCGTGGCGGCTGCACCTCCGATCCGGGCGCATCCACAATATGAGCAACCCCCGCGCGGCGAAGCCGCGCCGAAAACGCGGAAAGGTGCCGCCGCTTCCGGAGGTCTCATCACTGCGCGCGCAGTGCTTTCTTGTCGATCTTGCCGACCGCGGTGACCGGCAGGGTCTCGGCCCGGCGCAGGACATCGGGGAGTTTGAAGGTCGCCAGGCCGCGGCCGGTGAGGAATTCCTTGATCTCGGCCAGTGTCGGCATCGTCTCGGTGACGACCAGTACCGCGCAGACCTTCTCTCCCAGACCGGGATCGGGCAGGCCGACCGCCGCGGCGTGGCGCACCGCGGGATGCGCGAGCAGATGCTCCTCGAGCTCGTCGCAGGAGACGTTCTCCCCGCCCCGGTTGATCACATCCTTGATCCGGCCGGAGACCACCAGATGGCCGCTCGGGAGGCGGCGCACCAGATCGCCACTGCGGTAGTAGCCGTCGGGAGTGAAGGCGCGGGCATTGTGTTCGGCGGCGCGGTAGTAGCCGCGCAGGGTGTACGGGCCCCGGGTGAGCAGTTCGCCCTCGGCGCCGTCGGCGATATCGGCGCCGTCCTCGTCCACGACCCGGATCTCGTCGGCGGGGCACAGCGGCCGGCCCTGGGTGGTGCAGATGAGGTCCGGGTCGTCGTCGAGGCGGGTGAAGTTGAGCAGGCCCTCGGCCATACCGAAGACCTGTTGCAGGGTCACGTTCAGTGCGGGAGCGACTTCGCGCGCGTTCACCTCCGCCAATTTGGCGCCACCGACCTGCAGCAGGCGCAAGGAGGAGATATCGGCGACCTCCCACTCCACCGCGGCCGACCACAGCTGCGCCAGGGGCGGCACCACCGCCGTGACGGTGACCCCGAGGCGCTCGATTGTCGCGAACACGCTCTCCGGGCTCGGGTCGGCGGTGAAGGCCAGTGCGCCGCCGGTTGCCACGGTGCCGAGAATGCCGGGGCAGGCCAGTGGGAAGTTGTGCGCCGCGGGCAGGGTGGCCAGGTAGACGTCCGCTTCGCCGAGTTCGCAGACTGCGGCGCTGGCGGTGGCGTTGTAGACGTAATCGTCATGGGTGCGGGCGATGAGCTTCGGCAGCCCGGTGGTGCCACCCGACACCAGCATCAGCGCGATATCGGCGGGGTCCGGGGCCGGGAGCGTGCCCGAATCCCGGGCGATGGACATGAGGTCGGTGAATTCCCCGGGGTCGCCCAGTACCAGGACGTGACGCAGTGATCGGACGGCGTCGCGCACGGTCGCGGCCAGTTCGCGGTAGTCGAAATCGCCGTGCCGGTCGGCGATCAGGTAAGCGACCGCGCCGGACAATTCGGCGAGATGCTCGATCTCGGCGCGGCGGTGGGCCGGGAGGGTGAGAACCGGGATGATTCCGGCCCGCAGCAGACCGAACAGC
This sequence comes from Nocardia sp. NPDC024068, assembly GCF_040638875.1. Classification (NCBI taxonomy): domain Bacteria; kingdom Bacillati; phylum Actinomycetota; class Actinomycetes; order Mycobacteriales; family Nocardiaceae; genus Nocardia; species Nocardia sp. NPDC024068. The sequence continues at coordinate 8,491 of NZ_JBEZYU010000058.1, read as the reverse complement.
ACGATCGCGAACTCGGGAGCGTTCGGGAGCTGCACGACCACGCGGTCACCGGGGGCGATCCCGAGGGCGAGGAATCCGTAGGCCATCCTGTCGGCCTCGGTGTCGAGTTCGGCGTAGGTCAACGGCCGATCGCCGAGGAGCGCCGGCCGGGCGGGCAGCCGGTGCGCGGTATCGCGCAGCAGCTCGCCCACGGTGGTGCCCGTCCAGTAGCCGGCGGCCCGGTAGGCGTCGGCGAAGTCCGCCGGGAAGGGAACATAACCGTCACGGTGGGTGCCGGCGGCGGTGGAAGTCACGATATGCCTCTTGGAAAGCTGGGACCCGAATGCGTGTGCGGCGCGCTCCTGGTCTGAGAATAGGTTAGGCAACCCTACCTATTTTGGAAAGGGGTGGGTATCTCATCCGCTGGTAGCGGACCGTATCCGAATCCCGGGCCCGGCCGCCCGGCCCTGCGATCGTCGTATCCGGTGCGCGGCGCCGCCGCGCATTAGACTCGGCCCATGAGTGGTTGGGGCGTCGGGGACATCCCGGATCAGCAGGGTCGGACCTTCATCATCACCGGGGCGAACAGCGGGCTGGGCGCGGTGGCCGCCCGGGCGCTCGCCGGGGCGGGAGCGCAGGTGGTCCTGGCCTGCCGGAATCTGGACAAGGCGCGCGCCGTCGCGGACGAGATCGGGGAGCGGGCGGTCGTCCGGCACCTCGACCTGGCCGATCTGTCCTCGGTGCGGACGTTCGCCGCCGAGGTGGAGAGCGCGAACGTCCTGATCAACAATGCGGGCGTCATGGCGCTGCCGCTGCGCCGGACCGCCGACGGGTTCGAAATGCAGGTCGGCACCAACCACCTCGGCCATTTCGCGCTCACCGGCCTACTGCTGGGCAAGATCAGCGAACGAATCGTCACGGTTTCCAGCAGCGCCCACACCATGGGCGCCATCGACCTCGACGACCTCAACTGGGAACGCCGGCCCTATAAGCGCTGGGCTGCCTACGGTCAGTCGAAACTCGCGAATCTGCTGTTCAGCTTCGAGTTGCAGCGCCGGCTGACCGCCGCCGGATCGGCGAAACTGGCGATCGCCGCGCATCCGGGATACGCGGCCACCGATCTGCAGTCGCATACCGAATCCATCCTGGACAAGGTGATGGCCATCGGTAACAAACTCGCGCAGAGCGCGGAGATGGGCGCGTTGCCGGAACTGTTCGCCGCCACGGCCACCGTCCGCCCGGGCGGCTACTACGGGCCCACCGGGCTGGGCGGCTCTCGTGGATATCCGGGCCCCTCGGGCTGTTCCAAGCGGGCCAAGGATCAACTCACCGCCCGCTCGCTGTGGGATCTGTCGGAGCGGCTGACCGGGGTGAAGTTCGACTTCACGGCCTGACGGGCCGATCCACCGGAAAAGAACTCTCGCGGGTATGTCACATCTTCTCGGTGCGCGTCGTCTACCTGACAAGAACGCAGCGATGAAAGGACAACGCGATGGAACCCCGTATGAACGTCTTCGAGAACAAGGTCACCGCGAGCTTCGCCCGCCGGCTGATCACCGCCGAGAAGGCGGTCGCCGATTCGGGCCTGCCCGCCGCCACCCACGAACTCGTGAAGATCCGGGTCAGCCAGATCAACGGCTGCTCGTTCTGCGTGGATATGCACACCAAGGACGCCGCGCACGCCGGGGAGACCCCGACGCGGATCAACCTGGTCGCCGCCTGGCGCGAGGCGACGGTGTTCACCGAACCCGAACGCGCGGCCCTGGAGCTCGCCGAGGCCGCCACCCGGCTGGCCGACGGCGGCGGCGTGAACGACGAGACCTGGCAGCGGGTGCGTAAGCACTACGACGACGAGCAGATCGGCGGGCTCACGGCGGCGATCGCGGCTATCAACACCTGGAACCGGCTCAATGCCATCGCGCACACTCCGGCCGGTAGCTACGAGCCCGGTCAGTTCTGAATCGGAACCGGGGCGGAATTGTGTCAACTATCACTTCGATCCGGGCTGATTCCGCCCCGGATTCACCTCGCCGGTTCATCCTGGTAACCTGATCGACCGTGCAGCGCGTGTATTTCTGGTTTAGCAAGCCGGCCCGGGGCGGGTCGGTCTGCGGCAACCACGCGCGCTGACCAGTTCACCCCGAGCCGGACGACCGGCTCGACGGGGATTGTTCCGTGGGTCGGCATGAACGAGAAGGACACCCACGATGACCACCGCAGTCGATATCGACGCCACACATTCTGATCTGGACGATCAACGCACCCTCAGTGTGAGCCCCTTACGCTCCCCGGCGGAGGTCCGCCGGGTGCACGCCATCACCGACGACCACGCCGCCACCGTTCGCGCCGGCCGCCGGTCCACCGTCGATGTGCTCAACGGCACCGATGACCGCCTCATGGTGATCGTGGGCCCGTGCTCGGTCCACGATCCCGCGGCCGCCCTCGACTACGCCCGGCGTCTCGCCGCCGTATCGGACGATCTGTCCGACCGGCTGCATCTGGTGATGCGGGTGTACTTCGAGAAGCCGCGCACCACCCTGGGGTGGAAGGGCCTGATCAACGATCCGCACCTCAACGGCAGTTTCGACGTCAACACAGGGCTGGGGATCGGCCGGCAGCTGCTGCTCGATATCACCGCGCTGGGATTGCCGGTGGCCTGTGAATTCCTCGACCCGATCACCCCCCAGTACATCTCCGATCTGGTGTCCTATGGCGCGATCGGTGCCCGTACCGCGGCCAGCCAGGTGCACCGCCAGCTCAGCAGTGCCCTGTCCATGCCGGTGGGGATCAAGAACGGCACCGACGGTGACGTACAGGTCGCGGTGGACGGTGTCCGGGCCGCCGCCGCGAGCCATGTGTTCCCCGGTACCGATCTGGAGGGTCGCTCGGCGCTCATCCAGACCGCCGGTAACGAGGACTGCCATGTGATCCTGCGCGGTGGATCCAACGGCCCCAACTACGACGCCGCGTCGGTGGCCGACGCCCGCGCCCTCCTGGAGAAGTCGAAATTGCCGCAGCGGATCGTCGTCGACGCCAGCCACGGCAACAGCAACAAGGACCATGAGCGCCAGCCGATCGTGGTCGCCGATATCGCCGAACGGCTGGCCGCCGGAGAGCCCGGTGTGGTGGGCGTGATGCTGGAGAGCTTCCTGGCCGCCGGCCGCCAGGACCTGACCCTGGGCAAGGCCGAGGACCTCACCTACGGTCAGTCGATCACCGATTCCTGCATGGACTGGGAGACCACCGCGGCCCAGCTGAACCGTCTCGCCGACGCGGTCGCGCAGCGGCGGCAGCGTTGACCTTCGTCGCGCAGCGGCGGTTTATGGTTGGCGCGCAGCGGCGGTTGACGGTTGGCGCGCAGCGGCGGTGAAGGTCTTCGCCGGCGGTGCCCGGCGCCGCGCCACGCGGACCGTGGGGTCCGCGGGCGCGGGCGGAGCATCTCGCCGGCGCCTCTCGTCCGTCGTGCCGGTATCGCGTCTCAGATCCCGGCCGGCCAGTTGCCCGCGGGGCCGGGTGGATCGGTCCGTAACCGGGCGGCCATCCAGTGGTCGCGCCGGACACCTCGATGCTCACTGCCGAGGCGGGCCAGCCCCTCATAGCGGAATCCGTGCTTCCGGGCGACCGCGGCCGACGGATGATTGCCGGTGAACGCGCGCCAGAAGATACGGATAAGCCCCATCCCATCCGGGTCGAAGCCGAAATCGCAGACGAGGGTCACGGCCCGCGAGATCAGCCCCTGTTTGCGGTGGCCGGGTGCGAGCCAGAAACCGATTTCGGCGGCGGTATCGTCCCGGGGCCGGCACCCCAGACTGACGGTGCCGATCAACCGGCCGTGCTCGGCGAGCCGGATACCCCAGATCGGTTTGCGGCCGGCCCAGCCCTCCGCGACGGTTTCACCGACGAAGTCCACCGCGTCCCGGCGCCCGTAGGGCCACGGAATCGTCACCCATTCGCGGATCGCCGGATCCTGGCAGCATTCGGTGATCGCGTCCAGATCCGACTCCACCGGCCGGCTCAGCCAGACGGTGCCATCGGTCAGTGTGCACTCCTCCATCTGCTACATGGTGGCAGCCGAGTCCCGTTGTGGCATCTGTTTTTCCTGGTCCGGTATGCCGGGGCGGCGCCGGCCGGAGGCAGGCCGGTCCGTAGAATCCGGGCGGTGGTAGCCGCGCTTCTCGCCGACCTGTTCGAATCGCATCGCGCGCATCTGCTCGGGGTGGCCTACCGGCTGACCGGCAGCGTCGCCGATGCCGAGGACGCGGTCCAGGAGAGCTGGCTGCGGCTGGCCGGCACCTCGCAATCGGAGATCCAGGATCTGCGGGCCTGGCTGACCACGGTGGTGTCCCGGTTGTGCCTGGACCGGCTGCGCAGCGCGGCGGTACGCCGGGAAAACTACGTGGGCCAGTGGCTTCCGGAACCCGTGGTGACCCCGTTCGCGCGGTCGGCGCATCCCGATCCGCTGGCCACGGTGGTGGCGCGCCAGGAATTCCGGTTGGCGGCACTGGTGGTGCTCGACCGGCTCACCCCACCGCAGCGGGTCGCGTTCGTTCTGCACGAAGGTCTGGATATCCCGTACGGGGAGATAGCCGCCATCCTCGACATCACCCCGGAGGCCGCGCGGCAGCTGGCGGCCCGGGCCCGGAAGGCCGTGCGGGAGCAGACCCCGGAAGCGGTGGCCGACAGTGAGCACGAGGCGGCGGTGCAGCGGCTGATGGTGGCGCTGGACCGCGGTGACACCGCCGCCGTGACGGCGGTTTTGCATCCGGACGCGGTGATGATCGGCGACAGCGGCGGCACCACCCCGACCGCCCGCAATGTGATCGTGGGGCCGGACAAGGTGGCGCGCCTGTTCGCCGGGCTCCTCCACCGCTACGGGCTGGACCGCCCCGGGGTGGACTTCCTGGCGTCCGGAGTCGAGTTCGTGCGAGTGAACGGCCAGCTCGGCGCGTTGGTGCACGGCCGCCCGGAGAGCGACGGGTATCCCGGATACCCGTCGCGGGTGATGGGGTTCACCGTGGTCGACGGCCGGGTCCGGGGCACCTACGACATTGCCAACCCGGCGAAGCTGACCGGTCTCCGGCTCGGCTGACCCGGAGTCGGCCCGGGACCGCTCCGGGCGGGAGAAAACCGGTCAGGCGGGGGCCGGACGGGTGCGGTCGGCGAGCAGCAGGGTCGCCATCGCGCCCAGTACCGTGCCCATCAGCCACCGCTGCACGCGCAGCCATACCGGACGACCGGCCAGGAACCCGGCGACCGTACCCGCGGTGGCGACGATGAGCGCGTTCACCACCAGCGCCACCGAGATCTGCACCGACCCCAGGCAGAGGCTCTGCCACCACACCGGACCGCTGCCGGGTGCGACGAACTGGGGTATCAGCGCCAGGTACATGACCGCGATCTTGGGATTGAGCAGGTTGGTCACCAGGCCCATCGTGAAAAGCCGCCCGGTGGACTCGCGCGGCAGCGGAGCCGGGGCGAACACCGAGGTCGCGCCGGGGCGGATCGTCTTCCACGCCAGCCACAGCAGATAAGCGGCCCCGGCGATCTTCAGTGCCGTGTAGAGCTGCGGAACCAGGGCGAAGACGGCGGTGATCCCGGTGGTCGCGGCGGTCAGGTACGCGCCGAATCCGGCCGCCACCCCGGCCAGCGAGATCAGGCCCGCCCGGCGGCCCTGCGCGATGGTCCGGGAGACCAGATACATCATGTTCGGACCGGGGGTGAGGACGAGCCCGAGCGCGGCCGCCGCCACCCCGGCCATCGCGGAGTACTCGATCATGGATCCCATCGTGGATGCGCCCGCGGCCGATGTCTCGGTCCAGTCGGCGGGCACTGGCCCCCCTGTTCGACCCGGGCCGCGGCCGCTGTCGGAGGGTTCGGGGACAATGGACGCCAGCCGAGGTGAGGAGGTGTCCCGTGCCGGACGGGCCACTTATCGTGCAGAGCGATAAAACAGTTCTTCTGGAAGTCGATCACGAACTCGCGGATGTGGCGCGGCAGGCGATCGCGCCGTTCGCCGAGCTGGAGCGGGCACCCGAGCATGTGCACACCTACCGGGTGACCCCGCTGGCGCTGTGGAACGCGCGGGCGGCGGGCCACGACGCCGAGCAGGTGGTCGACGCGCTGGTCGGGCATTCGCGCTTCCCGGTCCCGCAGCCGCTGCTGGTCGATATCGTCGATACGATGGCCCGCTACGGGCGGTTGCAGCTGGTCAAGCATCCGGCGCACGGGTTGACGCTGGTCAGTCTGGACCGCGCGGTGCTCGCGGAGGTACTCCGGCACAAGAAGATCGCACCCATGCTGGGCGAGCGTCTCGACGAGGACACCGTGCTGGTGCATCCGTCGGAACGGGGCCACATCAAACAGCAACTGCTCAAGATCGGCTGGCCGGCCGAGGACCTCGCCGGCTACGTCGACGGGGAAGCCCACGACATCGATCTGGACTTCCAGGGTGCGAGCTGGCAGCTGCGCGACTATCAGGAGATGGCCGCCGATTCGTTCTGGGCCGGCGGGTCGGGAGTGGTGGTGCTGCCGTGCGGTGCGGGCAAGACCATGGTGGGCGCCGCCGCGATGGCCCGGGCCAAGGCCACCACCCTCATCCTGGTGACCAACACCGTCGCCGGCCGGCAGTGGCGGCGGGAGCTGATCGCGCGCACCTCGCTCACCGACGAGGAGATCGGCGAGTACTCCGGGGAACGCAAGGAGATCCGCCCCGTCACCATCGCCACCTACCAGGTCATCACCCGGAAATCGAAAGGCGAATACAAGCACCTCGAACTCTTCGACAGCCGCGACTGGGGCCTGGTGATCTACGACGAGGTGCATCTGCTGCCCGCCCCCGTATTCCGCATGACCGCGGATCTGCAGTCGCGGCGACGCCTGGGTCTCACCGCGACCCTGGTCCGCGAGGACGGCCGCGAAGGCGATGTGTTCTCGCTGATCGGGCCGAAACGCTACGACGCGCCGTGGAAGGATATCGAGGCCCAGGGCTGGATCGCCCCGGCCGACTGCGTCGAAGTCCGGGTGACCCTCACCGACGCCGAGCGGATGTCCTACGCGACCGCGGAACCCGAGGAACGCTACAAGCTCTGCTCCACCGCCCGCACCAAGATCGCGGTCGTGGAATCCATCCTGGCCCGACACCGCTCGGCGCCGACCTTGGTGATCGGCGCGTACCTCGAACAGCTGGAGGAGCTGGGCACCGCGCTGAACGCGCCGGTGATCCAGGGTTCCACCAAGAACAAGGAACGGGAGGCGCTATTCGACGCCTTCCGCAACGGCGAGATCCCGGTACTGGTGGTGAGCAAGGTCGCGAACTTCTCCATCGACCTGCCGGAAGCATCGGTCGCCGTACAGGTCTCCGGAACGTTCGGATCGCGGCAGGAAGAAGCCCAGCGGCTCGGGCGCCTGTTGCGACCCAAACACGACGGCGGTCAGGCGCATTTCTATTCGGTGGTCGCCCGTGACACCCTCGACGCCGACTACGCGGCCCACCGGCAGCGCTTCCTCGCCGAACAGGGATACGCCTACCGGATCGTCGATGCCGACGACCTGCTGGGACCCGCGGTCGGCCAGGGCGATCAATAAGGGACGGCCCGGACCCGGCGAACTGTGTTAGGAATGGCGACGTGCGACGCTTCGAATTCGCGGTGGACCGCCGGCACGCCCACGCGGTCAACGAAGTGCTCGCCGGACGCCGCCGGGTCCGTCTCGCCGCCGTCCCGGCCGCACTGCTCGCCGCCGCGGCCACCGCCTACCTGATCCGGCTCGGGCACCCTTGGTCCTACCCCCTGGCCCTGGCCTGCGCCCTGGGCGCCGCCACCGCACTCTGGGTGGCGCTGTGGGCGCCGCGGCGGGCCGGAATCGCGCGGCTCTACGCGGAAGGAGAGCTCGTACCCGCCGTCGTCACAGATACAAACGCCCGGGGCACGATTCTGCTCGCCCTGGTGAACGTCGCGAGCCGCGACACCGGGGAGTCGCGCCACGCCTTGGTGACCAAAAAAGTGCGCGTGCTCCCCGGACATCGGCTCGCCAAAGGCGAGCAGGTTCCGGCCATCGCGGTGCGCGGCGACCTCACCACCCGCTCGATCGGTCAGCGCTGGCTCCCGGTCGACACCATGCCGATCGCCTGGGGCACAGCGGATACCGCAGTGATAGACCGCGCACGAGCCGCCATCGACGAGGCCGAATGGTGCCTCTTGGCCGACAACCTCGCCCTCGCGGAGCAGGTGCACCGGAGCGCCACCAAACGCCTGCTGTTGTGATTTGGAGCGGCTCCTCGGCGGAGGGTGGGGAGGTGGGGTGAAGCGACCCCACCGCGAAGAGGGGGTTCGGGTGGACCCCTCCGCTAAGGGTCGGGATGGGTTGAAGCGGCCCCACCGCCAAGGAAGGTTCGGATCGACGCCTCCGTCAAGGGTCGGGCTGTAATTTTGGAGCGGCTCCGCCGCTCGAGGGTGGGGCCCTATTAACCCGGTTCTTCACTCCCGCCGGTCGGTCGCTGCGCTCCCTCCCTCTG
>NZ_JBEZYU010000057.1:0-32186 GCF_040638875.1 Nocardia sp. NPDC024068 | reverse complement strand
TCAGCACTCGAGACTCGTGGCTTCGCCACCTCGCTTCGAGTGCTGACAGGCGACGCGGGCCGAACCCTTTCAGGGCCTCGCTGAACTCGGCGCCGAGGGGTGGGTGCTCCGGCGGTGGGATCGGTTGGTGGTAGTCGCCGTGGGCGAGCCCGAATCGGTCGGGCCGGGCGACCAGCCAGTCGGCGATGACCTCACCGCGGGCGCGCACGGGGGCCCGGTACTCGGATGTGGGCCGACTATTTCCGGCGGTCGGCTCGGTGGGGGCGTGCGGGAAGTGTGGATTGCCGGTAGGGCTGTACGCGGCAGCGCTCGCCGGGAGGGGGGGTATACGGTGATCGATCGAACGAGGTGGCAGAGCTTCACGGGCTCCGGGCGAGCGGTCACACTCACAAATCCCTTCTCCGCAACACGCGGTACTCCTCGCCGCCACCGGACTGTTGTTCAGCAGCAGCGCCGTGGCGCCCGGCGGTACCCCACGCTCGGTATCGAGATTCCGCGCAACGCCGGACTGCACACCGGGCTGTCCATGTGTGAGTACGCGGCCGGGCTCCCGCGTAATCGAGACCGCCGTATGTGGTGTGGTGCCTCGGCGTATCCGGTGCTCGGTGATGTCGGCGGGCGGTTTGCCGGAAATCTGCCCTTTGCCGGTCCGGCGGCCTTGCGGTGACCGCATCCGGGACGGGGTCCGGATATCGGGCGGCTTGCCGGAGATGTGGGCCGCTATCGGGGCTATTTGTGCCTTATTCTGGAGGGGCCCTGAATCTCGACGACCACGCAATCCCGAGGATCCACTCCCTGATCGGCCCGTAAATCGCGGACCCGTGGCCGGGCCGATCGCCCCGCGAGAGGTGGTTGGAACATGGCCGATGAGTCCATCGCTCCGGAGTCGGCCGGTGATGTCCCGGTGAGCACTCCTCTTCATCGCGCCGCGGGACAGTTGCAGTCGGCGCTTCCGGCCGGTTGGCAGGTCCGGGTCGTCGATGCCGAGGACGCCCCCCAATTCAGCGTGCCGATCCTGCGGGCGTTGCTGGCAACCGATTAGTTTGCCGGACAAATGATTTCCCGGCCGGTTCCGGGATGCTGTGTGCGCACGCTTCTTTGATATACGCGGCGTTTCTGCACCTTGCCGAACCCGGTCTGTGACAAGATTCGATCTTGTGCCCCAAGCGAACTCGTGATCGCATCTGTGCAGGTCCGAGTGTTGGGTGCCGTGGTGAATAATCCCGGTGAACAGGTGTCGATCGCGAATCCCTACCTCTCGGTACGTATTTCAACGAACGCACTATTGCGTTTTGTTGCTGGAGGGCGCATGATGTTAGCTACGTATCAGCTCGCTCCATTAGAACCGAAGACCCACGATTGGGAGAGGCGTTCATGGCGGTGCAAGTGATCGGCCGGGCGTTGATGACCAGCGACCAGACCGACCATCAAGCGAAAAGCGTTGGCAGCGGCGGATGGGTCGTTTCGTTCCTACCGGGCCGCACCCTCACCCTGGAACAGGCGATGGCCGCCATGCAGGCGGCCGAGGCGGTGGCGATGGTCGGGGGGCTGGCCGATCTGGTCGGGCTCACCACTCTCGAAACCGTCGGCCTTGCCATTCAGGAATCGCCGTGGTCCCGCTCCGAACCGGTGGTTCGCAGCGGCTGGCGGGGCCGGGTCGGCCGGAGCCGGGCACAGGTCGCGCTGTAGGGCTCAGCCGGGTTTGCCGGCAACCACTACGAGATTGCTCACGAGTAACTCCCGGATTCCGGGAACGCGCACCAGCCACCAGGCCCAGCGCGGGTGATATCGGGGGAACACCGTGTGGACGCGCGCGGAAGTACGTGCCGACCAGCGCATACCGTCGGCGGCGCGGACCGCGAACAGTGACACTCCGAACCGGTTCTTCGGTTCCCGGCCGTGCTTACGGCGGTACCGGCGGGCCGCGTACTCGCCGCCCAGATAGTGCCACGGACCGGTTTCGTGGCCGCCGAACGGGCCGTGCCACACGGTGTAGGACAGCACGATCATGCCCCCGGGTTTGGTGACCCGCACCATCTCGTCGGCCATCCGCCACGGATCCGGCACGTGTTCGGCCACGTTCGACGAGAAGCAGATATCGACCGCGTCGTCGCGGAACGGCAACGCCATCCCGGAACCGCGTACCGCGGCCGGTACCGCGATCCCCGCGGCATGCATCTCGGACGGGTCGGGCTCCACCGGGATGTACTTCGCGCCCACGCGGGCGAATTCGTCGGCGAAGTAGCCGGGGCCGCCGCCCACGTCCAGTACCACCGCGCCGGTGAGGTCGCGTCCGGTGAGGTCGGCGTAGAAATCCGTGAGCAGGTCGACGCTGTCGGTGGCGATACCGCCGTAGAAGCGGGCGGGATCGGTCTGTTCGAAGCGGAAGCTGTGCAGGAGTCGCAGCGAGCGGGCCACCGTTGCCCGGCGGGCGAATCGTGCCCGGCGGGCGAATCGTGCCCGGCGGGCGAATGGAGCCCCGTCGGCGGATCGGGGACGCGCGGGGGCGGGCGGCGCCTGGTCGCCGCCCCGGGGGGCCCTGCCGGTGGACGCGATACCGGCGCCGGTGGGAGCGGAGTCTCCGTCGGTCGTCGCGAGCGATTCACGATCCACAGATGATTGCCGGTCGTCGAGCACGACGCCGAGTCTCGCATATTGTGACCGGTCACAGCTTCTCAGCCGGTCACCGAATCGCAGATTCGCGTGTCTCGGAATCGCAGATTCGCGTGTCACCGAATCGCAGATTCGCGATGTCACCGAATCGCGGATTCGCGGTGTCACAGATCCGCAGCGAGGAATCGTCGCAGGCGTCGATCCGATACCGGAAGGACACGCAGGTGGGCGACTTGCCGGGCGAGTGGGAGCGTTAAGGTGTAGCGCGTTGCCCTGTCCCGTCCGCGGGACCGACCGCCGTCCCGTCCGCGGGACCCGATCCGACCGGAGAAGCCCCACGTGCGCGAAGTACTTCTGCTCTGCTGGCGCGATACCGGTCATCCACAGGGCGGCGGTAGTGAACGGTACCTGGAGCAGGTCGGCGCGCATCTCGCGGCTCGGGGGGTGCGGGTGACACTACGTACCGCCCGGTACCCGGGGGCGCCGAAACGCGAGCGTATCGACGGTATCGATATCAGCCGCGGCGGGGGCCGGTTCACGGTGTATCCCCGGGCGCTGGCCGCCATCGCGTTGGGCCGGATCGGGTTGGGCCCGCTCAAAGGTGTGCGGCCCGAAGCGGTGGTCGACACCCAGAACGGCATACCGTTCTTCGCCCGGCTCGTCTCGGGTGTGCCGTCGGTGGTGCTGGTGCACCACGGGCACCGGGAACAGTGGCCGGTCGCGGGCCGAGTGGTGGGCCGGATCGGCTGGTGGATCGAGTCCAGGCTGTCGCCGCGGGTGCACCGGGCCGACCAGTACCTCACGGTTTCGCTGCCCTCGGCCGAGGAACTGGCCACTCTCGGAGTGGATCGTTCGCGGATCGCGGTCGTGCGTAACGGGGCCGAACCTGTGCCCGGTGACGTTCCCACCGGCGCCGCGGAGGTGCGCACGCCGGAACCCCGGGTCGTGGTGCTCTCGCGCCTCGTCCCACATAAGCAGATCGAGGACGCGCTCACGGCGGTGGCACGGTTGCGCGGCCGTATTCCCGGGATCCGGCTGGATGTGATCGGCGGCGGCTGGTGGGCCGACAAACTGCAGGATCAGGCCGCCGTACTCGGGATCGCCGATGCCGTCACCTTCCACGGGCACGTGGACGAATCACGTAAACACGAACTCCTCGCCCGGGCGTGGGTGCATGTGCTGCCCTCCCGCAAGGAGGGCTGGGGGCTGGCGGTGATCGAAGCGGCCCAGCACGGGGTCCCGACCGTGGGCTACCGGTCCTCGCGCGGACTCACCGATTCCATCATCGACGGGGTGACCGGGGTGCTGGCCGACGATGCCGACCAGCTCGCCGCGACGGTCGGCGAACTGCTCGACGACGCGGCCGCGCGCACCATCATGGGAGAGAAGGCGCGGGCGCGGGCACGGGAGTTCTCCTGGGAGCACACCGCCTCGGGGGTGCAGCAGGTGCTGGCGGCGGCTGCCGCCGGTGCGCGGATCAGCGGACTCATCTCGCCCGGTGAGGACGCCGCGGCCACCGTGCGCACCGAGGTCGCGGCCGGGGCCTGAGCGGATCCACTCGGGGACGTTGTCGGCGTCGATCTGCAGGCGACAGGGCAGGGCCCGGGTTACCGGCAATCCCCGACCACCCGGCACCTCCGCGTTGCCGCTCGGGACCACCGGTGTACACCTCGACCGATGCGCTGCTTCGATGGCAGGGCCGGTCGGAAACATGATCGAGTTCGTCGGCGGGTCGAGGCCGTGATCCAGAGTGGGCCGCAAATCCGTGCGACTCCGCTATGCCTTCGGGTCGCGCGGACGCCGGCGTCGGCCGATGGCCAGGAGGGGTGCCGCGAGCAGCGCGGCCCAGAGAATATGCGCGCCGACAACGAGAGCACGGTGGCCGGGTTCGGGCCGGGTCGTCACCTCCGGTACCCGGTAGAGCGCGAGGTCGCCGGTGTCGTGCACCGGTTCCAGCTGCGCCAGCGTGATCGCGGAGTCGCCGCGGGGGCCGGGGGTGTCCCGTTCGACCAGCACCCAGCCCACGCCGAGTGCGGCCAGGTCGGCGGGTGGGCCGCCGCTCAACAGCACCTCTTCCGCGCGGCGGGCGCGGACGCCCTCACCGGTCACGGTCCGGCCGGCGACCGGCAGCGCACCCGTCTGCAGTACGTCGCGGGGTAGCATCCGCGGGGCCGGATCGAGGACGGGGGCGGAACCGGAATAGGGGAAGCGGCGGAACATTCCGCCCGGGAGCACCGCGATATCGCCGGGACCGTCGACCCGGCCGGCCGTCTCCTGCCAGGAATCCGGATAGTGGACGGCCCGCAGTTGCCCGCCCACACCCCAGGCGAGGTCGGGCAATGGCAGGACCAGCGCGCCGATGAACAGCGCGGCCAGGGCGGGGGCCCAGCGATTGGGTAAGGCCGCCCTCGGCGGGGTGTGGCTTTTTTCCGGTTCGGCGTGGTCCGGGGAGTTTTCCGGCGTTTGCCGGCGGGATTTCATTCGTCTGGGCAGGGCCGTGCAGGCGGCGGCAGCGCAGAGTACGTATCCAGGGACGGCGAGGGCGACGAACTTCTGGGTATCGCGCAGCAGGCCCGCGCCGGGGACCTCGACGACCAGCCATTCCATCGCGGCGAGTCCGGCGGGTGTCGCGGCGAGCGCGGGCAGTACCACCGCCGCCCCGGCCATGCCCAGCAGTATCCGCCGGGCCCGGGTACGTTCCGGATCACCGTCGGCCGCCGCCACCCTGCGCACCCCCAGCAGCACGATCACCAGCAGTAGTGCGGTCGCGAGCACGGCGAGCGGGCCGGTACGCGAACCCGGAACCGCGTCGGCGTTCCAGATTCCGCCGAGTCCGGCGAGGCTGCCCACGGTCGCCAGGCCCGGTTCGGCGCGGGCGGCGAACGCCGCGACACCGGCCGGGTCGGAGGGTTCGGCCGCGACACCCGATACCGCGGTCGCGGTGAGCCAGGGGGCGCAGGACAGCACCGCGACCAGGAGGACACCGGCGAACTTGCGCCGGCCGGCCACGGCGAGGGCGGTGGCCCCGGCCAGCAGTGAACCGGTGGGGGTGAGCCCGGCCGCGGCCAGGCAGCCGGCGAGCGCCGCCCAGTCGGCCACCGACCCCCGGGCGGCGGCGCGCAGCCGCACGGTCGCGAGGATCGTCCAGGGCAGTGCCGCGTATCCGGTGAGCAGACTCCAATGTCCCTGGAGCAGGCGTTCGGCGACGTAGGGGTTCCACAGCGCGAGGGTGACCGCCACCAGCTGGGCGGCGAGTGGGGCCCGCAGCAGGTCGCGGGTGAGCGCGGCGGCGCCGTATCCGGCGGCCCAGAGGGCCGCCAGCAAGATGATCTTCACCAGCAGACCGCCGTCGACGACGGTCGAGAGGGCCGCCAGCAACCCGTCCTGGGGTACCGCCCGCGGGGCGGCGTCACCCAGCCCGAGGGCGGCGTCGGTCGGATACGACCGTGGTGTGCTGACGGCATCCCGGATCAGCAGATAACCGGGCCGCAGCAGCGGCGCGGTGATCAGGAGGGTCAGCAGCAGGCTGTAACCGGCCGGGAGCCATCGTGCCCACCGGCCGGTCCGTTGTTCGCCCACGGCCAGTCACCCTACGTTCGCCCGCCCCGGCGGGGCGGACCGGTATCCGCGCGGCACCGGGTGCGACACTTGCCGACGTGCTGTTCGTTCGCCGTCTCCCCGCCGTGGCGGACATGACCCTGGTGACCGCGGGCGCGATGACCGCGAATATCGCGGGTTATCTGCTGCAGCTGCTGGCCGGGCGGTGGCTCGGGGTGGCGGGCTACAGCGAATTCGCCAGCCTGCTCGCCGTGCAACTGCTGTGCGCAGTACCCGCGCTGGCCCTGCAGAACGTCGTCGCGCGCGAACTCGTGCACGGCGCCGATGTCGCCGCCCTGCGCCGGCTGCGGTGGAGGTGCGCACTGCTGGTGGCGGCCGCGATGGTGGTGCTGGTCCCGCTGGTGAGCGCGCTGCTGGAAGTCGGTGTCGTGGCCGCGGCGGCGGCGCTCGGATCGGCGCCCGCACTGGTCCTGGTGGCCGGTGAGCAGGGCGTACTGCAGGGACGAAAGCAGTTCCGGGGGCTCGCGCTGGTGCTCGGGGTCACCGGTATCGCGAAAGTGCTGCCCGCGCTGGTGGTCCTGGCGGGTGGTGGCGGGGCGAGCGCGGCGCTGTGGGCGGCCGCCGCCGGTATCGCCGCTGCCGCGGTGTACGCGCGTGCGGTCGCCGGTGGTCCGCCGATGACACCGGGCACCACGACCGCACGCGGTAGCTACCCCCCGACCGCGGACGCACCGGACGCCGCCCCCGACTCCGCGTCCCTGTCCGCTACCGGCCCCGGCCCGGCTACCGGCCCCGGCCCGGCTACCGGATCTGGCCCGGCTACCGGATCTGGCCCGGCTACCGGATCTGGCCCGGCTACCGGATCTGGCCCTGTGTCCGTAGGCGGGCCTGTGTCCGCAGATGGCCCCGTGCCCGCAGATGGCCCCGTGCCCACGGAAGGTCCCGTGTCCGCAAATGGCCCCGTGCCTGCGGAAGGTCCCGTGTCCGCAGATGGGCCCGCGTCCGCAAACGGTCCCGTGCCTGCGGAAGGTCCCGTGCCTGCGGAAGGTCCCGTGTCCGCAGATGGGCCCGCGTCCGTAGGCGGGCCTGTGTCCGCAAATCGCCCCGCCCCCGCAAACGGCCCCGTGCCCACGGAAGGGCCCGTGCCCGCAGACGGTTCCGCGGTAGATACCTCCGGGTTCGGCGGCGTCGCGGCGGTGCTGCGGGCCGCGCAGGTCCAGGCGGCGTTGATGGCGCTGTCCTCGGCCGATCTGATCGTGGTCCGGATGGTGCTGGACGAACCCGACGCCAGCCGCTATGCGCTCGGCACCATTGCCGCCAAGATCGCGTTCTGGTTGCCGCAGGCCGTCGGGGTGGTGCTGTATCCACGGATGGCGCAACCGGCCTCGTCGGCCGCGGCGGCTCGTTCGGCGCTGGCCGTGCTATCCGGGATAGGGCTGGTCGCGGTGCTCGGCGCCGCGCTGGCCGCCCCGCTGGCCCCGCTGTTCGCGGGTAGTGATTACGCCCCGATCGAGGGTCTGCTGTGGCTGTTCGCGCTGCACGGCGCGGTGCTGGCGGTATTGCAGGGCGCGCTGCTCTCGGCGATCGCGGGAAACCGGACCGCCCTCGCGGGTCTGGCCTGGGCGGGTCTGGCCATCGAGGTGGTGCTCATGCTCACGCTCGCGAATTCGGTGACCGGCCTCATCGTGACCGCGGCCTCGGTGGCGGGATCGACCACCGCCGTGATCGCGGCGCTGGTCATCCGGACGGCGACTCGCCGCCCGCCGGTGGCTTCCGCCTGACCGGCGGTAGCGCCGCCAGGCCCACGGCGATCACCGCGATCAACGCCGGTACCTGCACCCACAGCGAATCACCCATATAGCCGCCGGGCATCCGCCACGGGCCGGTGGACAATGCGGCCGCCGAGAAGGCGGTGCCGAATCCGGCGACCACGGCCAGGGCGCGGTCCGGAATCCTCGGCACGAATCGCAGGGCCGCCAGTCCGGCGACCGCCAGCGCGGCGCCGACCGGTCCGGCGATGAGCGTGGCCGCGACGGGTACCGCTAGCGCGCCCAGTACTCGCGGTGGTCGCAGGGCCCGCGCGGCCGCCGGGATCCGGACCCGGGGTCCGCGCGGAATCGCCAGCAGGAGAAGGGGGAGCAGGAGCAGCAGCCCGCCGAATATCGCGATCCGGTACCACGTGTCGGCCGGGAAGGAGACCGTCACCGGTCCGGACGCGCCGGGCGGGAGCAACCAGCCCTGCTGCCAGCCGTCGACCACCACCGGTGCGAGTTCCCGGCCGTCGGCGGTATGCGCGGACCAGCCGGTATTGGTGCTCACCGGGAGGGTCAGCAAACGTTCGCCGCTATCGGGTACGGGGGGTGCCGGTGTGGTGTTCGCCAGGCGGAGGCGGTCGACGAAGAACAGTTCCGTCGGCGCCACCAGTACATCGACTTCACCGGCGGGCAGCGAAACCGGCTGTGCGGGAAGTGCTTCTGTTCCCGGCGCGGCCGGGTCGGAGCAGATCTGGGCGGAAACCGGTGCACCGGAGCGTAGTTCGCCCGCAGTACCGGTCACGCTGGTGCGTACCAGCCGGCCGCCGACCGCGATGGTCGGCCCGGTCTCGCAACCGACCGTCACCGGCCGGTCGTCCGGCGCCGGGGCCGGATACTGCGGACCCAGCACGTTCACCTCGGCCAGCCCGGGGGGTTGGGCCTGGTGGTAGCCCAGGGCGGTCCGGTCCAGGACCGTCTCCCAGCTCCGGATACTCAGTTCGATCCGATCGGTGACCGTCGGCTCCAGTTCGATCCGCGAGACTTCGTCGGGTTCTTCGAGTTCCCGGATCTGCGGCCCCTTGCCGAGGTTGACCGCGACCGAGGTCGGGGCCGCGGGCAGGCCGCCCAGCGACGGTGCCAGCTCCAGACCGGTCACCAGCGCGGGTTCCGGGAGTTCGATGGTCAGGGTCGGTTTCGGGCCCATCTTGTCGCGCACCGAATCCTCGGGCGCGGTCCAGCTGGTGCGCGGGTCGCCGTCGGTCGCGGCGAACGCGGACCCGCGCAGATCGCCGACATCGGATTCGCCGCGCGCCACCGGCCGGGCCGGATCGGTGAGCAGGGCTTCCAGCGCGGGGCCCTGGCGGGGGCGGACCGTGAGCCGGGAATCGACCGTGATGGGTGCGGGAACCTGCAGCGTCCGGCCGAAAGCGCCCATCTCCTCGGGGGCCAGCGCCAGCCCCTTCCCGCAACGCACCCGGTCCGGCGCGTCGAAACACGCGCTGCGGCCGGGGAATTCCTGTCCGAGATCCCATCCGGTCACCGCGGCTCCCGCAGGGGCGGGAGGCAGGACCGTGCGATGGCGGATATCGACCGGTACCGGGTAGTCGCGCTGGGTGTAGTCGTCGATACCCAGTTCGCTGATTCCGAATTGCCCACCGGTACTACCGCGTTCGGTGCGGATAGCGGTGATCTTGATCCAATTCGTGGATCCCACCGGCAGCGCGACCGATACGGGTTCGCCGGGTTTGCCGATCCGTGCGGACACACTGCCGTTGTCGGTCCGCACTTCGACCCATTTCACCGGGTCGCCGATGGCGGCCGGGGTGGTGGTGAAGCGCAGCAGCCCCGAGCTGAACGGTTTGTCCAGATCCATTCGCAGCCATTGGCCCAGCGCGTATTCGCCGGCATTGCTGATCCAGGCGGTCGCGGGATCTCCGTCCACGACGGCCGTGGTGGAGTTACCCGGTGCGGCGCCGCCGATCTGGGTGGCGTCGGCGGCCGAACTGGAGGCGGTGAGGGTGGCGCCGGTCCAGTCGCCCTGTACGAGTTCGGCACCGGGGACGGCGTAGTCGGGCACCAGGTTGTGGGTGCGGCGGGCATCGCCGGGGGCACGCAGTGCCGAACTGTGGTTGTCGACCTTGCCGAAATCGGTTTCCCGGTTCATCGGAGTATCGGTGAGGGTCACCGGACCCACCGGCAGCCCCGCTGCCGCCGCGTCGGCGGCCAGCAAGGTCGGTTCGTGCGCGGTCTCCGGATCGCGATACCGGCGTTCGAGGACCTCCGGGCCGCCCTGCACCACGGGCACCGAGGACAACGGCACGGTGTACGCGCCGGGGAACTCCGCGGGCGCCCCCGTGCCACCGCGCACCTCGACCGGCGTGCCCGGGGGCGGGGTCTCGACCCGGTAGATCTCGACCGCCGGATAGTCGGGGCGCAGATCCGCGTCGGCGACGAAGTCGTCGCGGTCCGGATCGTGTTCGACGGGTTTGCCGAACTCGGCGACCTTGCGCAGCCCGGGCGACCCCTCCACGGCGCTGTGCGCCAGCACCGGCCGGGTCGAACGGGAGGTATCGGGGTCCAGATCGTTGCGCAGTACCAGCACGCCGATGCCCTGGCCGCGCAGCGCCGGCGCGAGCCCGTCCGACGGCCGGCCGTCGGCGATGAGGCGCTGGATCGAATCCATGGCCCGGATCGTTCCGGGCGGGTTCAGCGGGACCGCGTCCCGTACCGCCCACGGCGTCTGCGCCAGCGCCTGCAGTGGTTCGTCGCGGGTCAGACCCCACACCTGACTGCCGAACGGTGCCCCCGGAACGACCAGCGCCCGGGTGTCGGGGGCGTTGTCGTGCAACCAGTCCGCGGTTTCCTGCCAATAGGCGGGGACGTGGTCGTAGGCGCCGCGCGGTGCGAGTTTCCCGGTCCAGGCCAGCGAAGTGGACAGCGCCAGGGCCGCGAGAATCAGCATCGCCACCGCCACCCGGCGATCGCGGTGTGGGTGGGTGAAGGCGGTGCGCCACGCCGCGAACCGTGCCGAAGCGGGCAGCGGCACCTTGGCCAGGAGTTGCGCCAGGCCCAGGATCAGTGGCAACCGGATCAGCGGTTCCAGTTTGTGGACGTTGCGCAGCGGCGCGCCGCCGGAATCGAGGAATATCCGGATGGGTTCGGCGAAGGGGCCGCCCAGCTGCCCCACATATCCCGCGCAGATCCCGGTCAGTCCCACCAGCAGGATCAGCGCCAGCCGTCCGCGCGCGGGCATGGACCGCAGGGCCAGCCCGGCCATCCCGGCGGCGGCGATGAGTCCGGTGGCCAGCACCGCGGCGGGCTGCGTCACCAGGACCGCGCCCGCGATCCGCTCCGGCGAGACGAACGGCGTCCAGCTGTTGGTGCCGCGCAGCACCTCACCGAGGGAGGCCCACTGGGTGGTGACACCGGACGATTCGATGTAGTCGAGGAACGGCGGGCTGACCCGGCCCAGCAGCAGTAGCGGCACCGCCCACCAGGCCACCGCCAGCACCAGCAGCGGCACCCAGGCGAGGGTGAAGCGCCACCAGGCGCGACTCGGCCGGTAGCAGGCCCACCACAGCAGCGCCGGCAGGAACGCGGCCACCGTCGCGACCGCGTTCACCGCGCCCATCAGGGCCAGGGCGACGGCACTGCCCGCCGGCGACCGGATCCCGCCGCGCCGGTGCCGGTGGTAGGCGGTGCCCAGCGCGGCCGGCGCCAGCAGCACCCAGGGCGCGAGCATCATGGGCAGCGTCTCCGAGGAGATCGAGCCCACGGTGGTCAGCACCCGTGGCGACAGGGCGTAGGCGGCGGCCGCCACGATCCGCGACCCGCTGCTGCCGATGCCCAGCGTTTCGCAGAGTTTGATCACTCCCCAGAAGCCGGCGAGCAGCAGCAGCGCCCACCAGACCCGCTGGGTCACCCAGGCGGGTAGGTGCAGGAAATCACCGAGCGCGAAGAAGGCGCCGTGTGGGAAGAAATAGCCGTAGGCCTGATTCTGCACCTGGCCCATCGGGGCCTGGCTGCTCCACAGGTGGGCGGCGCGGGCGAGGAAGCCGAGCGGGTTCTCCGCCAGGTCGTATTTGGTATCGGCGACGGTGAGCCCGGGAGCCTGCAGGAAGGTGAGCAGGAAGGCGGTGATCGCCGAGCCGAGGAACCAGCGGCGGCCCAGCTCGCCGGCGGGGTGCTCATCCGGTTCCGCGGAGCGCGCCGGTGCCGCGGGATCGGACTTGTCGGGCACCGTGGGTCAGGCGTTCGGCGTCCCCGCCGCGACCGGCCGGCGGGGACGTGCGGGGTTCGGCGTGGGTCTCAGCGCTGGCCGTATTCGACGCTGTTCAGCAGCGAGCTGTCCGCGTTACCGCTGCGATCCACTTCGGGGCGGGTGTTCTGCTGCAGCGCGGCGGTGATGGCGAAGACCGCGATCGCGCCCAGCAGGGCGCCGCCCACCGCGCTCGCAATACCGGGGACAGCAAACTTCATCGCAGCACTCCAAACTCGCAGCTGGCAGATATCTGGGCCAACCTAGCAGGGTCGGCCGGGTACGGGAACGTACCGTCCGGCGTTTCAGCCTAAAGGGTAGGGCCGTGCGGCGCCCGGGCGCGGTCCGGACACGGGTGTCGCGTTCGGCGCCATTCCCGCTCCCCGGACCCGTCCGATCACTCGGTTGCGGCCGGGACGGCGCAGTTCAGCGCGCCGAGGAGGGTGCCCAGTTTGACGGTCGTCTCGTCCAGTTCGGCCTGCGGGTCCGATCCCGCGACGATCCCGCCGCCGGCCCAGGCGCGCAGGGAGAGGCCGTCGGCGGCCAGTTCCGCGCTGCGGACCGCGACTGCCCAGGATCCGTCGCCGTGCTCATCGCACCAGCCCACCGCGCCGCCGTAGAACCCGCGGTCCTCCTCGAATTCGGTGATGTACTCCAGCGCCGCCGCGGTGGGGGTCCCGCAGACCGCCGGAGTCGGATGCAGCAGTAGGGCGAGTTCGAGTGCGTTCGGCGCCGGTTCCCGGAGCACGCCGTGGATCGGGGTCCCCAGATGCCACACCTCACGGGTGCCCACCAGCCGCGGGCTCTCCGGCAGCGACAGCCCCGTGCAGACCGGAGCCAGCCGGTCGGCGATCCAATCGACCACGAAGGCGTGCTCGGACCGCTCCTTGGCGCTGTCCGCGAGCCGGTGGGCCTGCGCACTGTCCGCTTCGGGATTCGGGTCCCGGGGTGCGGTTCCGGCCAGCGGATACGCGCTGACCTGCGATCCCTGCCGCCGGATCAGCAGTTCCGGGCTGGCGCCGAGCAGTACCGCGCCCGCACGCCCGGCGGGAGTGAGATCCACGGTGAACACGGACGCCTGCGGATGCCGGGTCAGCAGATAGGCCGCGGCGACCTCGACCTCCAGCGCCGCCTCGGCCTCGACCAGTACCGAACGCGCCGCCACCACCTTGCGCAGGGGTGTGCCGGAACCGGTGAGCAACTCGACGAGCGCAGCCACCCGGGCGCGGTGTTCGGCCGGTTCCGGGGTTTCGCGCACCACCCGTAGCCGGGGTAACTCCGGCAGCGCCGCCGGACGCCAGGGTCCGGCGGTCCGGGTCAGATCCGCCGGTTCGACCAGGGCGGCCGGGCCCCGCGGATCGAAGGGCAGCGCCCCCGCGATCGTGGCCGCCCGGCCCGCGCGCAGCGCGTCGGCGGCGGCCCAGGGGTCGTGGTGGACCTCCCGGACCCCGCTCGCGCGCACGGCGCTGCCGGGGCCGGTCAGCAGGAATTCGGTCATGACCCGGCCCCGGGGCCGCGGGCGGCCGGGATTCGGCCGTCAGGGCGCGGGCTGCTGATCACGCCCGTCCTCGCGGGTCGCGGCCTGCTGAACCGGGGGCACCAGGAATACCGGGCGGTGACAGTGTTTGAGAACGGCGTCGGCCACACTGCTGTGCACCAGTGCGCGCAGGCCGGTGGCGCCGCGGGTACCGGCCACGATGATGTCCACATCGAGTTCGTCGGCGACCTCGACGATGGCGTGCCAGACACTGCCCGCGAACTCGTGGGTCCGCGCTTCGGCGTTCATACCCGAGAGCCCGGCCAGGTGCACGCCTTCGGTGTTGATCTCGCGCGCGGTGGTGTAGGCGATATCCTCGAGTTCCTCGTCGGGCACCCATTCCGGTTGCACCATCCCGGTGATCCCGGAGATCCGCGCGGCCTGGCGCACCATCGGCTCCCAGGCCGTGAGCACCACGGCCCGTTCGGCGGTGAGGAAACGGCCCGCGTAGTCGATGGCGCGTTTGGCGTGTTCGGAACCGTCGTAGGCGATGAGCATCAGATCGCAGGGCATGGCGACCTCCGAGGCGTGTCCTGACGGATGGGTCCCGACCTCCTGACGGATGGTCACGACCGGTGCTTCCAGATTACCTCCGCGTGGTTGCCGAGCCGAGCTTTCCTGGCCGGGGCGCGCGGGCTACCGTGCAACGATGCGGAAGATGCCGTACGTCCTGCTCGCGGTGCTCGCCATCGTCCTCACCGCCTGTTCCGGCGGTGACAGCGGAAGTTCCGGAACCACCACGGCGGGCGCGCGCAGCCCCGAGGGCGCGCCCGGCGCCGCGCCCGGCCCGACCACCGGCGCCACCGAACGTGACTGCGACGCCGACTACCTCGACCAGTTCACCACCCGGGAGAAGCTCGGGCAGCTGATCACCGTGGGCGTCACCGGTACCGAGGACGCGCTGAGTGTGGTTCGCGACCATCAGGTCGGCGGGATCTTCGTCGGCAGCTGGACCGATCTGTCGATGCTCTCCGACGGCGGTCTCCAGCAGGTCGCGGAGGCGGCGAAGGTGCCGCTCATGGTCACCACCGATGAAGAGGGCGGCCGGGTCTCGCGGCTGGGCAGCCTCATCGGCACCGCGCCCTCGGCCCGGGTCACCGCCGAGACCATGACGCCCGACGAGTACTACACCGCGACGCTGGAGCGGGCGCGGGCCATGAAGGATCTGGGCATCACGGTCGATTTCGCGCCCGATATCGACGTCAGCGCCCAGCCCGATGATTCGGTGATCGGTGATCGCTCCTATTCCGACGATCCGGCCGTGGTCACCGAATACGCCGACGCCTATATCCGGGCGATGAACGAGGTCGGCCTGGGCACCGTGCTCAAGCATTTCCCGGGCCACGGCTCGGGCACCGGCGACTCCCATACCGGCGCCGTGCAGGTACCGCCGCTGGCGGAGTTGAGCGACAAGGATCTGGTGCCGTTCCGGGAGCTGATCGACACGGGTTCGGCGGTGATGGTCGGGCATCTCGATGTTCCCGGCCTGACCACGGCGGGCGTGCCGGCCAGTATCAGCCCGGAGGTCATGAACCTGTTGCGGGAGGGAACGGGGTACGGCGCGGCGCCGTTCGACGGGGTGATCTTCACCGACGATCTCAGCGGGATGGCCGCGATCACCGACCGGATGTCCATCGAGCAGGCGGTGGAGGCCACGCTCGTGGCCGGTGCCGACAACGCGCTGTGGATCAGCACCGACGCGGTGGGTAGCGTTCTGGACCAGTTGGAGGACGCGGTCGCGACCGGTCGGCTGTCGATGGATCGGGTGGACGCCTCGGTGCTGCGGATGGCCGATTACAAGGGTGTGCCGCGCCCCTGCTGAGCTACGAGATGCCGGACCGGCCGGGCGTCGCCCGGCCGGTCCGTCGTTGACGGCGGAGTTTCCCGGACAGCGCTGCGAAGCCGGTGGCATGTGCGCGCCGGCGCCGGTGGTTCCGGTCCTGGGGAACTTACTTAGGAGTAATATGAAGGGTTCACTGCGGTAGGAGAGACGTGATGGCGGGCGGTACGAAGAGACTTCCGAGGGCGGTGCGTGAGCAGCAGATGCTCGACGCCGCGGTCGAAGTCTTCTCGCGCAAAGGCTTCCACGAGACCTCCATGGACGCCATCGCCGCGGAGGCCGAGATCTCCAAGCCGATGCTCTATCTGTACTACGGCTCCAAGGATGAGCTCTTCCGCGCCTGCATCCAGCGGGAAGGGCTGCGCTTCCTCGAATCGGTCGCCCCCGCCGGAAATCCGCTGCTGAGTCCGCACGAGCAACTGCGCACCGCCCTCGAGGGGTTTCTCGGGTTCGTCGACACCCACCGCAACTCCTGGCAGGTGCTCTACCGGCAGGCGCTCGGCCAGCAGGCCTTCGCCTCGGAGATCGAGAACGCCCGGCAGCGGGTGATCGAGCTGACCGCCAAACTGCTGGAATCCAGCGCCAAGCACGCCGAGCCCGGTACCAACTTCGATATCGTCGCGGTCGCGGTGATCGGCGCGGGGGAGGCGATCGCCGATACCGTGGCCAGCGGCACGATCGATGTGGCCGAAGCGGTGGATCTGCTGGACACGCTGGCCTGGCGTGGCCTGTCCGGTCGTAAACCGGATGCCGCGGAGCGGGCCGAATAGTCCCGATAGTCCGAAATCCCCGCGCGCCAGGGTTTTCCCGGGTTGCCGGTAGCCCGGCCGCTCCGTATTTTCATGCGGCAGTGGATGTCGTGGAGGACGACATCCGATCGGGAGGGCAGTGTGTTCGGGATGTTGCGGCCGTGCCGCCACGGCGCCGCGCGGTACGGAATAGATCCGAGCCTGTGGCAGGCGCATATGTGCGGGCTGTGCCTGGGTTTGCGGGACGGGCAGGGGCAGCGGGCGCGGGCTGCCACCAACACCGACGCGGTGGTGCTCTCCGTACTCACCGAAGCTCAGGACCGGGCCCCCGCCGTCCGGCGCACCGCCGGCCCCTGCCCGCTGCGCGGTATGCGCACGGCGCGCGTACCGGTCGCGACCTCGGCGCCCGTACAGCTGGCGGCCACCGCATCGCTGCTGCTGGGGTCGGCGAAGGTCGGCGACCACATCGACGACGGTGACGTCCGTCCGCTGCTGCACCGGCCCATGCGCCGGATCGCGGCGGGCTGGTCGGCCGGGGCGCAGGCCCGCGCGGCCGAGGTGGGACTGGATATCGCGCCCCTGGTCGCGGCGATCGAGGCGCAGGCCGCGACCGAACGCCGGATCACCGCCACCGGTCCGTCCGATCCGGCCGCACTCGACGATCTGACGGTCGCCAGCCGTCGCTGCGCCGCCGAATTCTTCGCCCATACCGCGGTGCTGGCCGGGCGCCCCGGCAACGCCGACCCGCTACGCGCCGCGGGCGCCGAGTTCGGTCGGATCGCGCATTTGGCCGACGCGCTCACCGACCTGGAGGCCGATACCGCCGCGGGCCGGTTCAATCCGCTGGTCGCCACCAGGACCTCGTCCGCCGAGGCCTACGCGCTGGTCCGGGAATCGGATCGCGCGTTGCGCCGGACGCTGCGTTCCGCCGAACTCACCCGCGTGCCCGCCCTGCGCTGGGCGCTGCTGGACCCGCTCGCCACCGCCCTGCGCCGCCTCGGCGAGGTGGTCGGTGCGCCGCCGGCGACCGCGGGCGCGGCGCCGCGTAGCGAGTACCCCACCGAGGACCGGACCTCGCGCCGGCCCGGTTCCGGGGAATCCCTCCAGCTGATCCTCACCCAGTACTGCACCGGCTACGCCTGCTGCGCCGACCACACCAGGCCGTGCACGGGTGATCGGCAGGAGTCCTGGGTGAGCCGGAGTTGCGGCTGCGACCAGTGCGGCGGCTGCTGTGATTGCGCGAGCTGCTGCTCGAACTGCGGTTGCGGCGACGGCGAGGGCGACTGCGGTTGCTGCGACTGCGACTGTTCGTGTTGACCTCGCCGGGACCCGGTCAGTCGCGCGCCGGTCGCGGCCGGTCGTAGCGCCGGGCCCACTGCCGGGAGGGTTCCTCGATCAGGGCGTGGCTCGCCGCCGCGATCGGCAGCGTGAAGGCCACGGTCAGTGCCAGCACCACGAGGAAATCCCCGTGGAAGTGCAGGATCCCGAACACCGGGAAGATCACCGACAGCACCGCCAGATGCCAGATGAAGATCCCATAGGACCAGCGCCCCGCCGTCGCGGCCGGAGCCGAGGTCAGCCAGCGGTGGGGTTTGCCCGGGACGCCGAGCACCAGCGGCGCCAGCAGTGCGAACCCGACCAGCGTGCCCAGGCCCATCTTCGCGGCGTACTGCCACGGTTCGGCGCGGGTCAGGCCGGCGACGCCGCCGAGGTCGGTCGCCGAGACGACGAAGGCGGTGGCCGCGATCGCCCACATCAGCGGCTGATTGCCGAGGATCCGGCGCCACCGCGCCCGCCGCTCGTCGCAGAGCAGTTCCGCCAGCAGCATGCCGCCCGCGAACCACGGCAGGTAGGCGGGCAGCCAGTTGTCGGCGTGAATGGCGTCGGGGGTGGGCACCGGGATGAAATTCCAGGTCAGGAATGCCAGCCCGAAGACCATCACCACCGGCACCCGGGCGGTCGCCTTCCGTCCGCGCAGCCCGTGCAGCAGCCATGCCAGTAGCGGCAGCACCAGATAGAAGGCCACCTCCACCGACAGACTCCACATCTGAGTGAGCCCATCGGTCAGCGTGAGCGGTATGAAGACCTGCAGCAACAGCAGGTTGGAGAACCACACCTGCACCCCGGCGGTACCGGCAGCGGCGGGAACCAGCAGCAGCACCGCGCACACCACGACCCAATAGGCCGGCATGATGCGCGCGATCCGGTGCCGCAGGTAGTAACCGAGCGCCGGTGGCTCGCCGCGACCGTGCGCGGCCAGCGCGTGCGGCCGCCACAGCAGGAACCCGGACAGTGCGAAGAACACCGCGACCGCCATATCGAAGCGTTCCAGCAACCGGCCGAACACCGGGATCGTGTTGGCGCCGGTCTGGAACGCGACATGGGTGAGGACCACCCCGAGTGCCGCCAGTCCGCGCATCCCTTCGAGCGCCGGGAGGAAATCCCGGTTGGCGCCCGCGGACGCCGGCGCCACGGCAGACGAGGATCGCGGCTCGGTGCGGGCGGGCGTCGCGGTTTCCGGATCCGGGCCGAAGCCGGGATGGGATCCGGGGCCGGTGGTCGGGGTGGTGGTCATCGGGTCCCAGTCTGCCGCGCCGGTTCGTGGAAGGGGAAGCCGGTATTTCACAATGCGCGGTACACTCCCCCCGATTCCGGTCCGATTCCGGCCTCGCCAACTCCCGGGTAACACTCGGGCTGTTAGTGTCAGGGCTCACGAGTGCCGCGGCCTTCCGCTGTACCCGCGGAACGACCTGTGTTCTACGACGAGGAGACTTTGCATGGCACTGAGTGCCGGAACCAGAAGGACGGTTGCCTGCGTGCTCGTGGGTCTCGGCGCGTTGCTGATCGTTGCCGCGCTGATGATTCCTACCTACACCGTAGGCAAGATGGCCAAAACTCCCCTCGATCTCGAGATCACCACCGTCGCGGTCAATCAGCCGGATCAGCCGAGCGAGGTACTGGACTCCGCGTCGCTGACGGCGGAAGGCCGCACGGCGGAGGTCAACAAGAACGTTCCGCTGGTCTCGCAGCGCTTCCTCACCGTCGAGGACCCCTCGAACGCCGACGAGATGACGGTCCAGGGCGGTAACACCCTGCGCCGGATCGACAAGTCCGGCGATACCGGTGTCCTCACCGCCTACGTGGACCGGGTCACCATCGACCGTAAGACCGGTGAGCCGGTGGCCACCGATCCCAACGGCTCGGTCGCGATGACCACCAACGCCAAGGGTGAGAGCATCGCCGACCCGGTGAACCGCACCGGTCTGCAGTACCGCTTCCCGATCGGTACCGAGAAGAAGACCTACCCGTACTTCGACGTGCTCGCCCGGACCACCACCGATATGGAGTTCCTGGAAGAGACCGAGATCAACGGCACCAAGGTCTACCACTTCCGCCAGGAGGTCCCGGTGACCAAACTGGCCGACAAGTACAAGGCGCCGACCAACCAGCTCAGCCTGCCCGCCGCCAAATGGGGCGTCGAGGGCGGCGAGGAGCCGGTCACCATGTACCGCTTCTACGGCAACACCCGCGACGTGTGGGTCGAGCCGGAGACCGGCACCATCGTCAAGGGTGGTGAGCAGCTGAACATCTTCTACGGCCGCACCGCCGACAAGCCGGAGGTCACCGCCCTCAAGGCGCATATGGTCTTCGATACCGACACGGTCGAAGCGCAGCTCGCGATCGCCAAGGACAATATCGATCAGCTCTCGCTGTTCGGCCGCGTCCTGCCGATCGTCTTCGGCATCGTCGGCGTCCTCGCCCTGATCGCCGGAATCGTCCTCGGCGTCACCGGCGGTCGCTCCGGTAACCCGGCCCGGCCGGGCGGCCCCTCGGGCAACCGCCCCGGCGGTTCGAGCCGGACCCCCGCGGCCACGGCCACGGACGCGCCGACCACCACGATCCCCCGTGGTGACGACGCTCCGACGGAGCAGCTCAAGCTCCCGAAGAACCTCTGACCGAACTCCATGACGAAGGCCCCCGGATTACGATCCGGGGGCCTTCGTCATGGAAGCGCCCGTGCGCCGGGCGCCGCGCACCCGAGTCCGGCTCCCACCTGCGGGAGACCCGAGCGCTGCGGCCTGTACTAGTACACAGCGCGGCGATCGTGTCGTGCGAGCGCGCTCTCGGCGTATCGATTCCTACGGTGTCCTCATGAGATATCTGGAAGGTCATTTCGCGCCCGTGGAGGTAGAGACCACGGCATACGACTTGCCGGTGACCGGGCGTATCCCGGCCGAACTCGGTGGCCGATATGTGCGCAACGGTCCCAACCCGGTGGACGTGGCGGACCCGGGCACGCATGTGTGGGGGATGGGCCAGGGCATGGTGCACGGTGTGCGGCTACGCGACGGGCGGGCCGAGTGGTATCGCAACCGTTTCGTTCGTGTCCCGGGATTTGCCCCGATGGTGCATGTGATCGAGCACGCGGGACAGACGTTCGCCCTGGCGGAAGGTGGACTGCCGCCGGTCCGGCTGGACGACGAGTTGATCACCGTGGGGTTCTGCGAGCTGGGCTCAACGGCGGAGGGGTTCACCGCGGGGGCGCATTCCAAGCACGATCCGCGCACAGGGGAGTTGCATTCCCTGTCGTACATGCCCGGCCGTGATTTCGTGCAATACATCGTGACCGATATCGCGGGGGCGGTGGTTCGCGCCGTTCCGATCGCGATGCCGCGGACTCCGTTTCTGCACGACTTCGCGCTCACCGGTGACCACGTAGTGCTCTGGGATACCCCGCTGGGTTTCGACGGTTTCGACTGCCGTTGGCTGCCGGAGCACCCCACCCGGGTGGGCGTGATGCGGCGGACGGGCGGAGAGGTGCGCTGGCACGATATCGATCCTGTACACGTCAGTCATACGCTCAACGCCTACGACGACGGTGACTCGGTCGTCGTGGACCTGGTCACCGCGCAGGGCCCGTTCGATCCCGCCGACCCCGGCGCGATCCGGCCGGTGCTGGATCGCTGGATCATCACCGCCGACAAGGTCCGGCAGCACCGCATCGACGACCGGCCGCAGGACTTTCCCCGCATCAACGACGCCTATGCCGCGCGCCCGCACCGCTACGGCTACTCCGCCGCGACGGCTCTGTACGGGATCCCCTTCGCACCCGAAGGCGCGACGCCGAACGAGGCCTTCACCAACGCGCTGGTCAAACACGACTTCCAGCGCGGCACCGCGCAGGTGCACGCCTTCGGGGCGGAAGAAGCGGTGGGCGAGGCGGTGTTCGCGGCCACCGGGCCCGGCGAAGACGACGGATACCTACTCACCTACGTACACGATCCGTGCCGCGGTGCCGCCGATCTGGTCGTGCTGGCCGCTCAGGACTTCACCGGTGAACCCGTCGCGCGTATCCACCTGCCCGTCCGCGTACCACTGGGCCTGCACGGCAACTGGCTGCCCGATCACTGACCGTGCCAGCATGATGGTGTGACCGATCCCCGACCCCCCTATCTCCGGATCGTCGCCGAGATCGAGCGGCGTATCACCGCGGGAGAGCTGCGGCCGGGCGATCCGGTCCCCACCACCCGGGCCATCGCGGGTGAATGGGATGTCGCCATCGCCACCGCCACCAAAGCTCTGGCCGCGCTCAAACACTCGGGCGTCATCGAATCCACCGCCCGCGTCGGTGCGGTGGTCGCCGCGCGCCGGTTGCCCTCACGAACCACCGAGGGGGTCGAACGCGAGCGGATCGTGCGCGCGGCGATGCAGATCGCCGACCGCGGCGGTCTGGCCGCGCTGTCTCTGCGGGCAGTGGCCGCCGAACTCGGTGTCGCGACGATGACGCTGCGCCGCCACCTCGACGCCGGCGCCGACCTCACCCAGCTGCTCGTCGATGCCGCGTTCGCCGAGATCGACTACCCCGAAACGTCCCCGGGATGGCGCTCACATCTGCGTGCGGCCGCGCATCTGCAGTGGGGTGTCTACCAGCGTCATCCGTGGGTGCCGCCGCTGGTGTCCATCACCCGCCCGGTCACTCTGCCGGCAATGGTGGCCTACGGACTGTGGACGCTGCGCGCCTTCGACGGCCTCGAACTGGATTCCACCATCCGGCTCCACGCCTACGCCACCCTGGTCAACTATGTGCGGGGCACAGCAATGAACATCGAAAGCGAAGTCCGCGCCGAACTGGACACCGGGATGACCAGTAAACAATGGGGCAGCGCCCGGCTCGCCGTCGACCGACCGCTGATCACCCAGCTCACCGAACCGAACACCGAGGTCGACCTGGAATCACTGTTCGCCTTCGGGCTGGAGCGGCTGCTCGACGGCCTGACCATCGTGATGACACCGCCGAGGACGCGGCGACCGCGGACGTGAGACCGCGCCGGCCGGATCACAGCGCTACCTCGGCCGACCAGCGGGACCGGCCTCGATGCTCGCGCGGAGCCGGAGGATCTCGGCTTCCTGGGCCCTGAGGCGGGCGATTCCGGCGTCCAATTGGCTTGCCCGCTCGTCGAGTTGCGTCAACGCGGCTTTCCGGTCGGCCTCGGAGGCGCCGGCGGGATCGATGCATGCGACCTGCAGTATCGCGGATGCCTCCGACAGCGACAGCCCGGATGCCAGCAGGCAGCGTATGTGGTCCACGATCTGAACATCGTCGGGGCGGTAGTTCCGGTACCCGTTGGAATCGCGCTCGGGCGAAAGGATCCCGGCGCCTTCGTAGTGCCGGAGCATTCGCGGGCTCGCCCCGGTGGCCTGGCTCAATTCGCGTATCCGCATCCGGCCGTTCTCCTTGACATTGACGTCAGTGTCATACCTTAGTTTGGCCGACATGATGAACGAAAGCAGTCGACCGAAGGTGATGCTCGTAGTTGCCCATCCGGATCACGACTCGGCTACCTGGGCCGTCGCACGGGCCATCGAGGGCGGCATCGAGTCCGAGGGAAACGCCACCGCCATGATCCATGACTTGGTCGCATCCGGTTTCGATCCGGTCTACCGGAAGGCGGACCTGGCGCACCACCGAGGGCTCGCCGAACTTCCTGCCGACGTCAGGCGTGAGCAGGACCTGCTCGAATCGGCCGAGGTGACCGTCGTCCTCTTTCCGGTCTACTGGTGGTCCATGCCGGCACTCGCCAAGGGCTGGTTCGACCGGGTATTCGGGGCCTATGACGATGTTTCGCACGGTAGCCCGAGCGTGGTGAAGCAACTACACCTCGTCGCAAGTGCTGGTCTCGGTGAAGGTACGTTCGCCCGGCACGGATACAAGACCGCGTTGACGACCCAGACAATGCACGGCATCGCCGACTACTCGCAGATCGGCGACTCATCCATCGAGTTCCTCTACGACACCGAGTCCAAGGACTCGGCAGTCCACGAGCAACTGATCGCTCAGGGATACGAAATCGGCGTCGCGATGGCGCAGCGTGCGCACCTTGCGCACGACTCGGTCGCGGCCTGAGTCATCGGCGTCATGACAAGAACCCCTCTCCGAAATCGGAGAGGGGTTCGTCGAACCCGAGGTCCGGCGCTCAGCGCAGGGTTGCGGTGAGGTGCGGATAGCCCTTCTTGGGGTGCCGCAGTGCCAGGTCCCAGCCGTCGGCGATGTGGTCCGCGTATGCGTTCACCGTGGACGGCAGCAGAATCGGTTTGCCGAATTTCACCGCGTAGGTGACGTGTTCGGGGATGCGTCCCTCGACGGTGCCCAGGATCGCCGCCGCCGACCACATGCCGTGCGCGATGGCTTTGGGAAAGCCGAATGCCTTGGCGCCCAATGCCGAGGTATGGATCGGGTTCTGGTCGCCGGACGCGGCCGCGTAGCGGGTGATGGTTTTCTGGTCCACCCGGATGGTCCGCAGCGGGGGCGGCGGGACCTCGTCCGGTTTCGGTTCGGGTTTGGGGCCGCCGGACAGCGAGGTCTTCTGCTGATGCAGGAAGGTGGTGACCTGCCGCCACACCAGTTCCCGGCCCACCCGGATCTCGCTGATCGCGTCCACCAGCAGACCTTTGGGATGCTCCCGGAGGTTCTCGATATGCGCGGTGATATCGAGGGGTTCGCTCACCGAGATCTCCCGGGTGCGTTCGATCAGGTTCTCCGCGTGCACCGCGCCGACCGCGACGAACGGGAAGTCGCGCTGCACCACCAGGCTCATCACCAGCGGGAAGGTGATGATGAACGGGTAGGTCAGGGGCAGGGTGTCGCTGTAGCGCAGGCCGGTGGCCCGGCAGTAGGCGGCGAGATCCTCCGGATCGACCCGCAGACCCTCCAGCCGGACCTCGCGGTCGGGGATATCCGATTTGCGGGAGGACAGCAGCGGCACCGCGCCCAGTGCCGCTTTCACATACAGTCCGCCGTTCTTCGGCGGCGCGTCGAGGGTGATGGTCTCGGTCATCACGCGCCGATCATGCTCTGGCCGCAGACGCGGACGATATTGCCGTTCACCGCGTTCGACGCCGGGCTCGCGAAGAACGCGATGGTCTCGGCGACATCCACGGTCTGGCCGCCCTGGTTGAGCGAGGCCATCAGGCGGCCGCCTTCGCGGGTGGCCAGCGGGATCGCCGCGGTCATGGCGGTTTCGATGAACCCGGGCGCGACGGCGTTGATGGTGATGTTCTTCTCCGCCAGCACGGGGGCCTCGGCGTTCACCATGCCGATCACGCCGGCCTTGGAGGCGCCGTAGTTGGTCTGCCCGCGGTTACCGGCGATACCCGCGATGGAGGACACGTCGATCACGCGGCCGCCCTCCTTCAGCGCGCCCGAGGACACCAGCCCCTGTGTAATCCGGTGTGGGGCGGCGAGGTTCACGCCGAGTACCGCGTTCCAGCGGCCCTCATCCATATTCGCCAGCAGTTTGTCGCGGGTGATACCGGCGTTGTGCACGATGATGTCGATACCGCCGAAACGTTCGGTGGCGAATTCGGCGAGCCGCTGGGCGGCATCGGGCGCGGTGACATCGAGTGCCAGGGCGGTGCCGCCGACCTTGTTCGCCGTTTCGGCCAGCGCCTCCCCGGCTGCCGGGATATCGGCGACGATCACCTGTGCGCCGTCGCGGGCGAATACCTCGGCGATGGTGGCGCCGATACCGCGTGCGGCACCGGTGACCACAGCGACCTTCCCGTCCAGCGGGCGGTCCCAGTCGGCCGGTGCCGTGGCGTCGTCCTTGCCGACCCGGATCACCTGCGCGTCGACGAAGGCGGATTTGGCGGACAGGACGAACCGCAGGGTCGAGGCGAGGCCGGTGGCGGCCGAGGCGGCTTCCGGATGCAGGTACACCAGCTGAGAGGTGGCGCCGCGCAGCAGCTCCTTACCCACCGAACGGGTGAAGCCCTCGAGGGCGCGCTGGGCGATCTGCTCCTCCACACCGGAGGTCAGTTCGGGGGTGGTGCCGATGACCAGCACCCGGCCGGACGGGGCGATACTGCGCATCGCGGGCTGGAAGAACTCGAACAGCTGCGACAGTTCGTCGATGCTGCCGATCCCGGTGGCATCGAAGACCAGCGCCCCGTACTTGGTACCGGGTTCCAGGGAATCGGCAAACGTGTAATCCCCCGCGAGCAGCGTGCGCACCGCTTCGGCCGCGCGGCCCTTACCCCCCAGCAGCACGGGGCCGGGCAGGGCCGGTTCACCGGGGACGTAGCGGCGCAGCTTCTCCGGTTTGGGCAGACCGAGCTTGTTCGCGAGGAACCCGCCCGGCGCGGAATTGACGAACGATCCGTAGAGGTTGGGTGCGCCCTTGCTCTTGGCTGCCACTGTTCCCACCTTTTCTGTTGCTCGATTGGGTGTCGGTACCGCGCATTACCCGGTACCGCTGCTCCGATGCCCGTGCCGGCGGTGTCGGCGGTCACCGGAGGTGGTGTCGACATTGAACTTACTCCGGAGTAAGTTTATCGTAAACCGATCGCGGGCGGGCGTCGGTCGCCGCGGCCGGGTACCGCGGCCCGGAGCCGGAACACCCGATATCTCGCCACCTCGACAACCTGGGAGACCCGAGTGACCACCACATCCCGTTCGACTCGTCCGGTAGCCATCCTCGGCGGAAACCGCATCCCGTTCGCCCGCTCCGACAAGGCCTACGCCCACGCCTCCAACCAGGACATGTTCACCGCGACCCTGGACGGGCTGGTGAGCCGCTTCGGCCTGCAGGGCGAACGGCTGGGCATGGTCGCCGGCGGCGCGGTACTCAAGCGCGTCGGCGAGCACGGCATGATCCGCGAGAGCGTGCTCGGCAGCCGCCTCAGCCCCTACACCCCCGCCCACGATCTGCAGCTTGCCTGCGGTACCGGGCTGCAGGCCGTGGTCACCGTCGGCGACGCCATCGCGGCGGGCCGGATCGAGGCGGGTATCGGCGGCGGCAGCGACACCACCTCCGACGCGCCTATCGGGGTGAGCGAGCGGATGCGCGAATGGATGCTCAACGCGAACCGCGCCCGCACCAACGCCGAGCGCCTGAAGCTGGTCGGTCAGCTGCGGCCCGGCATGCTCGGTATCGAGATCCCGCGCAACGCCGAACCGCGTACCGGGCTGTCCATGGGCGAGCACGCGGCGATCACCGCCAAGGAGTTCGGCGTGGCCCGGGAGGCGCAGGACGAACTGGCCTACCTGTCGCACAAGAATATGGCCGCCGCCTACGAACGCGGATTCTTCGATGATCTGGTCACCCCGTTCCTGGGCCTGACCCGCGACGACAACCTGCGCCCGAACTCCTCGGTGGAGAAACTGGCCACCCTGAAGCCGGTGTTCGGGGTGAAACTCGGCGACGCCACCATGACCGCAGGCAATTCGACCCCGCTGACCGACGGCGCCTCGGCCGTGCTGCTGTCCAGCGACGAATGGGCAGCCGAACACAGCCTGCCGGTGCTCGCGCATCTGGTGGACAGCGAGGTCGCCGCGGTCGACTACATCCACGGACCCGACGGGCTGCTGATGGCGCCCACCTACGCGGTGCCCCGCCTGCTCGCCCGCAACGGCCTGACCCTGCAGGATTTCGACTACTACGAGATCCACGAGGCGTTCGCCTCGGTAGTGCTGGCCACCCTGCAGGCGTGGGAGTCCGACCAGTACTGCAAGGAGCGGCTGGGTCTGGACGGTGCGCTCGGCTCGATCGACCGCGGCAAGCTGAACGTCAACGGTTCCTCGCTGGCCGCCGGTCACCCGTTCGCCGCCACCGGCGGCCGGATCGTCGCCCAGACCGCCAAGGTGCTGGCCGAGAAAGGATCGGGCCGCGCGCTCATCTCCATCTGCGCCGCCGGTGGCCAGGGCGTGGTCGCCATCCTGGAGCGCTGATATCTGATATTCGGCGCCGCCTCGGTGATGTCGGCGCCGCCTCCGGCGGCGCGGGTCCGGGGCCCCTGGGTCTCGATTCTTCACTCCTACGCTCCTCCGCTTCGCTCCCCCGCTCCGTCGCTCCAGAATCGAGACGGCCCCGGACCAGGGGTGTGTGGTCTGGACGGAGGTGATTCCGGCGCGGCCTCACCAACTGCCGGGTGAGGAGGCCGGGACTCCGGTGTAGCTGCTGCCGCCGGACCGCATGACGTGGTCGAGGGTGGCGGCGACGGCCGAGGTATGACGCGGTGCCCCGCTCGAGGGGGCGGGGCAGCGCGTGGCCGGCCGGATCGGTGAGGTGACCGTCGCCGCAGTTCGGCGTGGGTGATCGCGGCCGGCCATGCGTGACGTCCGGGCGAGCGCCCTTCTCAATCTGCGTGCGGCAGCTCGTGGTGGCCGCCGAACGCCGCACGCATCGCCGAGAGTGTCTTATCCGCGTACTCGGCTTCCCCGCGTGAGGCGAAACGCTGGAACAGCGCGGCGGAGAGCACCGGCGCGGGGACGCCGATATCCACCGCGGCGTCCACGGTCCAGCGGCCTTCCCCGGAATCGGAGACCCGGCCGCCGAAGGCGTCCAGATTCGGGTCGGCGTAGAGCTGCGCGGCGGTGAGGTCCAGCAGCCAGGACGCGACCACCGAGCCGCGCCGCCACACTTCGGCGATCTCCCCGATATCGAGGGAGTACCGGTAGTACTCGGGGTGTTCGAGCGGGGTCTCCTCCGCGGAGTACTCGCCGGCGGCCCGGTTGCCGTAGTCGGCCTTGTGCAGGATGTTGAACCCCTCCGAGTAGGCGGCCATGGCGCCGTACTCGATCCCGTTGTGCACCATCTTCACGAAATGCCCGGCGCCCGCCGGGCCGCAGTGCAGATACCCGTGTTCGGCGGCGGTGGGTTCGCCGGTCCGGCCCGGTGTTCGCGGGGCAGCGGTCACCCCGGGCGCGATCGCGCGCAGCAGGGGGTCGATATGGCGCACCGGTTCGACCTCGCCGCCGATCATCAGGCAGAACCCGCGTTCACGGCCGAACACACCGCCCGAGGTGCCGATATCGACGTAGTGGATGCCGAGCGGGCCCAGCTGCGCGGCCCGGGCTATATCGTCGTGGTAGCGGCTGTTGCCGCCGTCGATCACGATATCGCCGGGCTCGAGCAGGCCGGCCAGCTGATCGATCACGGCGCCGGTCGCGCCGGCCGGGATCATCACCCACACCACCCGCGGGGTGTCCAGCGCGGCGACGAACTCCTCGAGGTCGGCGAAGCCGCGGAAACCGGCGCCGAGCTCGGTGGTCAGGCCGGTGAGGACATCCGCGTGGCGTTCGCATCCGACCGCGCTGTGCCCCGCGGCGACGATCCGCCGCACGATATTGGCGCCCATCCTGCCCAGTCCGATCATGCCCAACTGCATCTCGCGTCCCTTCTCGTCGACAGGGTTCCCGGATCGCGTCGTACCGATTGTGCCGCTGCGGAGAAAAGGTTTGCCGGATCCGGGGTGTAACGACCTGTGGACGACTCCGATATACCGGTCGGCTCCGTGTATTCGCCTGACCCCCGACCCGGCGACTACACGGGGCCACTTTGCTGTCCGGAGCCGTATCCGGCACGGTGTCCTCGATGAGACACCGCGGCGGTGACCTGTTGGCGCAGCTGTGATCGATCAGGCACTGAAGATTACAGTTCGGACAACTATCGTTGGCGAAGGCTCGCACCCGGCGAGTCCCCGGAGAGAGCAATTGGGGAGGACGGTTCGTGAGCGGCGAATCGAACACCGACCGCGGCGACAGACGCAACACCGGTCACCCGCGGCCGGCCGGCGGCGACGACCGTCAGGCGCCCGAAACCGGCCGCTCCCATCGGCAGCCCCCCGGACAACCGGATCCCGCGGACAATGTCGCACCCGGCTGGCGCGGCGGCAGCTCATGGCTGAACCCGGCCGTGAACGCCGACTCCACCGCCCCGAACTCTCCGCAAACCGGCCCACCGGTTCCTCCCCAGGGTTCTGTTTCCGGAGATCCGCCCCCCGGCCCGCCCGCGCCCGGCCCCATTTCGCACCCGGGTTCGAGATCCGTTTCGAATCCCGGACCCGTTCCGCCGTCCGGTCCCGGCTCCGCCCCCCATTCGGGTCCCGCTTCCGGCCCTGCCCCGCACCAGGGCCCCGCTCCGTATCCCGCTTCCGGCCCTGCCCCGCATCCGGGTTCCGCGCCTTATCCCGCTTCCGGTCCGGGTCCCGCTCCATACCCTGCTTCCGGTCCTGCTCCGCACCCTGACGCCGGGCCCGCCCCCCATCCGGGTCCCCATCCCTACTCCGGCCCTGCTCCGCACCCGGGTTCGGATCCGCGCTCGGATTCCGGACCTGCTCCGTACCAGGGCCCCGCCCCGCACCCGGCCCCCGGACCCGATCGCGCCCCGGACGACGTGGACCCGGATTACGCGACCCAGCAGTTCCCCCGCCCCCTCCAGACCGCCGCGGCGGGTCCCGTCGACGGACCGCGCCCCCGGCACGACGACTCCCCGACCGAGGTGTTCGACTCCGAGGCGATCACTCAGCGGCTGTCCGCGGGCCCGTCGTCGTGGCCCGGGCATCCCGGCAACCCCACGGCCGCCGATGTCCTGGCAGCCGGTGGTTCCGGTACGCCCCCGCCACGTGACCGCTCGCCGCGTCCCGGTGGTTCGGGAGGTTCCGGTGGCTCCGGTGGCCGGGGCGGCGGTCCGCTGTCCGGTGCGCGGACCTGGTTGCGTGATTCCGCCGGTGCCCGGCGCGTCCTGCTGGTCGCCGCCGTGGTCTTCGGGATCGCGCTGGTCGGCTATATCGCCGACCTGGTCATGACCTCCGGGAAAGTGCCGCGCGGCGTCGAGGTCGCCGGTGTGGCGATCGGCGGGATGGACAAAGAAGAAGCCCGCGGCCGGCTGCAGGGCGTGCTCGACGCCCGCTCCGGCGAAGCGATTCCGGTGAAGATCGCCGATGTGCAGACCCAGCTGGTACCCGCTGCCGCCGGGCTCGGCGTCGATTGGGACGCCACCTGGGAGCGGGTCGGCGGTCAACCCCTCAACCCCGCTTCCCGGCTGCTGTCCTTCGTGGCGACCCGGAAGGTCACCGTCGCCAGTTCGGTCGACGAGACCGCGTTCGGCCGCACGATCGACGAACTGAAGGTGCACGATCAGCCGCCGGTCGAGGGCGGTATCGAATTCGAGGGCACCCGCCCGGTCGCGGTGGATCCGACGCCCGGCCGGGTGCTGGACGTCGCGGCCGCGCGTACCGTGCTCACCGACCAGTGGCCCACCGCGAGCACCCTGGATCTGCCGGTCGCCGTCGCCCCGCCCGCGGTGCGCCGGGACGCCATCGAACAGGCCCTGCACCAGATCGCCGAACCGGCAGTGAGCGCCCCGGTGGTCTACACGGGCAAAGGCTCGGCCACGGCGACCTTGAACCCGGATCAGATCGCCGGCATCGTCGATTTCGTCCCGGACGGTCACGGCGGGCTGCGGGTCGAATTCGATCACAAGGTCGCCACCGATCTGCTCGCACCGCAACTGGCTTCGACCGAGGTCGAGCCGAAGGACGCGACCTTCACCTTCTCCGGTTCCCCCACGGTGGTCCCGGCGGTGATCGGCGACAAGGTCAACTGGGCGAAAACGCTCGAGCAGCTTCCGGTCATGCTGGCCGCGAACGGTCCCCAGCGCACCACCGCCGGGATCTACGAACGCATCGAACCCAAACTCACCACCCAGGCCGCCGAGGGCCTCGGTATCACCGATGTGATGGGTGAATTCACCACCGGCGGCTTCACCGGACCCTCCGGCGTGAACATCCGCACAGTCGCTCAAGAGGTCAACGGGGCCGTCGTCAAACCCGGCGACACCTTCTCGCTCAACGGGCATACCGGTCCGCGTACCGCCGCCGAAGGCTATGTCGAATCCGGCATCATCGACCACGGCCGGCCCAGCAAGGCCGTCGGCGGTGGGATCAGCCAGTTCGCGACCACCCTCTACAACGCCTCGTATTTCGCCGGTCTCGAGGACGCCGGCCATACCGAGCACAGCTACTACATCTCGCGCTACCCGGCGGCCCGCGAAGCGACCGTTTTCGACGGTGCCATCGACCTGCAGTTCCGCAACAACACCCCGCACGGGCTGTACATCCAGGCCTTCGCCGACAGCTCCGAGGTGACGGTGCGGATCTGGGGCACCAAAACGGTGAACGTGGAATCCATCACCGGCGAGAAGAGCAAACCCACCGACCCGGAAACGATCACCCTCCCCGAGGGCGACGACTGCATCGCCTCCCACGGCGCCCCCGGCTTCACCATCTCCGATACCCGGGTGATCAGCGATATCAATACGGGCCAGGAGGTCTCCCGCCACACCCGCACCGTGAAATACGATCCGGTGCCCGAGGTGAAATGCGAGACACCGGGGGAGAAGAAGGACGAGGACAAGCCGGAGGAAGACGATCCGGCGCCGACCACCACCCGCCCCAGCACCCCCAGCAGCGATACCGAAGGCCGCCGCCCCAGCAACCGCTGAGTTTTTGGCGCGCTGGCGCGCGCGGGGGTTCGGCCCCCTCGAGCGTCGCCTGTCAGCACGCGATACTCGCGCCTGCGGCGCATTGTCTCGCGTGC
>NZ_JBEZYU010000056.1:0-32679 GCF_040638875.1 Nocardia sp. NPDC024068 | reverse complement strand
GGCTGTCAGCGCTCGAAGCAATGCGGCGCAGCCGCGAGTCTCGAGCGCTGACAGCCGACGCTCAGGGGGCCGAACCCCGCGCGCCGAAGGCGCGCCAAAAAACACAGAACCTTGGCGGGTGGGTCGCGTTCCGGCCTTGGCGGGTGGGTCGCGTTCCGGCCTTGGCGGGTGGGTCACGTTCCGGCCTCGGCGAGCGGTCGCGTTCCGGCCTTGGCGGGTGGGTCACGTTCCGGCCTCGGCGAGCGGTCACGTTCCGGCCTTGGCAGGTGGGTCACGTTCCGGCCTCCGTGGCCGCCCCCACCTCCACCAGCGGGTCACTCCGATCTCCACCGACGCGGTAGCTACTCACCTACACGGGCGAACCCTTTTCCGTCCCGGCCGGCCCGGTTGCGCGGACCCGCTCCCGCTCCACCTACCCGTTGATCACGATCCCCGACACCACCGCAACCTTCTGATCGGCCATTTTGCCCGCATTGCACACCAGTTTCGCGGTGCCGAGGGCGGCGTTGGGGTTGCCGACGAACGCGCTGTCCGGGTTTTCGCCGAGGATGCGGCCGACGAGCTGCTGCTGTTCCGGTTCGTCGAGAGCCTTGAACTGGGCGCAGGTCGTATCGGTGGCGCGGTCGGGGAGGGCGGCGCTGTCGCCGGAGTCGGCGGAGTCGGCGGGGGCCTGAGTGTCTTCCGCGGGCGCTTCGGCCGTGCCGGTGTCGCCGGGGGCGGTGGTTTCTTCGGTCACGCCGGGGTCGCTGTCCGGTGTGGTCTGTGCTGTTGCCGTGTTCTTACGCAGACCGGCCGCGTCGGCCGGTTCCTCGTCGGAGGAGCAACCCGACAGCACCAGCGCCGCGGCGGCGGCAGCGGTGACGGCAACAGTGGAGATTCGCTTCATAACGCATGTCCCGGTGGTCAGCCACGCCGGAGCCTCCGGCGCGACCAGCAGCGTACCGGGTGGCGCGCACCGGCCCCTTCGTAGCCGGGCCGGGCCGAACGGCGGGGTCAGACTCGGTGTCGCAGCACCATATCGAGTTCGGTCGGGGTGAGCAGACGTTCGAGGCGTTCGTCGACACGGTCGCTGCCGGCGGCTTCGTCCGGTTCGATCGCGGGTAGCTGCGGCAGACTGTCGGTGCTCTGGCGGCGCAATAGCGAGCGAAGGTTCACGGCCATCACCTTACGTTAGCTGAGTGTTTGCTGGCATCGTGTCTTGCTGCGGTGCGGGTACCCGACCCGGAAAAGATCTCACGTTCAATTCTGCTTCCGGATGAGTGATATCGATACGCGGCGGAGGAAAACGTGACCGAGCCGTCGCCAATCGCTACCCTTCCTGATACTTGGAGTTTCATCTAAATGGAGGCAGCGTTGCCGAAGAATCTGGAAGTCAGCATCGAGATCGCCGCGCCCCCGGACCGGGTCTGGGCGGTGCTCGCCGATCCGGCGCGGATGCCGGAGTTCAGCCCTCAGTGCGTG
Source organism: Nocardia sp. NPDC024068 (assembly GCF_040638875.1). NCBI lineage: Bacteria > Bacillati > Actinomycetota > Actinomycetes > Mycobacteriales > Nocardiaceae > Nocardia > Nocardia sp. NPDC024068. The sequence goes on along the minus strand of NZ_JBEZYU010000056.1, from coordinate 31,218 downwards.
CGGATGATCCCGATCGGCAAGCCGCGGGCCGGTACCTTGACGATCAATCTCAACCGGGACGGCTGGAAGTTCTGGCCGACCACGTCTCGCCTCCTGCGCTACGAAAAGGACAGCGCATTGGCGTTCCGGGTCAGCCAGAACCGCACGATATGGGTCTACACGCTCGAGCCGACCGAAACCGGCACGCGCGTGGTCGAACGGCGCGACGTCCCCAACGGCACCAGCTGGTTCTCCCGCACGATGATCAACGCCGCGCTCGGCGGCGAGGCCGCCTTCGAGGAGAACCTGGTGCGCGGGATGAACGAATCGCTGTCGAAGATCAAGACAGCGGTCGAGGCGGGCTGAACGGCGGCAGCGTCACCACCTGGGCCGCGTAGGAGAGTCCGGCGCCGAAGGCGATGAGCAGGGCGGAATCGCCGGGCTTGGACCGCCCGGTCCGCAGCAGTGCCTCCATCGCGAGCGGAATCGAGGCTGCCGAAGTGTTGCCGGCCTCCTCGATATCGTCGGCCAGCGCGCAGTCCTCCGGCAACTTCAGCACCCGCGCCATGATCTCGATGATCCGGCCGTTGGCCTGGTGCGGGATCATGGCGTTCAGGTCGTCGGTGGACAGTCCGGCGCGATCCACCGCGTCGCGGCAGACCTTCTCCAGCGAGTGCGCGGCCCATCGGAACACCGCGGTGCCCTCCATGGCCAGGTACGGGCGGACGGCGTCGGTGCCCTTCTCGTCGATCTCGGCGAAGAACTCCATCCAGTCCTTGTCCTGGCGGATGGCGTGGTGCTGGGTGCCGTCGGAGCCCCAGACCGTCGGGCCGATACCGGCCGCGTCGGCCGGTCCGACCACTACCGTGCCGGCGCCGTCGGCGAACAGGAAGGCGGTGCCGCGGTCGGTCGGGTTGACGGTGTCGGTGAGTTTCTCCACCCCGATCACCAGAACGTAGGACGAGGTGCCCCCGCGTATCAGGTCGGAGGCCATGGCCAGGCCGTGACAGAAGCCCGCGCAGCCGGCGGAGATATCGAAGGCGGCCGATCCGTTGGTACCCAGTTCGGTGGCGATCCGGGGGCCGGCTGCCGGGGTCAGCAGCAAATGGGTCGAGGTGGCGACGATTACGCAGTCGACCTGGTCGGCGGCGATACCGGCGGCGTCGAGGGCACCGCGGGCGGCCGCGACGCTCATGGAGTGGATGGTCTCGGTCTCGTCGGCGAAGCGGCGGGTCCGGATACCGGAGCGGGTGTGTATCCACTCGTCGCTGGAATCGATCGGTCCGGCCACTTCGTCGTTGGTGACGACGCGCGCCGGGCGGTAGACGCCCAGCCCCAGGATCGCGGTGTACTGCGCCCCGGTCGTCTGGGCGATCTCAGTAGCCATGCTGCTTCTCCTATGTACCTGCGGCGGCGTCGCCGCGAGGGTGGACCCGGAATTCGATCGGTGTTCCTCGCCCGGGGCTGTGGCTGACGGCCGCCGGCATCCGAAGACATGAGGCACCCTCATATTAGCTCGCGGTTCGCGTGGTGGCAGCCCCGATTTCGAGATCGGTCCGGGGTTACCGGGTTCCGCTCCGGGTATGGCCCGGATATACGTCCGCTCCCGCGACGTGTACCCGAGGAGATAAGCGAGGGACAAGTCATGCTCGGTCTCGGCATCATCGGCTGGATCATCATCGGCGGCATCGCCGGCTGGCTGGCCAGTAAATTCATGAAAACCGATGCGCAGCAGGGCATTCTGCTCAATATCGTGGTGGGCGTGGTCGGCGGCCTGCTCGGCGGCTTCCTGCTCGGGTTGTTCGGAGTGGACGTCGAGGGCGGCGGCCTGTGGTTCAGCTTCTTCACCTGCCTGGCGGGTGCCGTTATCTTGTTGTTCCTGGTGAGGGCAGTCGTGCGGCGATAGCCGCGGGTACGAACCCGGCCCCGTCGGCCCGGTTCGGCGTAAGGTGTGAACGCTTGCGCCGGACGGGTCCGGCGGGGATACCGTGCGGTGTCCGGCCGTGACCCGGTCCGAGTGGATCGAATCGAGTACGAAAGAGGAATCAGTGGCACGCCGTCCCACCCCGCCGGGCACCCCGGAACGCTCCGGTCCGGCTCATCTGGCCGATCTGGTGCGTAACGCGATCCCGCCGATGCACCCGGCCGGACTGCCGTTCGTGGCCGCGCCGCTGGCCGTCGCGGTACTCGGGCGCCGGCGTCCCTGGCTCCGCCGCGGTGGGCTCGTGGCCGCGCTGGCCGGTGCGACCTTCTTCCGGCATCCCCATCGGGTGCCGCCGAACCGGCCCGGAGTGGTCGTGGCGCCCGCCGACGGCGAGGTCGCGCTGGTCGACACCGCGGCGCCGCCCGCCGAACTGGGACTCGGCGACAGTCCGCTGCCGCGGGTGAGCATCTTCCTGTCCGTGCTGGATGTCCACGTGCAGCGCACGCCGGTGTCCGGGGTGGTGCGCGATGTGCAATACCGGCGGGGTCGATTCAAATCCGCCGATCTGCCCGAGGCCAGCGACGCCAACGAGCGCAGCAGCATGCTGCTCGAGACCGGCGGCGGCCAGCAGGTGGTGGTGGTTCAGATCGCCGGGCTGCTCGCCCGGCGGATCGTCTGCGACGCGGCCCCCGGCGACCAGGTCACCATCGGCGACACCTACGGCCTGATCCGTTTCGGCTCCCGGGTGGACACCTATTTCCCGGCGGGCACCCAACTGCTGGTCAACGTCGGGCAGCGCACGATCGGGGGGGAGACGGTACTGGCGGTCCTGCCGTCGGCCGATACGTGATGGAGCAGGTCATCGAAGGCAGGCGGCGCCGATCCATCCGGCTGCTGCCCAGTATCGTCACGATCCTGGCCTTGTGCTCGGGACTGTCCGCGGTGAAATTCGGTCTGGAAGGCGAGCTGAAGATCGCACTCGCCATGATCGGCGCCGCCGCGGTGCTGGACACCCTCGACGGCCGGCTGGCCCGGTTGCTGTCGGCCACCACCAAAATCGGCGCGGAGCTGGATTCGCTGTCCGACGCCATCTCCTTCGGGGTGGCGCCGGCCCTGGTCATCTATGTCGTGCTGTTCGACGGTGAGAGCAGCGGCGCGGGCTGGATCATCGCCCTGCTGTACGCGGTGAGCGTCGTCCTGCGGCTGGCCCGGTTCAACACCCTGATGGACGACGACACCCGTCCGGATTGGGCCCGGGAGTACTTCGTCGGGGTTCCGGCACCGGCGGGCGCTCTCATCGCGATGGCGCCGATCGCGGTGCTCGTACAGTTCGGTGACGGCTGGTGGGTCAGTTTCCCGGTGGTGGCCGCGTGGACGGTGTTCGCGGCCGCGCTGTGTGTCAGCACCATTCCGACCCTGGCGCTGAAATCGGTCTCGGTGGCCCCGCAGGCCGCCGCCGGGCTGCTGGTGCTGGTCGCGCTAGCGGGCGCGGCCCTGATCACCTACCCGATCGTGCTGTTGCTGGTGCTGATCGTGCTCTACCTGGGCCATATTCCCTTCGCCTGGTACTCGCAGCGCTGGGTGGCCGCCCGGCCGGAGACCTGGCAATACAAGCCGGCGGAACGGCGTGCGCAGCGACGCGCGGACCGGCGGATGCCGGTGCTGCGCCGTCCGGAGATCCGCCGGCCGCAGTTGCGCGGTGATTCGCGGTTGCGGTTGCGTCGTCCCGGTGGACGGACCTGACGGAAATTCCGTCAACCGATGGTTGACGATAGGTCATGCGTCAACCTATGGTTGACGCATGACTTCTTCAGTACGACTGGACGACCTCATCGAGGTCATCAAAAAAGCCCGGCCCGACAATGCCCTGGAACAGCTCACCGACGCCGTGGTCACCGCCGGGCACCTCGGCGAACTGGCCGATCATCTGATCGGCCACTTCGTCGATCAGGCCCGTCGCTCCGGCGCCTCGTGGACCGAGATCGGCGCCAGTATGGGCGTCAGCAAACAGGCGGCCCAGAAGCGATTCGTACCGAAAGGCCCGGGTGATCCGTCCGGCCAGATGGACCCCAACGCGGGCTTCGCGAAATTCACCGAGCGGGCCCGGGCCATGGTGGTCGCCGCGCAGGAGGCCGCGAATATCGCCGGCAGTTCGCAGATCTCCCTGGCGCACCTGGTGCTGGGGCTGCTCAGCCAGGCCGACGGGCTGGCCGGCCAATTGATCATCGACCAAGGGGTCGCCCTGGCCGACCTGGGCACGGCCGCCGTCGCGGCCGCCGGCGCCGAACCGGGTGCGGCCCTCTCTCCGCAGGAGCTCGGGGCCGCTGTCACCGCGGGCAAGATGAGCGGACTGGTCCCCTTCGACGCCGAATCCAAAAAGGCTCTCGAACTGACCTTCCGTGAGGCGCTGCGTCTCGGTCACAACTACATCGGCACCGAACACGTCCTGCTGGCCATCCTGGAACAGGAGAACGGATCGGGGATCCTGTCCGGCGCCGGCCTGCGCAAGGACGCCCTCGAAACTCGCCTGACCGAGGTTCTCCAGCAAATCGTGGCCGATCAGAAATAGGCCGTGAGCGGCGCGGAGACCCCCGGGACTCCGTGTCCGCGACCGGACCGGCGTACCCGGACGGGCCGCCGATCCCGGTAATCTATAGCAATGGCGGATGAAACGGACTCCGACCTGGTGGCCGGTGAGCACCGGGACGATCTGCTGCGCGCGCTGACCTATGTGTCCACCGAATCCATGTCCGACGGGAGCTATGTGGTCAACGGCGATCTACCGCCGGAGGTCGCACCGCCGTTCATTCGCGCGATCATGCGGGTCGAGGCCGAGCTGTTATTGCACGATGCCGAATTCGTCACAATCGACGAGGGGGAGCCCCGGACGCCGGAGGAGCGTCGCGCGGACGCCTTCCTGGCCCTTGCCCTGCGGGTTACCGACAGCTTGTAATCCGCGCCGCCGGGGCAGCGCAGAAGATACCGACCTTGCACTCGGCACCGGCGAGTGCTAAAAATGGCTTTGGCACTCCCGATTGGTGAGTGCCAGGTCGGGACGGTGAGATCGGGTACCACGACACCCCTGGTCGTCCGTCGCGGGCACCGAGCCTGGCCACAAGCGTAGCTAAAGGGTGGCCCGACAATGCGGTCATCCTGTGTGTCAGCCTCATTACTTGGAGGATCTCACCGCAATGGCCAAGACAATTGCGTACGACGAAGAGGCCCGTCGCGGCCTCGAGCGGGGTCTGAACGCCCTCGCCGACGCGGTCAAGGTGACGCTGGGGCCAAAGGGCCGCAACGTCGTGCTCGAGAAGAAGTGGGGCGCCCCCACGATCACCAACGATGGTGTGTCCATCGCCAAGGAGATCGAACTCGAGGACCCGTACGAGAAGATCGGCGCCGAGCTGGTCAAGGAAGTCGCCAAGAAGACCGACGATGTCGCGGGCGACGGCACCACCACCGCCACCGTGCTCGCCCAGGCTCTGGTGCGTGAGGGTCTGCGCAACGTCGCGGCCGGCGCGAACCCGCTGGGCCTGAAGCGCGGTATCGAGAAGGCCGTCGAGGCCGTCACCGCCAAGCTGCTCGACTCCGCCAAGGAGATCGACACCAAGGAGCAGATCGCCGCCACCGCGGGTATCTCCGCGGGCGACCCGTCCATCGGTGAACTCATCGCCGAGGCCATGGACAAGGTCGGCAAAGAAGGCGTCATCACCGTCGAAGAGGCGCAGACCTTCGGTCTGTCGCTGGAGCTCACCGAGGGTATGCGCTTCGACAAGGGCTACATCTCGGGTTACTTCGTCACCGATCCCGAGCGTCAGGAAGCGGTCCTCGAGGATCCGTACATCCTGCTGGTCGGCTCGAAGGTCTCTACCGTCAAGGACCTGCTGCCGCTGCTGGAGAAGGTCATCCAGGCCGGTAAGCCGCTGCTGATCATCGCCGAGGACGTCGAGGGCGAAGCCCTGTCGACCCTGGTCGTGAACAAGATCCGCGGCACCTTCAAGTCCGTCGCCGTCAAGGCTCCGGGCTTCGGTGACCGCCGCAAGGCCCAGCTCGCCGATATCGCCATCCTCACCGGTGGCGAGGTCATCAGCGAAGAGGTCGGCCTCAACCTGGAGACCGCCGGCATCGAGCTGCTCGGCCAGGCGCGCAAGGTCGTCGTCACCAAGGACGAGACCACCATCGTCGAGGGCGCGGGCGACGCGGAGGCCATCCAGGGCCGCGTCTCGCAGATCCGCACCGAGATCGAGAACTCGGATTCGGACTACGACCGGGAGAAGCTGCAGGAGCGTCTGGCCAAGCTGGCCGGCGGTGTTGCGGTCATCAAGGCCGGTGCCGCGACCGAGGTCGAGCTCAAGGAGCGCAAGCACCGCATCGAAGATGCCGTGCGCAACGCCAAGGCCGCCGTCGAAGAGGGCATCGTCGCCGGTGGTGGCGTGGCTCTGCTGCAGTCGGCCCCGGCGCTCGACGACCTGAAGCTCGAGGGTGACGAAGCGACCGGCGCGAACATCGTGCGGGTGGCGCTGTCGGCGCCGCTGAAGCAGATCGCCTTCAACGCCGGCCTCGAGCCCGGCGTGGTCGCGGAGAAGGTTTCCAACCTGCCCGCCGGCCAGGGCCTGAACGCGGCGACCGGTGTGTACGAGGACCTGCTCGGCGCCGGTGTCGCCGATCCGGTCAAGGTCACCCGCTCGGCCCTGCAGAACGCGGCCTCCATCGCGGCCCTGTTCCTGACCACCGAGGCCGTTGTCGCCGATAAGCCGGAGAAGGCCTCGGCCGCCCCGGCCGATCCGACCGGCGGCATGGGCGGCATGGACTTCTGAGTCCCTGCCTCCCGGCATACCGTTCGAATCGAAGGCCGGTCCACCACTCGGTGGGCCGGCCTTCGGTCTGTCCGAGAGCGGGATATATCCTGGATATCCGCAATTGGTATATCGGGTATCCGGAGGAGTTGCTGGTCATGGGAGTTTCCAAGACGCCGATCGAGATCGACGACGAAGCCCTGGCGATCGCCGCGGAGGTGCTCGGCACCAAGACCAAGAAGGACACGGTCAACGCCGCCCTGCGCGAAGTGGGCCAACGGTTGGTGCGGATGCGTGCGTTGGCCCGCCTCGGCGAGATGGCCGACCGGGGAGACTTCGACGAATACCTCGGCGACAAGGCGGCCTACCGCCGGTGACTCCCGCCATCTACCTCATCGATACCTCGGGGCTTTTCCGGATTCTCCAGGAGCCGCATCGAAAGGCATGGGCCGATCAGCTGGCCGCCGGAGTGATCGCCACCTGCCCGATCGTGGAACTCGAATTCTTGTACTCCGCCAGATCGCTGGCCGACCGACTCGAGAAACAGCGACTCCTGCACGACCTGTTCGGCTGGATACCGATGGGCGAACATGCCTACCGCCGCGCCGAGGAGGTTCAGCAATTGATGACCGAGCAAGGGACCCACCGCTCGGCCGGCCCGGTAGACCTCCTCATCGCCGCGACGGCGGAACACAGTCGGCTCACCGTCCTGTGCGATGACAAGGACTTCGCGACTCTTGCCCGCGTAACCGGGCAACAGGTGGCGTTCGTTGCGGGCACGGTCGGCTGACCGGTACCGCGACGGGGCCATCGCTGCGTCGCACTCGGGTCGGCGCCGCCGATCACCTCGATAGGGCGACCGTCGATCGGTGGGTGACAATGGTCGGATGAGTGGTGGCAGCGAGGGCAGCGGAACCGATCCCTATCTGTGGCTCGAAGAGGTGACCAGCGAGCGGGCGCTGGATTTCGCGCGGGCCCGCAACGAGGTCGTGATGGAGCGGTTCGCCGCCGACGACCGCTTCGAGGTACTGCGGCGGCGGATTCTGGACATGCTCGATACCGACGCCAAGATCGCATTTCCGGGGCGGCGCGGCGAATGGCTCTACAACTTCTGGCGTGATGCCGCGCATCCGCGGGGGCTGTGGCGCCGCACCACCTTCGCCGAGTACGTGAAACCCGAACCCGAGTGGGACGTTCTCATCGACCTCGACGCCCTCGCCGCCGCCGAGGAGGAGAACTGGGTCTGGGGTGGCGCCGGAGTGTTGCGTCCGGAACAGACCCGGGCCCTGATCAGCCTCTCCCGCGGCGGCGCCGACGCGAAGGTCGTCCGCGAATTCGATATGCTGACACGGGAATTCATTTCTCCGGAGCAGGGCGGGTTTTTCCTGCCGGAGGCGAAATCCCGGATCGGCTGGATCGATATCGACTCGGTGTACGTCGGCACCGACTTCGGCCCGGGTTCGCTCACCGATTCCGGGTATCCGCGGATCGCGAAACGGTGGCAGCGCGGTACCGGGCTCGACAGTGCGGAAACGGTATTCGAGGGCGCCGCGAGCGATGTCTCGGTATCCGCCGGTTACGACCGGACTCCCGGATACGAACGCCACTACATCGGGCAGGCGACGGATTTCTACAACGAAACGGTGTATCTGCTCGACGCCGATGGTTCCCGCGTTCGGCTGGAGACACCGACCGACGCCGACGAGTACTGGTACAAGGAATGGCTGCTGGTCCGGTTGAAATCCCCGTGGGAGACCGGCGGCAGTACGTATGCCGCAGGTTCGCTCATCGTCACGAATTTCACCGAATTCCTCTCCGGTAAGCGTGAATTCGAGGTGCTGTTCGAACCCGATGCGCATACCTCGCTGCACAGCTACGGCTGGACCGAGAATCATTTGCTGCTGGTCACCCTCGAGGACGTGCAGACGAAACTGTATGTGCTCACCCCGGGCGAGCAGGGCTGGCGTACCGAACCGCTGGCCGATACCCCGCCGATGGCGACCACCGGTGTCATGAATCTCGACGCGCTCGAGGCGGGCGATGACTTCATGCTGATGACCAGCGGTTTCACCACCCCCACCACACTGCTGGCGGGTTCGGTGGGGTCGGCGGTGACAGAACTGAAGCAGGAACCGGCGGTTTTCGACGCCGCCGGTATCGACACCGAGCAGTTCTTCGCCCGCTCCGACGACGGCACCATGATCCCGTATTTCGTGATCCGGCACCGCGACAATCGCGATCGTCCCGGGCCCACGGTCATGTCGGGATACGGCGGATTCGAGGTGTCCCGGACTCCCGCCTACGGCGGCGCCTCGGGTATGGGCTGGCTGGAGCAGGGTGGCACCTGGGTGATGACCAATATCCGGGGCGGCGGTGAATACGGACCCGATTGGCATACCTCGGTGCTGAAGGCGAACCGATACAAGGTCTACGAGGATTTCTCGTCGATCGCGCGGGATCTGGTGGCGCGCGGGATCACCACGGCACCGCAACTGGGTGCGGTCGGCGGTAGCAACGGCGGACTGTTGATGGGTGTGATGCTGACCCGCTATCCGGAGTTGTTCGGCGGAATCGTCTGCCAGGTCCCGCTGCTGGATATGCGCCGGTATCACCTGTTGCTGGCGGGGGCGTCCTGGGTCGCCGAATACGGTGACCCCGATATCCCGGAGGAATGGGAATACATCAGCCGGTATTCGCCGTATCAGAAGGCCATGCGCGAGGGCGGCGAGGCCACCTATCCGCCGATTCTGCTCACCACCTCAACCCGCGACGATCGCGTGCATCCCGGCCATGCGCGGAAGATGGCCGCACTGCTGGAGGAGCAGGGACACCGGATCTGGTACCACGAGAACATCGAGGGTGGCCACGGCGGCGCCGCCGATAACAAGCAGTCGGCGTTCCAGGCGGCCCTGATCTACGAGTTCTTCACCCAGATGCTGAGGGAAGGCCGGACGGAGAAATGATCCGCGGTGGGGTCACCGGTCGCGAATCCATTTCTCGATCCGGTCGGCCACGCTGTGCGGGTCGGTGATCCAGCCGTTGTGGCCGAGCCGGCGCGGCTCGTGCCAGGTGGTGCGGTCGGCGGCCGGTAATTTGTCCAGCAGGTGGCGGGCGGAGGTCCGCGGGGTCAATTCGTCGCCGGACAGGGTGATCGACAGCACGGGCAGCTTCAGCCGGGATATCCGCTCTTCGTAGTCGATATCGGCACCGGCCGGGGTGAACCGGCCGGTGCGGGCCAGCCGGGCCCAATCCGAGATCAGCACCTTCGACTGCCGGCCGAACCCGTTGGGACCCAATTTGTCACCGGGCCATACCCCGGCCAGGTTGGCGGTCAGCGAGACGGCGGCGGTACCCACGAGCAGGCCCGGCCCCAGCAGCCCACGGAAGCCGCGGTAGTACGGGGTTCCGGAGGCGACGAGGATCAATCCGGCCAGCCGGCCGCGGACCCGCGAGGCGTAGAGCACCGAAAGGTGTCCGCCCATACTGTGCCCCATCAGATAGGGGGTGCTGTCGGGGAACCGGGTGCGGACGGCCTCGAAGATCGCCGGGAAATCGACCGCGGCGAGTTCGTGGTATCCGTAGGTGCTGGCGGCGGTGGCCTTGGGCCGGCTGTCACCGTTACCGCGCAGTTCGCCGACCGCCACATTCATACCGCGCCGGGTGAGTTCGCGGGCGAAGTACAGGTAGTACTCGCCGGGAACCCCGAGTCCGGGAATCAGGACGACGACCGGCCGTGGCATATCCGGTGTAACCGGATGCCGCTGCGGTCCTGAGGCCGGCAGCAGTCGCACCGGCACGGTGGCACCGTCCGGCATCTGGATCGGAACGGTCTCCATCGGGCCAAGGCTAGCTGCCGGCGGTGCGTCAGGCCCGGATCGCGCCGACGATGATCCGGCTCATCACCCGGATCACCTCGTCGAGCGGTCGCTGCGGTTCGGTGCCGCTCCATTCGTCCACGACGTAGTTGACGGCACCGATGATCGCCAGCATGCGCAGGTCGTAGTCGCCGGTCGGGATCTCGCCGTGCAGGGCGGCGTCCTCCGCGGCCTGGGCGAGCACGGCGCTCCAGGCGCGGCGTGACTCCGTGCGCATCTTTTCGACTTTGCTCCCGGCACCGACCACTTCGACGAGCACGACCCGAGCCCGCCGCATATCGGTACCGATGGATTGCACATAGGCGCGTATCGCGCTGTCGATCCGCTGTAGTGAACTCTGCTCGGCGCTGTCCTGGAGGGATCCGAGGACCGCCGTACGCGATTCTCGATCGATCGTCGCGAAGAGTTCGAGAAGTAAGGATTCGCGCCCGGTGAACTCCTCGTAGAACTGTCGCGAGGACAACCCCGCGTCTTTACAAATGGCGCCGACCGAGCTATTGGCATACCCATCGCGGGCGAAAACCGTCAGGCCGGATTCGAGAAAACGCGCGCGCCGTTCGCGTTGCCGATCTTCTACGGGCTGGCCGGCATACCTTCGTCCCGAATTCGTTTCCTGTGACATCGCGCAGAACAATACCGAAAAGCCCGATCCCCTCGTCATCGATCGGGCCTTTCGTAGCACGCCGGTAGCACGCTGCTGGTTTGCCGAAAGTTGGCTGCTCGCAACCTGGTCGCCGGTAAAACTGCCAAATCGGACAATACTCGGGGCGCCGAAGGTATGCGCGATTTTAGAGGGAAATTCTAGAATAATTTCTTTCGGCCCTGCATGACCATTGCCATAACCCCGCAACACATAGTGTTCACCCTATGGGAACGGCGCTGCTGTATGGGCTCGGTACGGCAATTCCATTGGTGATCGGCGCGGCCATAGGTTTGCGCACCACACTGCCCAGGCCATTGCTCGCGTCGCTGATGGCGTTCGGCGCGGGAACGATGATCGCCGCCGTAACCAACGAACTGTTCGAACCCGCCTTCGTCCAAGCGGGAGCGGCTACGGCGGGAGTTGCGCTGTTTTCGGGCGCGGCGGTGTACGTGGTGGCCAACCACCTGCTCGAGCGGCGGGCAGGTGCGGGTGCGGTTGGGTGGGCCCTGATGCTGGGTACCGTCCTCGACGGGGTCCCCGAGAACACCGCGCTCGGGGTATCGCTGGCGTCGGGTGGTGGGCTGGTGCTGGTGGTCGCCATCGCCGCGGGCAATGTGCCCGAGGCGATCGGTGGTTCCGCGCTGCTGCACCGGCAGCACGACGTCTCCACTGGTAGAGCGTTCACTCTATGGGTCCTCACCGGTGCGGTACTGGTCGTGGTGACCGTCGCGGGCCACGCGCTCTCGGATCATCTGACCACCACCTCGATCAGCGTCGTGCAGGCATTCGCGGGCGGTGCCACCATCGCGGTCCTCGCCGACTCCTTGATGCCCGAGGCGTACAAAGAGGGCGGGTGGTGGGTGGGAATGGCGACGGCGGTGGGCTTTCTCGTCGCGTTCCTGTTGGGCTGAGCCCGCCGGGATCGAGGTCGCGACCTGGATGGTCGTCGTGGCGCTGGTCGAATCGGCGGCGGTGGTCCGGTGGGGGCGGATCCGGGCGATGCGCTCGGCCGATCCACCGGCCGCGCTCCCGGCCCTGGTGACGCTGTTCACGGGCGGGACGGGTGGGTGGGTCCCGCCACGTCCGGAGAGTTAGGCTCGACAACGTGACTTCCCACTACGATGTCGTCGTTCTCGGTGCTGGTCCCGGCGGTTACGTCGCCGCGATCCGTGCCGCTCAACTCGGCCTGCGAACAGCGATCGTCGAGCAGAAATACTGGGGTGGCGTATGCCTGAACGTGGGCTGCATCCCGTCCAAGGCGCTGCTGCGCAACGCGGAGCTGGCGCATATCTTCACCAAGGAGGCCAAGACCTTCGGTATCACCGGTGAGGCGTCGTTCGATTTCGGCGCGGCGTTCGACCGGAGCCGGAAGGTCGCGGACGGCCGGGTCAAGGGCGTCCACTTCCTGATGAAGAAGAACAAGATCACCGAGTACGACGGGAAGGGCACGTTCACCGGCCCGAACGCGCTCTCGGTGGAACTGAGCAGTGGTGGCACCGAGTCGATCACCTTCGACAATGCCATCATCGCCACCGGTACCAACACCAAACTGCTGCCGGGGACCTCCCTGAGCCAGAACGTGGTGACCTACGAGGAGCAGATCCTCACCCGCGACCTGCCCGGTTCGATCCTGATCGTCGGCGCCGGCGCCATCGGTATGGAGTTCGGGTACGTGCTGCGCAACTACGGCGTGGACGTGCGGATCGTGGAATTCCTGGATCGGGCCCTGCCGAACGAGGACGCCGATGTCTCCAAGGAGATCACCAAGGCGTACAAGAAACTGGGCATCACCATCAGCACCGGTGCCGCGGTGCAGTCCATCGACGACGACGGCAGCAAGGTCACCGTCGCCATCAAGGACAACAAGTCCGGCCAGGTGGAGACGGTCACGGTCGACAAGGTGCTGCAGGCCGTCGGCTTCGCGCCCCGCGTCGAGGGATTCGGCCTGGAGAACACCGGGGTCGCGCTCACCGACCGCGGCGCCATCGCCATCGACGACTACATGCGCACCAATGTGGGCCATATCTACGCCATCGGCGATGTCACCGCGAAACTGCAGCTCGCGCATGTCGCCGAAGCGCAGGGCGTGGTCGCGGCCGAGACCATCGCCGGTGCCGAGACGCTGGCCCTCGGCGACTACCGCATGATGCCGCGCGCCACCTTCTGCCAGCCGCAGGTCGCCAGCTTCGGGCTCACCGAACAGCAGGCGCGCGACGAGGGTTACGACGTGAAGGTCGCGACCTTCCCGCTCACCGCCAACGGCAAGGCGCACGGCCTCGGCGACGCCACCGGCTTCGTGAAGCTCATCTCCGACAACACCCACGGTGAGCTGATCGGCGGCCATCTCATCGGCCACGATGTCTCCGAGCTGCTGCCGGAACTCACCCTGGCGCAGAAGTGGGACCTCACGGTCAATGAACTCACCCGCAATGTGCACACCCATCCGACGTTGAGTGAAGCGCTGCAGGAGGCCTTCCACGGCCTGGCCGGCCATATGATCAACTTCTGAGCGAATCCGCCGATACGATCGGTGACTCCCGACTCCGCGCCGGTACCCGGCGCGGAGTCGGCTGCATTCAGGGGTGTTCCGCGGTCCGGTTCGCGGCACCGTCGACATCCCGAGCCTCTCGCCGCTGAGGCCGCCGAGCTCGCTCGCCTGGCCGAAGTGTCCCGCCGCTGATTCCTTCGTCGCGCCACTCGGGCCCGACGGTCCGCGGGCCCGGAGGACGCCCTGTGCTCATCGGGCAGGCGGAGATCGGCCGGGTTATATTCCGGCGGTGTCTTCCTCTTCGGCGCCCAGCGGCGGCCGGTCATCGGCGCTCCGGTGGGTGCTCGCGACGCTCGTGAGCCTGTTCTTGCTGGTGGTGGCAGCGGCTGCGGTATTCGCGGATACCCAGATGGTGCGTACCGAGATCGTCGACGCCCGGACGCAGCCGCCCGGTGTCGACTATGACGGCGCGACCTATCACGCCGGACTGATACGGCGGGAGAGCTGGCTGCTGCACCGCCGGCTGCCGGATACGGTCCTGGTCGGGCGGGATCCGGGACTGGGCTACGGGCATCCCGTCACCTTCGAGATCCTCGGCAACCGCGACCCGCGGCTGGGAGCAGTGGATTGGCGATCGGACGGCGTCGCCTTCCGGTTCGATTCCGGGCACGAGATATTCCTGCCCGCCGCCGCGTTCATCGGCGGCCGGTAGGGCTACGGGGGTAGATATGGATTTGTCGAGGCTGTTCACGAAGATGTCCGCGCGGCAGTTCGCCGTATTCACCAGCCTCTATCCGCCGTTCCTGTTCGGCGGCGTCCGGGTGGTCCGGGTGGCCGACGACTGGACCAGCGTGACCGTCCGGTTGCGGGTGCGCGGCTGGAACCGCAATCACAACGGCGCCGCGTTCGGCGGCATGCTGTCGGCCATGACCGATCCGTTCTTCGGGCTGATGGCGCAATGGCAACTCGGAGAGGGCTACACCATCTGGAATACGCGGGTCGCGACCGAATTCCTGGCGCCCGGCCGCGGGGAGGTGCGGGCGACGATGCGGGTATCGCCGGACGAGGTGGAGCTGATCCGGAGCAACGTGGCCGAGACCGGAACCTCCCGGACCGTTCATCGCGTGGATCTGGTCGATCCGGACGGGCGGGTGGTCGCCAGACATGAGCAGGAGGTCTACGCGCGGGCGCGGTAACCGTCGGATGGAGGGTCCGCTGGGCGTCCCGATCAGAATTCGTCGCGGCGGATGCGCAGCGTGGTGATCGTCGCGGCCAGACCCTCGTACTGATTGACCAGCAGCACGATTTCGATGAGCCGGCGTTCGTCGTAGTGGGCCGCCAGCCGGGCCCAGGTGTCGTCGTCGATATCGCGGGTGAGCACCAGCTGATCTACGGCGGCGAGCAGGGCCCGGTGCGCGTCCGGCCAGCCGTCCGCCTCGGCCCCGGTCCGGATCCGGTCCAGGGTCTCGGGGGTGATGCCGGCTCGTTTTCCCAGGCGGATGTGATGATCCGTCTCGTATTCGCAGTCGCGCAGATGGGCGACTCGCAGGATCACCAGCTCGGTCTCGTAGCGACGCAGGCGTCCACCGGGCATGAGCATCCCGGAGAAGTGCAGCCAGCCGCGGAAGAGCCGGCCGGAGCGGCCGAGGGTGCTGAACACCTGTGCGTCCGGTGTGCCGGAGGCCTTGGAGAGCACCTGCCAGGCGGCCCAGTTGAGCGGGCCGAGCTCGCGCAGGCGGCCAGGGGTGATCCGTGGTCGCGACTCCGAAACCATCACTGTGCCCCTCTCGGGTGGAAGCTGCTGTCCCGGCCGCGGACTCCGGGGGAAGTGCGCGGCACTGCTGCGAACCTACCCGCCGATCGGCCGGTCGTGCGCGCGCTCCGGAGTCATGCGGCGGCCGCACCGTCGCGCTTCAGCAATTCGGAGACGGTGACGAACTGGTAACCGTCGGCCCGCAGCGCCCGCACTATCGGGACGATCGCCGCGCGGGACGCGGTCCCGCTCGCGAACATGGTGTGCAGCAGGATGATCGACCCGGGCCGGACCTGCCCTGTCGCCGCCGCGACCATCCCCTCGGCCGTATCCGCGGTCGCCTCGGGTTCGACGTCCCAGGTGACCGTCGTCCGATCGTGGTCGGACAGGTAGTCGGGCAGAGCCCACAGTTTCTTGCAGTACGGCGGGCGGAAGGTGATCTCGCCCCGGTATCCGGTGCGGCGGATCTCGGCATCGGTGCGTTCCACCTCGTCGGCGACCGTCTCCGGTGACACCAGCACCATGCGCCGATGGGTGTAGGTGTGGTTGCCGAGCTCGTGACCGGCTGCCGCGATCGCCCGCCCCAGTTCGGGCCGGGCCGCGAGGTCGCCGCCGTTGAGATAGAAGGTGGCGGGTACACCGGCCTCGGCCAGGAGTCCCAGTACCTCACCGCCGCGGTCGGCCGGGCCGTCGTCCAGGGTCAGGGCCACCACTTTCTCGCTTGTCTCGACCCGGTCGACCAACCGTCCCGCGAGCTGGTAGGTGCGTGAGTTCATCAGGAAATACCCGCCCACCACCAGTGCCATCAGCGCTACCAGGCCGAGAGCCGTTCCGATGATCCATCGCCGCACCCACGTTGTATAGCAGGCGTCGGAGGCTGATCCGCAGGCGCTGGAGGGTGTGCAGGCGCGCCGATCACCGGCGGGTCAGGCGGGACGGGCGTCGCGGCCGTTGTCACCGCCGGACTCCCCGCGGCGTTCGCGCTTACCGCGGGCGACTTCGGTGGCGAGGGCGTCGAGCGGCTGGGCGAACAATGCCATCGGGTCCAGCAGATCCGTCAGCCAATCCCGCGCGGCGGCGACGCCGGCGGGATCCAGCCCGTAGAACCGTTTACTGCCTTCCGGCCGCACCCGCACCAGCCCGGCCTCGCGGAGCGCGCGCAGATGTTGCGATACGGCGGGCTGGGAGATCGGCGTGTCCTGCCGCACCCCGTCCACCAGCCCGCCGGCCGTCTGTTCGCCCGCCGCGACCAGCTGCAGAATCCGGCGGCGGACGGGATCGCCCAGTGCCTCGAACACCTTCGCCGGAGGGATAGCGGGCATCAGGACGACGCGCCCTCCTCGGGGACCGTGGTGTAGAACGCCACGGTCGCCTCGGCCGCCGGTTGCGCCTCGGCCGGGTCGTCACCGTCGGCGACTGCGGCGTCCGCCCAGGCCGCGGCGGAGGTGCGGACGAACAGTAGTCCCTCCGGAGTGGCCGGGAATTCCAGGGCGATGGCCGGGTCGACGGCGGCGCCGGTATCCAGGTGCAGACCCAGGCCCATGAGCCCGAGGTCCCAGCCCACGCCGACCGCGCCGGGCCCGAACTGCTTCCACATATCGGGGTCGACCGGTGCTTCGTGCGTCAATTCCAGGGTGGTGCCCGCGGCGGCCGGCGCGAGACGAACCTCGAGCCAGGAGATCATGGGTCCCATTTCCCAGGTCACCGCGAAACGATCGGGCGGTTCGCATTCTTCGACCACACCGCCGGCGTTGCCCTCGAGCTGGTACTTGCCGCCCACGCGGAGCTCGCCGGTGACGGGCAGGAACCACCGGGGGAGCCGGTCGGCGTCGGTGAGCGCGTCCCAGAGATCGTCGCGATCGGTGGGGTAGGTGCGCCTGGCGATTGCGATCTTCGTCGGCATCCCCTGGCGTTCGCCGGTGCGGATCTCCCGTGAGACCAGTCCGGCCACACCTGCGGGATCGGCGAGCAAGTCCATGCTGTCCTCCTTGTATAAGTTTGAACTTATATTAACCAGTGCGGTTCGGCCGCGCCACCCGGTCCCTCGGTGCGGTGGCCAGGAGATAGGTGGCAGGCGAATTCCCGGCACCGGGGTTTTACCGAATCAGTGGAGTGGGTACCCGTAAGGCCCATTACCTCGGGTGAACCGCCGGGAGACGATATACAGTGATATTCAGGCGGAGGCGGGGCGGGAATCCGGAACAGCTCTCGGGGAATTCACGCAACCCCGCACCGGCGGTTCGGGTGCGGGCACTGTCGCATATCCACGCGAACGATGTAACACGGGCAGTGCTCACGCAGACGATGAGTACTGATCGGACAAGTGAAGAGCTGCAGCCCCAGATCGGCCACGCGCCGGTGACGCACTGAAGGAGCCTGACATGACGGGACCGGTCCCGCGCGTCGATTCGCACGACCAGATGAGTGCGATGGGTCTCTACCACCGGCGATCGGACCGCGGGGGGAACGCACTCGCGGCGCGAACCCACGAACCGCTCGCCGGCAGAGGCGAGTCCGGCCGATGACCGAGAACGAATCGGGTATCGGCCGCAAAGTCGCGTACTACCGCGCGCGAAAAGGTCTGTCCCAGCGAGATTTCGCGCCCTTGATCAAACGGTCCGAAGCCTGGGTCTCTCAGGTGGAGCGCGGCGTGCGCCCGGTGAAAGCGCTCGATGTGCTCGAGCGGATCGCCGAAGTCCTCGATATCCCGGTCTCCGAACTGGCGCCCACCGCGCGCACCGTGCGGGCCGAGCCGATTCCGGCGGACGCCGCGGCGCTGCGCCGGCTGCTCACCGCCAACCACGCGCTGGCGGCGATGGTCGCCGAGGGCGCACCCGAACCCGATTACGCGCTACTGGCCGAGCGTGTCGAATCCGTGTGGTCGTTCACCCGCCACGCACGCTACGCCGACCTGCTACCGGTACTCGAACCGTTGTTACCGGAACTGGAGGCGGCCGCGGTCCGGCCCACGTCGGGCCGGGCCGATGAACTGCTCGCGAGTACGTATCAGGCCTGGGCTGTGGCCCTGTCCGAATTACAGCAGTTCGATGCGGCCTGGGTGGCCGCGGAGCGCGCGATGAGCAAGGCGCAGCGCACCGGCGACCCGGTACTCCTCGCCTCGGCGGCATTTCGCCTCACCCTCATCTTCCAGCGCTCACAGCAGCTCGACCAGGCCGGGTACGCCGCCGAAACGGCCCGTGCGGCGCTCGAGCCGCTGGTCGATCAGGGCGACCCGCGGGCGCTGAGCGTGTACGGCGCGCTCACCCTCCAGGCGGCCGTCGTCGCCGCACGCGCCGAGGACGCCGAATCGGCGCACGATCTGCTCGTCCGGGCGCGCAAGGTGGCGACCGATCTCGGCCGGGACCGCGACGACTATCAGACCGGTTTCGGTCCCACCGCCGTCGATCTGCACGAAGTCTCCGTCGCCGTGGAACTGGGTGACGCGGGGACGGCGATCCGGCTCGCCGGGAAGGTCGACACCCGGCCCCTTTCGACGGCGAACCACTGCCGGCTTCTCGTCGATACCGCCCGCGCCTGGGCGCAGCGCCGCAGCCCGGAACGTGCACTCGGACTGCTGCTGGAGGCCGAGGATCTGGCCCCCGAACAGATAGGCCGGCATCGGACCGTGCGTGCCACCACATCCGATCTGCTCTACATGGATCAGGCGACGCCCGGGCTCACCGAATTCGCGCAGCGCGTCGGAATCGACCCCGAGCTGTTTCAGCCCCCGGCCAACCGGGCCGGGCTCCCGCGCAGCGGTTTGCGTGCCGCCCGGGGGCCCCGGACCATCTAGCGGCGGCCGCGGCTACTGCGTGGACCCGGCGACCGGCCAGAGCGCTTTCAGTTCCGGTGCGAGCTCCCCCGCCTGGCGCAATCCGGATTCGTAGGCCGGTGCCAGGGACGCGGTGGAGAACAGATCGGTACCGAATGCGGCGACGGCGGTATCGTCCGGGCCCACCGATATTTCACGTCCGGCCTTCAGTTCCCGGTCCGCGCGGGTGCGCGGGTACAGATGCGCCAGTGGTTCGAGAATGAGCACCACATCGAACCCGGTGGCGAGATCGGCGTTGATGGTGGAGCGGACCCCGCCGTCTATGTAGTGCTTGCCGCCGATCTTGATCGGCGGGTATACACCCGGGACCGAGGTGCTGGACGCCAGTGCCTGCACCAGGGTCGCGTCGCCGTCGCGGGTCCAGGCGGTCAGAGTCCCGGTGCCGATATCGACCGCGGTGACCAGCAGTTCCCGCTCGGGCCATTCGGCGAATCCGACGAGGGCGCCGATTCGCTCGATATGCGCCGCCGGGTCGCCGGTATCGCTGTCCAGCGCCAGTTCGCCCACCCGTTGCAGTACCAGTTCACGGTCTTGGCCGACGGCGCGCAGCAGCGAGGCGATCTCCAGCAGCGGACCGAAGTTGTGCCGCACGGGTTCCGCGGGTTCGGGGCGCGGCGTCAGCAGGATGGCGGGGTCGGCGCCCGCCGCGATGACCGAGCCGACGACGGCTCCGGCCGAGGTGCCGATGATGCGGTCGGCCAGCGTGAGATCCACACCGGCATCCCGTAAGCCGATCGCCAGACCGGCCAGCCAGCAGATACCGACCGGTCCACCGCCTCCCAGTACCAGTGCGACAGAGCGTTTTCCGGGCGGCGGAGCGTCAGACATGACAGCAGGTTAGCCAGCGCCGCGATTTTCCGCCCGGTCAGGGCCGCCGGGTTCCCGGTGACGGCCGCGGATTGCCGATTCGCCCGAGGAGTGGATGGTATGAGTGGTACGAAAGGGGGCGTGGGGTCATGATCGTCAGGGGGTCGGTGGTGGTATCGGGCGTAACGACACACGGCAGAGGTAGAGCGCGATGCTGGTGAAGGTCGACGATCGGGCGGAGCTTTCTCCGGCCGAGCGGGAGTTCGTGGAATGTCTGCGGCAGTTGCCGACGGCCGGGTTGGCCATTGTCGGCCTGAGAATCGGTACCCAGCGCGGCACCCGGCAGATCGGTGCGGTGATCTGGACTCCGCAGGGCATCCTCGTATGCGAGGTGATCGGGTTCCGGAGCCGGCAGAGTGGGATTCTGACGGTTCCCCCGGAACGTACGTGGCGGGTCGGCGACCACGACGCGGATCTGGCGCTGGAGTTCGGGACGAATCCGGTGCGGCAGGTGGAGAGCGCGGTCCAGGAGGTGGAGCTGACCTTCGAACGCGCCTCCTACGATCCCGGGCAGTTGTGCGGCGCGGTGGCGCTGATCCCGATGCGCGGCGCGACCCTGCGTCCGGGCCGGGAGACGCTGCGACCCGGCCTCGATGTGGTGGTGGGTAATGCCGCCGAATCCACCGAGCTGAGGATCTTCCTGGAAAACTTCGCGCCCGGCCCACCCCGGTGGACCCTGGGGCGGGTATGCGCGGCGACGCGGGCGCTCACCGGCTGGGCGCCCGAACGCGGTGAACTGATCGACGCGGGATTCGAGGACAAACTCCCGGAACCGCCCAGGAAACCGCGTGAGCGGCCGAGTTGGCGATATCCGGACTCGGCCCGCACCCACGATCTGATCGGCTGGGGTGTGCTGACCGTCGCGGTGCTCGGCATGCTCATCGTTCTGGTCGCGATCATCGGGTCGCTGCTCGACGACGGGCCGGCCGCCGAACCGGCGGCACCTCCCAGTACGACCGCCCCGGCGCCCCCGCCCCCGCCCGGGCCGGTGGAATGCTGGCCGTTGCAGCCGGACTGCTGAGCCGCTCGGGGACCGTCCGGGACAGATTTCTCCCCTCCGTTACGCCGTGGTGAGCGGGGGCGGGAAAGCTACGGTTGCGTACCCGCACGGCGTCCGGCACGCTGCAATTCGTACGATGTCAAAAAGCCTGAACCACGCGGTCGGCCCCGACCGCCAGGGAACCGACCAGGAGGACGATCGTGGGTCACTACCAGGCGAATCTGCGTGATATCGAATTCAATCTCTTCGAGGTGTTCGGGCTCGGCAAGTTGCTCGACTCCGGCGCCTACGGCGATCTCGATACCGATACCGCGCGGGAGATCCTCGCCGAGGTCAAGCGGCTGGCCGAGGGGCCGGTGGCGGAGTCCTTCGCCGACGCCGACCGCGAGCCGGTGGAATTCGTCCCGGACACACATTCCATCACTGTTCCGGAACCGCTGACCAAATCGATCCTCGCCATCCGGGACGCCGGCTGGAACCGGCTGGGCAAACCCGAGGAGATGGGCGGTATGCCTTCGCCCGCGGCGCTCAACTGGGCGGTGAGCGAAATGATCACCTGCGCCAATCCGGCCGCGGTGTTCTTCGATATGGGCGCCGTGATGGCGCAGGTGCTGTACGGGATCGGTGACGAACAGCAGCGGCATTGGGCCGCGGCCGGTTTCGAGCGGCACTGGCAGGGCACGATGGTGCTCACCGAACCCGACGCCGGGTCCGATGTCGGCGCGGGACGGGCCAAGGCCGTCGAGCAGCCCGACGGGACCTGGCATATCGAGGGCGTGAAGCGTTTCATCTCCGGTGCGGATGTGGGCGATACCGCCGAGAACGTGTTTCACCTGGTGCTGGCGCGGCCCGAGGGCGCGGGGCCGGGTACCAAGGGGCTGTCACTGTTCTACGTGCCGAAGTACCACTTCGATCCGCAGACGCTGGAACTGGGCGAACGCAACGGCGTGTATGTGACCGCCGTCGAGCACAAGATGGGCCTGAAATCCTCGCCCACCTGCGAACTCACCTTCGGTGGGGAGCGGCCGGCGGTCGGCTGGCTGGTCGGCGGTTCGCATAACGGCATCGCCCAGATGTTCAAGGTCATCGAGAACGCGCGCATGATGGTCGGCGTCAAATCGAGTGGCACGCTGTCGACCGGCTACCTGAATGCGCTCGCCTACGCCAAGGAGCGTGTGCAGGGTGCCGATCTCACCCAGATGAGCGACAAGAGCGCGCCCCGGGTCACCATCACCCACCACCCGGATGTGCGGCGCAGCCTGGCCACCCAGAAGGCGTACGCCGAGGGCCTGCGCGCGGTGTACCTGTACACCGCCGCCCATCAGAACGCCGATGTGGCGGAACTGGTTTCCGGCGCCGACGCCGAGACCGCCCACCGGGTCGACGATTTCCTCTTGCCGATCGTCAAGGGGGTCGGCTCCGAGCGGGCCTACCAGTACCTGACCGAATCCCTGCAGACCCTGGGCGGTTCCGGCTATCTGCAGGACTATCCGATCGAGCAGTACATCCGCGACGCCAAGATCGATTCCCTGTACGAGGGCACCACCGCGATCCAGGCGCAGGACTTCTTCTTCCGCAAGATCGTGCGGGACAAGGGAGCCGCGGCCGGCCATGTCTTCGGTGAGATCACCGCATTCCTGGACACCCCCAGCGGGCGGCTGGAAACCGAACGCGCACTGCTGCGTACCGCGCTCGCCGATGTGCAGGCGATGGCGGGTTCGCTGAGCGGTTACGCGATGGCGGCCCAGACCGACTCGTCCGAGTTGTACAAGATCGGACTGGGTTCGGTGCGATTCCTGCTGGCGGTGGGCGATCTGCTGATCGGCTGGCGGCTGCTGGTCCAGGCGGAGGTCGCCGCGGCCGCGCTGACCGCCGAGGCCGAGGAACGGGACCGGCCGTTCTACACCGGCAAGGTCGGAGTGGCGAGTTTCTTCGCCAAGAATGTCCTGCCGACGCTCACCGCGACCAAGAACATCATCGCCGCCCTCGATACCGAGCTCATGGATCTGCCGGAAGAGGCCTTCTGAACCGCAGGAAGTCCCACCACGGGTGACCCGAGCCCGGTACGGCCGCATCCGGCCGTGCCGGGCTCATTCCCGTACCGGGCCGTTCGGGCGAGCTGCGGGGGAGGCCTCGCCGAGGGCCGCGCCCAGGGCCCGCAGCGCGCCGATCGCGGCCACCAGGCTGTCCCGGTCGGCCTGATCCATCGC
This sequence comes from Nocardia sp. NPDC024068, assembly GCF_040638875.1. Lineage (NCBI taxonomy): Bacteria > Bacillati > Actinomycetota > Actinomycetes > Mycobacteriales > Nocardiaceae > Nocardia > Nocardia sp. NPDC024068. The sequence continues at coordinate 7,851 of NZ_JBEZYU010000056.1, read as the reverse complement.
GTCGAGCGCGTCGAGGACCAGCCCGGTGCGCAGGGCCTGCATCTCGCGCGCGTAGGCGAGGGCTTTCGGTGTGGGCCGGATTCGGCTGCAGCGCCGGTCGCCGGGATCGCGTTCGCGTTCGATCAGCCCGTATTCGGCGAGTTGCCGCAGGGCGACACTCATATTGCTCGGTTGCATACCCGCCAAGGCCGCGAGTTCCCCCGGGGCGGCACCCGGATTGTGCACGATGAAGCGCAGCGCTTCGGACTGCGAATCGGTGAGCGCCTCGGCCCCGGCGGGACGAAGCGCGGCCCGCCGGACGGCACGGGCGATATCACGCAGGGCGGTGTCCAGGGCCCGGAGATCGGAGTCACGGCTCACGAATCTCATGATAACTTATGTATGCATAAATAAGTATCAGGACGGAGGGAACCCGGATGCCTATCGGGAACCGGCCCGGCGTATCGGGAATTCTGCTGGTGGTGCTGGCACTGCTCGCGGCCGCGGCGCCGTTCGCGGTCGATATGTACCTGCCCGCCTTCACGGATCTGGCCGCCGACCTGAGCACCAGCGCGGCCAGCGTGCAGCTCACCCTGACCGCGTTCCTGGTCGGGCTGGCGCTGGGACAGCTCCTCATCGGCCCGCTCTCGGACCGATTCGGGCGGCGCCGGCCGCTGGTCCTGGCCACGGCGGTCACCGTGCTGGTAACCGTGGCCTGTGCGCTGGCACCCAGTATCTGGCTGCTCATCGCGATGCGATTCGTCCAGGGCCTGACCGCGTCCGCGGGTCTGGTGATCGGCCGCGCGGTCGGCGCGGACCGTACCGAGGGCGCGGCCACGGCCCGCATCTTCACGCTGTTCTCGGCCATCGGCGGTATCGCCCCGGTGGTGGCGCCGCTGCTGGGCGGGGTCCTGGTATCGGCCGGCTGGCGAGCGGAATTCTGGGCCCTGAGCGGAATCTTCCTGTTCATGTTCCTGGGGGCGCTGCTGGTGGTGCCGGAATCCCTGCCCCCGGAGAACCGGCATACCACCGGGGTCGCGGGGACGATCCGGGGAATCGCGCGGGTCGCCGCCGATCGCGGCTATCTCGGCTATATCTTCGCGTTCGCGCTCGGATTCGCCGGAATGATGGCCTATATCTCGGCTTCACCGTTCGTCGTGGAGAACGTGCTCGGCCTGTCCAACCGGAGCTACACGATCGTGTTCGCCTCGAACGCCGCGGGCATGGTGCTGGCCGGGCTGGTGGTATCCCGTCTGGTCGGCAGGTTCGGTCCGGAGCCCATCCTGCGGATCGGGCAACGCGTCATCCTGGCGGCCGGGCTCGTACTCCTGGCTCTGCTCGTGGCCGGCGCCCCTGCGGCGGCCGTGCTCGCGGCGCTGTTCGTGCTGGTGGCCTGCACACCCACGGTGATGGGTACCGCCAGTGCCCTGGCGATCGGCCGGGCCCGGAAGTCCGCGGGAACCGCCTCCGCGCTGATGGGCGCGTTGCAGTTCACCCTGGGCGCGCTGGTGTCGCCGCTGGTCGGGATGGGTGGTTCGGATACCGGGGTGCCGATGGCGGTGGTGATCGTGGTCTGCGCCTGCCTGGGGATGGCGGCCCGGTGGATCGCCGGCCGGACGGCGGCCCCCACCGCCGCGCCGCGGGAGCCGGCCGAACTGCGGCCCGCCGGGTCGTCGCCACGCCCGTAACCGGCGGATCGCCGCAGGCCGGCGATACTTTTCAGCAATCATTCAGCGTCCGCCGGAAAGTGCCGGGGCGGCGCGGCGCACAATGCAGGGTGTGACGGTAGAGCTGCTGATCCTTCTGGTCGTCATTGTCACGGCGCTGGCCTTCGACTTCACCAACGGTTTCCACGACACGGCCAACGCCATGGCGACCTCGATCGCTACCGGCGCGCTACGCCCCAGAGTCGCGGTCGCGCTATCCGCCGTCCTGAACCTGATCGGCGCGTTCCTGTCGGTGGCCGTCGCGGCCACTGTCGCGGAGGGGATCGTGCGGCTCGACGATGTCTCCGGGCATGCGCTGCTGATCATCGTCTACGCCGGACTGGTCGGCGGAATCCTGTGGAATCTGCTGACCTGGTTGTTCGGTCTGCCGTCGAGTTCGTCGCACGCGCTGTTCGGTGGTCTGATCGGGGCCACGCTGGCCTCGCTCGGCTGGAGCGGGGTCATCTGGTTCTCCGACGACGGCGGCGTGGTGAGCAAGATCATCCTGCCCGCGCTGCTGGCGCCGATCGTGGCCGGTCTCGTCTCCATGATCGGTACCTGGTCGGTGTACCGGATCACCCGGGGCTCGGCCGCGGACAAGGTCACCACCGGTTTCCGCTGGGGTCAGGTCGGTTCGGCGTCACTGGTATCGCTGGCCCACGGCACCAACGACGCGCAGAAGACGATGGGCGTCATCTTCCTGGCCCTGGTCGCCTACGGCGAGATCTCCCCGGACGCCACCATGCCGCTGTGGGTGATGGCCTCCTGTGCGTTCGCCATCGCGGCCGGGACCTACCTGGGCGGCTGGCGGATCATCCGCACCCTGGGCAAGAAATTGGTCGATATCGATTCGCCGCAGGGACTGGCGGCCGAATCGTCCTCGGCGGCGATCATCCTCACGTCGGCGCATTTCGGCCTGCCGCTGTCCACCACGCAGACCGTGACCGGCGCGATCCTGGGTACCGGCCTGGGCAAGGGCGCCGAGGTGCGCTGGGGCGTCATGGGCCGGATGGCGGTGGCCTGGATGCTGACCCTTCCCGCCGCCGGCATAGTCGGCGCGGTGTGCTGGGCGCTGGCACACTATATCGGTGGGCTGGCCGGCGTTCTGGTCGTATTCGCGCTGCTCATCGCCCTGGCGATCGTGATCTACCGGCGCTCGCTGCGGGACAAGGTGTCCAGCGGCAATGTCAACGATCCCCCCGCGGCCCCCGCGTCGCCGGTGGCCCAGGATTCGCCGGTCGTCGAGTCCACACGCGAGGAGGCATGATGAGCACCTTTTTGGCCGATCTGCGGTCTCTGGGTGAAGTACTGCTGGCGGCGCTGGTCCTGGGAGCCGGGCTGCCGGCCGTCTTCGCGCTGGGCGTGCGGTGGTGGTCGGTCGCGGAGCGGCCGGGCCCCGACGGTTCGGTACGGCACAATTTCGCCGCGTGGACGGGGGCGGTGATCTGCCTGGCCGTCGTCCTGGCGGTGGTCGTTGCCGGTGTGCTGTTCGTGGCCAAGGCGTTCCTCGCCGACCGGTTCGGAATCCACATTCTCGGGCAGGCCTGAGGTGACCGCCGGGAGCGGGCTACCGCCCGAACGGTCGGGGTTGCTGGCGCGGATCGTCGAATGGTTGCGGGCCGGATATCCCAAAGGGGTGCCGCAGTCGGACTACGTGGCACTGTTCGCCGTGCTGCACCGCGATCTGACCGACTACGAGGTGCTGCTGGTCGCCGAGGAAGTGGTACGCGACAGCGACGGCCGGGAAATCACCCACGACGAGGTGGAGGCGGCCGTGGGCCGGGTGGCCCGCGAGAAGGCGGGCGCCGAGGACATTGCCAGGGTGGCCTCGCATCTGGCCGCGGGCGGGTGGCCGCTGGCCTCGCCACTGGAGGAGATATCCCGGCCCGCCGAGGACAGCTGATGCTGCCGCAGGTACTGCGTTCGGTGATCGATTGGCTCCGCCGCGGCTACCCCGACGGAGTTCCGGAATCGGATTACATTCCGCTGGTCGCACTGCTGCGCCGGCGGCTGACCGATGAGGAGGTCCGGCAGCTCGCGAAGGAGGTGCCGGTCTCGGCGGACCGGCCGCTCACCACCACCGATATCGAGGTCATGATCACCAAGGTCACCGACGAGATGCCCTCGGAGCAGGATCTGCGGCGGGTGCTCTCGCACCTGGACCCACCCGGCTGGCCCTCCGAATCCCCCGGATAGACCACAATATGTAATTCTTGCTAACCCGCGTCTCGCAGCGTGCGAACATTGCCTAAGCTGGACGCATGGCCAAGACATACGTCGGCGCCCGGCTCCGGCAACTGCGTACCGAACGCGGACTGAGCCAGGTGGCGCTGGCCCAGCAGCTGGAGATTTCGGCCAGTTACCTCAACCAGATCGAGCACGATGTCCGGCCGCTGACGGTGCCGGTACTGCTCCGGATCAGCGAAGTGTTCGGAGTCGAGGCGACCTTCTTCTCCCCGCAGGACGACACCCGGCTCATCGCCGAACTACAAGAAGTGGTGATGGATCAGGAGCTGGGAATCGAGGCCGACGCCCGGGAGATCGCGGAGATGGTGTCGGCCCACCCGAGCATGGCGCGGGCCCTGGTCAACATGCACAATCGCTACCGCAACACCAGCGCCCAGCTGGCCGCGGCCACCGAGGACCGCTTCTCCGACGGTTCCGGCAGCGCCACCATCAGCAAACCGCACGAGGAAGTACGCGACTACTTCTATCAGCGGCAGAACTATATTCACGAACTCGATACCGCGGCCGAGGAACTGGCCAATCGCATTCGCCTCCACAACGGTGACGCGCACAGCGAGATTCCGAAGGTGCTGCGCACGCACGGCGTGCGGATTCTGGAACGTATCGATCTCGGCGAGGGTGTCCTGCACCGCTACGACCCGGCTCAGCAGGTGCTCGAAATCGCCCCGCACCTCTCCGGCGGGCAACGATTGTTCAAACTGGCCGCCGAACTGGCCTACTTCGAATGCGGGCCGTTACTCGACAAGCTCGTGGATGAAGGCAACTTCTCCGGCCCGGACGCGCGCAAACTGGCCATGCTCGGGCTGGCGAACTATTTCGCCGCCGCGACCGTACTGCCCTACACCTACTTCCACGAGGTGGCGGAATCCTTCCGCTACGACATCGAACGATTATCGGCGTTCTTCGCGCAGAGCTACGAAACCATCTGCCACCGGCTCTCCACCCTGCAACGCCCGGAACTGCGCGGAGTGCCGTTCTCGTTCGTCCGGGTGGATCGCGCCGGCAATATGTCGAAACGGCAGTCCGCCACCGGATTCCATTTCTCCTCCAGCGGAGGCACCTGCCCGCTGTGGAATGTGTACGAAACCTTCGCCTACCCGGGCAAGATCATGACCCAGATCGCGCAGATGCCCGACGGCCGCAAATATCTGTGGGTGGCCCGGACGGTCGAACGCCGCGCCACCCGATTCGGGCAGCCGAGCAAAACCTTCGCCATCGGACTGGGCTGCGAGATCCGGCACGCCGCCCGGGTGGTCTATGCCGACGGTATCGACCTACGCGAGGCCAACGCGACCCCGATCGGCGCGGGGTGCCGGGTATGCGACCGCACCAACTGCCCGCAGCGCGCATTCCCGCCGCTGGGTAAAACCCTCGATATCAGCGAACACCGCAGCTCGGTATCGCCGTACGTGCTGAAATAGCGGCCACGGCGCCGGCCGGTCTACGACTCCGGCAGCGTGTGCTCGACGACCCCCTCGAGCTCGGTGACCACCACCGTCGGCGCCAGATGTCCGCGCAACCGCCGATCGATCTCCCCGGCGACCGGAATCACCACCGAGGCGGCCGCCGTAGCGACCGCGTCCACCAGGATCGCCGGCCAATCGGGTGTTTCGCTGGTGGCCAGCGCGGCGATCACCGCGGCGGCAACCGGATCGCCCGCCCCCGTGGGATTACCGATCAGTGGTTCGGGGAGATGCGCGTTCCACGTGCCCTGCGGAGTGACCGCCACCATCCCCTCGGCCCCGCGGGTGACGAGCACCGCGCCCACACCCCGGTCCACCAGCGTCCGGGCGGTGGTGGCCAGCGCCTCCAGGCTTTCGGCCTTGCCGTGGGTGAGCGCGGCGAACTCGCCGATACCGGGTAGCAGCACCACTCCCGGTACGCGCGAGGCCATCCGCAGGGCGGGCCCGTCCAGATCACAGACCGTGGGCACCCCCGCGTCCAGCGCACTGTGCGCGATGCGGGCGGGTAGGCCGGGATCGATCCCCTCGGGTAGCGATCCGGCGATCACCAGACCGGAGATATGCGGCAGCATGCCCGACACCCTGACCTCGAGCTGCTCGGAGGCGTGCGGATTCGAGATCCGGGCCCCCGGTTCCCGCAGGGCGGTCGCGGTGCCGGTCTCGGATTCACTGATCACCACCGTGCGCCGCACCCACGGCAGCGCGTGCACGAAATCCACCGGCATCTCCGCTTCGGCGGCCGCCGCGAAGGCGTGATCGGCGAATCCGGTCGCCCGGGCATACCGTCCGAGCTGGTTGAGCACGCGGGTCACATTGATGCCCTTGCCACCCAGCCGCTGCTCGACCGAACGCACCCGATGGGTCTGCCCGGGAAAGAAATTTTCCACGCGGTAGGTCACGTCGTAGGCGGGATTCATTGTCACGGTGAGGATCACGAGAACCACTGTCCACGAGAGCGGGCGCCGCGCAAACGCGGTCGGCCGGAGTGGGAAGCCGGAAAAGGTCGCCGGTCGCGCCGGGCCCGACACAGGTCACGGGTGTTCAGATCGCCGCCTCCGCGGGGAACCGCACGGTGATCCGGCCGAGCCGCCCGTTCCGGGCGGCCACCATCTCCGCCGCCACCGCCAGCGCGATCTCGGTGGCGCCGGCGGCGCCGATATCCATACCGGCCGGGGAATGCAGCCGCGCCAGCATGGTGTCGTCGAAACCCCCGTCACGCAGATCACCGAGGCGGCGGGCACTGGTGATCGCCGACCCCACGGCGCCGATATAGCCGACCTCGGGTAGTCGCAGCGCGACCGTGAGCAGCGGAATCTCGAACTGCGGATCGTGACTTGCCAGCACGATGCCGGTGGACGAATCGACCTCCCCATCCGACACCAGCACATTCAGATAGCGGTGCGGCCAATCGCAGACGACTTCGGCACCGGGAAAGGATTCGGGAATCGCGAAAGCGGGTCGCGGATCGCAGATGGCCACGCGATAGCCGAGCAGCTGCGCCTGGGCCGACAACGCGGCCGCCACACTGTTGGCGCCGAAGATGATCAGCAGCGGGGGCGGGGCGAACGACGCCACGAAGATATCCGATTGCGGAAGTGAGACCAGTTCGGTCGCATGACGTTTATCGGTGATCAGATGTTGCCCGATCATTCCTGGCTCCGGATTCCAGACCACCGTGAATAGAGTGACGCGCCGATGCTCGGCGATTTCGGCGGCGATTGTCGGGAATTCCGGGAAATGGCCGCGCGAGAAGGGCTCGGTGAACACGTCGATAACGCCGCCCTCGCCGCCGCCGGGGTCGGGCACGGTGAGCCGGTGCAGCGCCCGCTGGCCGGTCCGCGCCGACTGCAGAGTGGCCTCGTAGATGGTGTCCTCGATACCGGTGGCCGCCATCGACCCGTAAATCATTCCATCGGGGTCCACCAGCATCGACGTACCCACGGGAATGTCCACCCGGCCACCCGTGCGCACGATGGTGGCCAGCCCGCCGGTCCGGCCCGAACGCCATACCTCCAGCAGGTCGTCGACGATGTCGCGCATCAACAGCTCCGATCCCACCGTGCGTCGGAGGGCAGGCGCTCACCATCGGCACCTGTCACCGATGACCGCGCACGTGACGGCCACCCTAGCGCTGTTCCGTGTGAAATTGGCACGCCCGCGAAAATCTTATCGGGCGGGTACATGAATGGTTGGCCAAGTTCTGTGGCCGGGCACTGCGCCTTTCTGGGCATATTGTGAAATTTTGCGGGTTCATCCCCGTTTCTCGCTCCCCGCAGCCGGGAAGGTGAAGAGACGCGGAAGGTGAAGGGGCGTGCGGGGTCTGAGGGGGTGGGCGGAACGTGCGGGGCAGTGGTCCGTGTTTTTGGCGCGCTGGCGCGCGCGGGGGTTCGGCCCCCTGGGCGTCGCCTGTCAGCACTCGAGACTCGTGGCTTCGCCACCTCGCTTCGAGTGCTGAC
>NZ_JBEZYU010000055.1:0-32997 GCF_040638875.1 Nocardia sp. NPDC024068 | reverse complement strand
GACCAGAGGGAGGGAGCGCAGCGACTGACCGGCGGGAGTGAAGAACCGGGTTAATAGGGCCCCACCCTCGAGGCGCGGAGCGCCTCCAAAATTACGGCGCCTTGATTCTTCCCTGCCAGCGGCCCATCGTTTCGTCGCGGAACTCATCGAAGTACCCGCCGTCGATGCTGGCCCTGATGCGGTCTACGAGGCGGATGGTGAACCGCTCGTTGTGGATCGTGCACAGGGTGGAGGCGAGCATCTCCTTGGCCTTGAACAGGTGGTGGATATAGGCGCGGGTGTAGTGGGCGCAGGTGTAGCAGTCGCAGGTTTCGTCGATCGGCGTGAAATCCCGTTTGAAGCGCAGCGTATCGATGTTGAACCGGCCCGCGTCCACATAGATTCCGCCGTTGCGCCCCACCCGGGACGGGTTGACGCAGTCGAAGGTGTCCGCTCCGGCCTCGATGGCGGCGAACATATCCTCCGGTTCGCTGATCCCGAGCATATGGCGGGGTTTGTCTTCGGGCAGCTCATCGCAGCACCAGCCGACGATGGTGCCCAGAGCGTGTTTCTCCAGCGCGCCGCCGATCCCGTACCCGTCGAATCCGGAGCCCTCCGCGCCCCGGATCTCGCCCAGTTCCCGGGATGCCTTGCGCCGCAGGTCTTCGTACTGCGCGCCCTGTACCACCGCGAACAGCGCCTGGTAGGGGCGATGCGACCGCGCGGTGGTGAGCCGCTCGTGTTCGTCGATACAGCGCTGCGCCCAATCGTGCGTGCGCTGTACCGATTTCTCCTGGTAGCCCCGGGTGTTCATGAGGGTGGTGAGTTCGTCGAAGGCGAACATGATGTCGGCGCCCAGCTGATGCTGGATACCCATGGACACCTCGGGGGTGAACCTGTGCCTGGACCCGTTGAGATGGGATCGGAAAGTGACACCGTCGTCGTCCACGGTGGCCAGCCGTTCCTTACCCTTGGCGATTACGTCGTCGCTGCGGATATCGACGGTCTCCATCGCCAGCACCTTTTTGAAGCCGACCCCCAGCGACATGACCTGGAAACCGCCGCTGTCGGTGAAGGTGGGGCCCGGCCAGTTCATGAAGGCGGCCAGCCCGCCGGCCTCGTCGACGATATCGGGGCCGGGCTGCAGATAGAGGTGGTAGGCGTTGGCGAGCAGCGCCTGCGCGCCGAGCGCACCCATCGCCTCGGGGAGTACCGCCTTGACAGTCGCCTTCGTCCCGACCGGGACGAAGGCGGGTGTGGCGACCTCACCGTGCGGGGTCCGGATCACCCCGGTACGGCCGTGCCGCCCCTCGAGGCGGGTACCGATACTGAACGAGAATCCGACGCCATCCGACACGGCGGCAATCCTCTCAGGCACTGCTCACCGGGCATGAGTGAGGGCCTGCATGGTCGCGCTCGGCTGCCTCCGCCGGGCCCGGCTCGCGCCCGGCGGTGTCCGCCGGGCACGAGCGCGGCCCGACGGGGCTGCACCGTGGATCAGGCCTCGACCGCGGCCGCCGCGAACTGGGCGCTGTAGAGCCGGTAGTAGGCCCCTTGGCGGGCCAGCAGCTGGTCGTGGTTTCCGGTCTCCACGATCCGGCCCGCTTCCATCACCACGATCAGGTCCGCGTCGCGGATGGTGGAGAGCCGGTGCGCGATCACGAAACTGGTGCGGTCGCGGCGCAGTTCCGCGGTGGCCTGCTGGACGAGCAGTTCGGTGCGGGTGTCGACCGAGCTGGTGGCTTCGTCCAGCACCAGGATGGTGGGTTTGGCCAGGAAGGCCCGCGCGATGGTGATCAGCTGTTTCTCACCGGCGCTGACGCCGGCGCCTTCTTCGTCGATCACTGTGTCGTAGCCGTCGGGCAGCGAGTGCACGAACCGGTCCACATAGGCGCCGCGGGCGGCCTCGAGGATGTCCTCCTCGCTCGCCCGCGGGTTGCCGTAGGCGATGTTGTCCCGGATGGTGCCCTTGAACAGCCAGGTGTCCTGCAACACCATCCCGATTCGCGACCGCAGCTGTTCCCGGCTCAGTTCGGTGATGTCGATCCCGTCGATCCGGATCGCGCCGGAATCCAGTTCGTAGAACCGCAGCAGCAGATTCACCAGCGTGGTCTTCCCGGCGCCGGTGGGTCCGACGATGGCGACCACATGACCGGGTTCGGCGGCCAGCGAGAGATCTTCGATCACCGGCTTCTCCGGTTCGTACCGGAAGGAGACGGCGTCGAACTCGACCAGTCCGCGTTCGGGCGGCCGGGTGATCTCGTGGGCCGGGTCCGGGCTCTGCTCTTCGGCGTCGAGGATCTCGAAGATCCGCTCCGCGGAGGCCACCCCCGACTGCAGCAGGTTCGCCATCGCACCGATCTGGGTGAGCGGCTGGCTGAACTGACGCGAGTACTGGATGAAGGCCTGCACCTCGCCCAGCGACAGCTGACCCGAGGCCACCCGCAGACCGCCGATCAGCGCCACCAGCACATAGTTGATATTCCCGAGGAACATCGAGGCGGGCATGATCAGGCCGGAGATGAACTGCGCCTTGAAACTGGACTTGAACAGATGGTCGTTGCGTTTGTCGAATTCGGCGGCCACCTGCTTGCTGCGGCCGAACGCGGTCACCACCTCGTGCCCGGTGTAGGCCTCTTCGACCTGGGCGTTCACCAGACCGGTGTACTTCCACTGGTCCACGAAATGCGGTTTGGACCGTTTCGCGATCTGTGCCGTCACCACGATCACCGCGGGCACGGTGAGCAAGGCGATCAGTGCGAGCAGCGGCGAGATCCAGAACATCATGCCCAGAATTCCCAGCACGGTGAGCAGTGAGATCAGCAGCTGGCTCATGGTCTGCTGCAGGCTCTGGGAGATGTTGTCCACATCGTTGGTGACCCGGCTGAGCACGTCACCGCGCGGGGCGGTGTCGAAATAGCTCAGCGGCAGCCGGTGGATCTTGTCCTCCACATCGGCGCGCAGCCTTTTGATGGTCCGGTTGATCAGGTCGTTGAGCAGATAGGCCTGCAACCATCCGAACAGCGCCGCACCCAGGTAGAGCACGAGCACCACGGTCAGGACCCGGCCGACCGCGTCGAAATCGATCCCGACGCCGGGAACCACGTCCATCCCGGACAACATATCCGCGAAGGTGTCCTGGCCCTGGTTCCGCAGGCCCTCGATGGCCTGTTCCTTGCTCACGCCGGCGGGCAACTGCCGCCCGACCACCCCGTCGAAGATGAGGTTGGTCGCCTGGCCCAGCAGATACGGCCCGATGATGTTGAGCACCACCGAGACCACGCCGAGTGCGACGATCACCGTCACCAGCAGCCGTTCCGGGGCCAGCCGCCCGGCCAGCCGCTTGACCGAGGATTTGAACGATTTGGCCTTCACGTCAGGCGCGCCGGCCGGCATACCCGGTCTCATCGGGCCTCCTCCACGCTCAGCTGGGATTCGACGATCTCGCGGTATTCGGCGCAGTCCCGGAGCAATTGCTCATGGGTGCCGATACCGACCATTTCGCCGTCCTCGACGACCACGATCTGATCGGCGTCCCGGATGGTCGCGATCCGCTGGGCCACGATGATCACCGCGGCGTCGGCCGTCGCCGGTCGCAACGCCTCGCGCAGCCGGGCGTCGGTGGCCACATCGAGTGCGGAGAACGAATCGTCGAACAGGTACACCCGCGGCTCCCGCACCAGCGCCCGGGCGATTGCCAGCCGCTGGCGCTGCCCACCGGAGACGGTGGTACCGCCCTGCGCGACCGGGGTGTCCAGGCCCTGCGGCATGGCCCGGACGAAATCGGCGGCCTGGGCGATCTCGAGCGCACGCCACAGTTGTTCGTCGGTGGCCTCCGGATCGCCGTAGCGCAGATTGCTCGCCACCGTGCCGGAGAACAGATACGCCTTCTGCGGAACCAGCCCGATCCGCGACCGCAGTTCGGCGAGGTCCAGGTCGCGCACATCGGTACCGCCGACCAGGACCGCGCCGCCGGTGACGTCCATGAGCCGCGGAATCAGATTCAGCAGCGTGGTCTTGCCCGCACCGGTGGACCCGACGATCGCCGTCGTCCGGCCCGGCCGCGCCCGGAAGGTGATGTTGCGCAGCACCGGCTGATCGGCGCCCGGGAAGCTGAACGTCGCGTCGGCCACCTCCAGCTCGGCCGGATCGCCGTCGAAGGGCCGCGGCTGTTCCGGCGACCGCACCGACGATTCGGTGTCCAGCACTCCCGAGATGCGGTCCGCCGACACCGCCGAGCGCGGCGCCATCATGGCCAGGAACGAGGCCATCATGACCGCCATCAGGATCTGCATGATGTAGGAGAGCAGCGCGGTCAGCGACCCGATCTGCATCTCGCCGGCGTCGATGGCCTTACCACCGAACCAGATCACCGCGACCGAGGTGACGTTGCTGATCAGCATGACGGCCGGGAACATCAGCGCCATCAGCCGGCCCACCCGCAACGAGATATCGGTGAGGTCGCCGTTGGCGACCCCGAAGCGCCAGACCTCGAGCGGTTCGCGGACGAAGGCCCGAACCACCCGGATACCGGTGATCTGTTCGCGCAGCACCCGGTTGACCTCGTCGAGCCTGGCCTGCATGAGCCGGAACGCGGGCACCATCCGGGCGATGATCAGCCCCATACTCAGCGCGAGCGCGGGCACCGCGATCAGCAACAGCCAGGACAGGCCGAAATCTTCGCGCAGCGCCATGATGATGCCGCCCACGCACATGATCGGGGCCATCACCGCCACGGTCGAGGCCATCACGATGAGCAACTGCACCTGCTGCACGTCGTTGGTGTTGCGGGTGATCAGCGAGGGAGCGCCGAAAACCCCGACCTCCCGCGCGGAGAAGGTGTTCACCCGGTGCAGCAGGGCCGCGCGCAGGTCGCGGCCGGCGCCCATCGCGGCCTGGGCGGCCAGCAGCACCGAACTCGCCGAGGCCACGATCTGGACGCCCGATACCGCCAGCATCCGCAGGCCCGCGGTCCAGATGTAGCCGATATCGCCCTTGGTGATGCCGTCGTCGATCAGATCGGCGTTCAGGCTGGGCAGATACAGCATGGCGATCACCGAGATCAGCTGCAGCACCACGATCCCGGCGAGCTGTTTACGGTAGGGCCGCAGAAAATCGCGGAGCAGTCTGATCAGCATGATGACCGCACGCTACCGCCGGAGCCCGCCGCGGGCCCGGTAATTTCCGCCGCACCGGATCGCTCACCGGGTCCGGTGCCCGCGCGGGGGTCCCGGCGCGCCCAGGCACCGGGGTCGGCGGTCAGCGCGGTGACGAATTCCGGCAGGCCGTCGGCGGCGATATCGGCCAGGGTCACGTTCTCCAGAACCGTGCGCAGGTTCACCCGCAGGGCGATCCACACCCGCTGCAGCGGTTCGGCGGCGCCGGGGTAGCCCACGTCCTCGGGCCGCAGCCCACGCACCGAGGCGAGCGGGCCCTCGATGGCGCGGATCACGTCGGCGATCGAGATCTCGGCGGCCGGGCGCGCCAGCCGGTATCCGCCGTCGGGTCCGCGGCGGCTGGTCACCAGGCCGGTGCGGCGCAGTTCGGCCAGGACACCTTCGAGCACTTTGGGCGGTATCTGCTGGGCGGCCGCGATCGATTCCGCTTTCACCGCGGCGGTCTGGTCCGCGGCCGTGATCTCGAGCAGGGTCCGCACCGCATGGTCCACCTTCGCGGTGATGTGCACGACAAACCTGACCTTTCCGTCTGCTGTACGGCCCGCGGAGTCTATTCCCCGTCCGGCCGCAGGGCCGCGATCGCCGCGTCCAGCAGCGTCGTCTCCACCAGATCATCCTCCGCGTCGGGGGCCACTTCTTTGGAAACCAGTGCGACCGTCAGAATTTCCATGGCCGCGCTCGCGCGCAGCAGCCGCACGGGGGTGGGATCGGGCCCGGCGAGCCAGTCACGCAGGGTCTTGTTGGCGTCGACCACCACCGGGAACTGGTCGGCGACGGCGTTGACGATCGGGACCGCGTTACGCACCATCATCTCGCCGGCATCGCGGTGCCGGATCATGGCGCGCAGATAGGTGCGCAGGATGGTGCGCCGGCCGTCGGCGTCGGGTGCGATTTCCGCCACCTGCTCCGATAGCGCCTTCAGATCATCGAGAAGCGGATTGATGATCGCGACCAGCAGTTCGAGCTTCGACGGATAGTGATAGTAGAGCGACGGCTTTGTGATTCCCACCGCATCGGCGATCTCCCGCAGGCTGGTCTCCTCGAAACCTTTGGCCACGAAGAGCCGCACCGCGGCGTCATGGATGGCCTTCTTGGTGTCGCGACCTGCGGTAACGTGGGCAGCAGATCTCCGATTCGCCATGCTCGGTCCTCCTCGTTCTCCCGGCGTCGCGCCCGGCCGACCATCCGGAAGTCGAGTTTGTTCCTCCGTTTAACCTCCCGGTAGTCTACCTACCGTACGGTAGATACATAGGCGTCCACCGTGTAGGCGGGTCCATCCGACTCCGCGGCCCGAGAACCCGCTCTCACCGCGTTGTCCGATCCGCGAAGCGACGTCGGCCGTCAGCTAGTCACAGCACATACGACCAAACCGTCTCGGCCTCGCCTAGGAGAAATCCCTCGTGTCCGTATTCCTGTACAGATGGGGAAAGTTCGCTTTCCGCCGGAAATGGATTGTGCTGCCCGTCTGGGCGCTGATATTGGTGGTCCTCGGCGGCGCCGCGGCCACCCTGGCCAAACCCTTCCAGGACAGTTTCGAGATGCCCGGCCTGCCCTCGGAGCGGGCGACCGGAATCCTGGAAGAACATATGCCGCAGATGGCCAAGGCGTTCAGCCTCGACGCCGTCACCGGCCAATATGTGATCGCGGCGCCGAACGGCACCCTGGCCGACGAACCGAATATGGCCGCCCTCGACGCCATGGTCGCCCATCTGAACGAGATGGAGATCGTCGATCACGCCGAGAAGGTCGTCAACCCGGTCACCGCGACCGAGATGATGCCGGCCAGTCAAGCCGCCGCCGAGGAGCAGGCCGAGGCCGGCGCGAACCTGGCGCCCGGCCAGGCCCCGCCGACGCCGGAGCCCAACTGCCTCGACGGTGCGAGCTCTCCCGATTTCAAGGCGCTGTGCGGCGGCGCCCCGCTCAATGTGCTGAACGAGGAACGGCCGAAAACGGTCGCCGTCCTCGACGTCAAATACTCGATGCCCAGCTTCTCCGATGTCACCGACGCGGATCGTGAAGCCGCCGAAGCCGTCGCGCAGCAGGGCCGCAACGCGGGCCTCACCGTGGAGCTGACCGGCGCCATCGCCCAGACCCAGCCCGAGAGCGGGCAGGCCGAGATGATCGGTATCGGCGTCGCGCTGGTCGTCATGATCATCGCCTTCGGCGCCATCGTCGCGGCGTTCGTCCCGATCGTCACCGGAATCGTCGGCGTGGCCTGTGCGGGGGCGATGATCCTCACCGGAACCTCGCTGACCGAGGTGCCGACCTTCACCCCGATCCTGGCTTCGATGATCGGCCTGGCGCTGTCCATCGACTACGCCCTGTTCATCGTCTCCCGGTACAAACACGAACTGGTGGTCCAGGATTCGCCGGAGGAAGCCGCGGGCGTCGCGGTCGGCACCGCGGGTTCGGCCGTGGTGTTCGCCGGGCTGACCGTGATGATCGCCCTGCTCGGCCTGTCGGTGGTCGGGATCGGCTTCCTCACCATGATGGGTATCGGTGGCGCGATCGCCGCCGTGTTCGCCGTGTTCGCGGCCATCACCCTGCTGCCCGCGCTGCTCGGCGCGCTCGGCAGATTCCTGTTCAAACCCAAGCTGCCGCTGGTGGCCCGGCACGATCCCGAGGACGACGACTCCGTCACCAACGGAATGCGCTTCGCCCGGCTCATCGCCCGGGTGCCCGTCCTCACCCTGATCGCCAGCGCCCTCGTACTCGGCGCGCTGGCCGCGCCGGCGACCCAGTTGAACCTGGGCCTGCCCGGCGGCGACAGCATGCCCGAGGATTCGTCGGCCCGTAAGGCCTACGAATTGCAGACCGCGGGCTTCGGCGAGGGCAAGAACGGCACCCTGGTGGTGGCGGTGGATCTCTCGGGGACCCCGGAGGATCAGCGCGACGCCGCGCTCACCGCGCTGCGTGACGAACTGGCCGGCTACGACGATGTGGACTACCTGAGCGTCGCCCAGCCCAGCCAGGACGGGCAGGCCGCGCTGTTCCAGGTGGTACCCGAATCCGGTCCGAACAGCGCCGCGACCCAGGATCTGGTGGAGCACGCCCGCGACGCCGAGGCCGGGTTGAAGGACCGCTTCGGGATGGAATACGGCATCACCGGCCAGACCGCCATCTACGCGGATGTGAACAGTGTGCTGCTGACCAGCATCATCCCGTACCTGGCCATCGTCGCCGTCGCCGCGTTCATCCTGCTGCTGCTGGTGTTCCGCTCGATCCTGGTGCCGCTCACCGCCGCGCTCGGCTTCCTGCTGTCGATGGCCGCGACCTTCGGCGTGACCGTGCTGATCTTCCAGGAGGGTGCCTTCGGCCTGGTCGACGACACCCACCCGATCATCAGCTTCCTGCCCATCGTGCTGATCGGCCTGGTGTTCGGCCTGGCGATGGACTATCAGGTGTTCCTGGTGACCCGGATGCGCGAGGAGTACGTCCGCGGCAAGGATCCGAAGGAGGCCATGATCAGCGGCTACCACCACGGTGCCCGCGTGGTGGCCGCGGCGGCGGTCATCATGATCTCGGTCTTCGGCGGCTTCATGCTCTCGCCGGACATCACCTCGAAGTCCATGGGCTTCGCGCTGGCGGCGGGCGTGTTCTTCGACGCCTTCCTGGTGCGGATGGTGCTGATTCCGTCGCTGCTGGCGCTGCTGGGCAAATGGGCCTGGTGGATGCCTGCCTGGCTGGACCGCATCCTCCCGGATATCGACGTGGAGGGCACGAAGCTGCGCGAACTGCAGCAGCGTGACCGCGACGCGGCGGTCCAATCGGAGCCCGCCGGGGTCTGATCCACCGCAGAGTCGAAGAGCCGGCCGGCGTCCGCACAGGACGCCGGCCGGTTTCGTCCGTGGGTGAGCACGCATCGGTGCCGGCGCCGGTCATCCCTACGCCCCGCCGCGATTTGCGCGAAAACGCGCCGGGTCCACCAGGAACCGGGTACTCACCGACTGGGCGTCAGCGCCAGGCAGGTAGCTCCGGCAGCGGACCGGTCAGCGTCGCACCGGAATCCCGGCCGAGCAACCAGGCCAACAAGATCGCTCCCGGGCCCGCCACCATCGGACCCGCCTCGCCCGGCCCCACTACGGCGGAGAACTCGGAATCGGTGGCGCGCAGCGCGAAACCCGGCATCCCGGGCCGCTTCCCGAGATCGGCGGCCGCATCCGTCAGCATCTCGGCCACGAAATCGGCCGGCCATCGCTCGGGCGTATAGCCCGCGGCCAGATCGACATGATGGATCAGCAACTCCTGCAGGCGCATCCACGGGATCTTGGTCGCCGGCAGCGGCGTGCCCTGCCTGGTCCGGACCTCGGCCTGCCATTGCTCGACGGAGAGCACCCGCGCCATCCCGGTCAACCGGTCGGCCGATTCCACGAGATCGGTGCGCTGCTCGGCAAGCGGGCGCGGGGCGCCGAGTTCGATATCGGCGTCACGCAGTTCGGCGCTGGCATACTGCGGCGTCTCCACGCCGGTATGCGCCCAGAGCAGCAGATTGACCAGCCCGTCGGCATTACGCGACAGATGCGCGAGCACATGGCCCCGGGTCCACCCCGGCAGCGCGGACGGTGCGGCGAGGGCCGCATCGTCGAGGCCGTCCACGGTGGCGAGTAGTTCCGTGCTCGCCACCGCGACCGCGGTCATCCGCGCGGTGAGCTGTTCGATGAATTCGCTGGACACGGCACCGACCCTAGCGCCATGATCCGGCGACACCCCAGCGGTTTCCGGCAACCGCGACCTACACGCGGTCGGCGGCCCCGCCGCCTGCGGGCACAAGCGGCCGGGCACGAGCGGCCGGCACGAATGACCCGACACGAGCGGCCCGGCACGAATGACCCAGCACGAATGGCCGGGCAACGAGTAGGCGATCCCGACCGGCCGGGCACGAGCGGGCGGCAGGCCGGGGTCTTCGATGTCGACCTGCAACACCTCACTCCGTGCGGGGGCAGGTTTCCTCAGCGACCCAGCGCTGTCTGCACCCGGTCGGCCGCCAGAACCGGATCCTCGTGTTCCCAGACCCGCACCACCTGCCACCCGGCCGCTGTCAGCGCCGCATCGGTGGCCCGGTCCCGCGCGACATTGCCGGCCAGCTTCTCCGCCCACCATCCGGCGTTGTTCTTCGGTTCGGTGGCGTGATCCGGGCAGCGATGCCAGAAGCAGCCGTCCACGTACACCGCGATCCGCCGCCGCGGGAACACCAGATCGGCACGCCGCCGCTGCCCCCGGATCGGGGAACGATCCACGAAATACCGGATCCCGCGCCGGTGCAGTTCCCGGCGCAACGCCAGCTCCGGGGCGGTATGGGCCCGCCGCTGCCGCGACATCCGGGCGCTGGTCGCCGCATCGGTGGGCGGCCGGTAGCCGCCGCTCACGCTGTCATCTCCGGGCATGAACGGCACACGCCCTCCGTGGTAACGCAGGCTGCCGCCTCCGGGTGTGCGCCGCTCATGCTGTCATCTCCGGGCATGAACGGCACACGCCCTCCGTGGTAACGCACGCTGCCGCCTCCGGGTGTGCGCCGCTCATGCCGCCCATCCCCCCATCCGGTCCAGATGCGCCTGCACATCGTCGAGAAACCCCGCGGGGAATCGCAGTGTTCCCATTCCGGTGCGCCGCAGGAAACCCGCGGTGGCCCGGGCCGACAGCAGCCGCGTGTCGGTGAGGAACAGTCTCAGATCCTCGTAGGGCCGGTGCACGGGCCACGGCGACACCGGTACCTCGAATACCTGGCCCGAATGCCCCCATGCCGCGCCCGGCCACGGACTCCCCGCCGGCAGCGGGATATGCCCCGGTATCGGTTCCCCCGGTTCCCGCAGCCGGGATCCGACCCACTCCGCCATCCGCACACTCACCGCGTTGCCCACCAGTTTCCAGCGCTGGCCCGGCCGGAAACCGGGCACGGTGAGCGCGGGTTCGGTCCAGCCGGGTGCGAAACCCTGGAGTCGTTCGCCGTCGGTGATACCCGGGGTGACGATCTCCCCGGACGGCAGCCGAACCGCGGGCGCACTGGGAATCCCCAGCCCGGACCCGCCTTTGAGCGTGGGTACCGCGTTGACCACCCAGCCCAGCCCCCGGACGCCCTCGGTCCAGTAGAAGCCGCACGGATCGATATCCACCGACCCGAGCAGCCGCGGGCCGGCATCGTCGGCGAACAGCACGGTGCGCGGATCCTCGGTGCGCGACGCCAGCATCAGCACCCGGTTGCGACGCTGCGGCAGCCCGAACGCACGCGCGTCGACCACCCGGTATGCCCAGGTGTAACCGAGTTCGTCCAGCGCCTCGGTGATATGCCGCATGGCGGCCCCGCGGCCGAGTTGCAGCATGAAGGGCACATTCTCGACCAGCAGCCACCGCGGCCCACGTCGGCGCCGGACCAGCCGGAACACATGGTCCACCAGACTGGACCGGGTGCCGGTGATCCCCGCGGTCCGGCCCGCCTGCGACAGGTCCTGGCAGGGAAAACCCGCCGCAACCAGTTCGGTGTCGGAGGGCAGTGCGCGCAGGCGGGTGATGTCGCCGTGGATTTCGGCCCCCGGGAACCGCGCCGCGAGTACCGCCTGCGCGCCCGGGTCGATCTCGCACAGCAGCTCGGTATGCCACCCGTGCGCCGCCAGCCCGAGTTCCAGTCCCCCGATCCCGGCGAAAAGCCCAGCCATCCGCGCGCCCGTCACGAGGTCCTCTCTCCATCCGGTCCGGCTCTCGAAGGGAGATTACTCCGCGCTCCCGGGCGCCTTTCCGGTCCGGTCGCGACACCATCGGCGAACCCCCTCGGCGCGAAGCCGGGAAGTGATTCGCGCTACCGCGCCATGTGATTCGCACTGCCCGCATGGTGTGATTCGCGCCACCGAACCGCCGGACGGCTCCGCGAGTCGATCATCACGCCATCAGATCCATTCCGCTGCAAGGCGATAGAAAACCGCAGGTAAATGGCCATATTTCTGATATTCGGGGTCCGCGGTGGAACCAGGCATATCTGGCAGGATGGGCGCCATGAAGTATCGCGCAGGACTGGCCACCGTGATCACGGGCGCCTTCGCCCTGTCCGGCGCGGTCCTGCCCGGCGCGGTGGCGGCGCCGCCGGACGCTCATACCGCGCCCGCACGCCCCGACACCGGTTCCGCCGAAGACCCCGGCCCGGTGGAGAAAGTGGAGCCGGTACGCGCGCCGCGGGCCGCGATCGTGGGCACCGAACCGGTGACAGACCGCCTGCAGCGCGTCTTCGTCGATTCCCCCTCCATGCACCGAACCGTCCAGGTTCTGGTGCTGCTTCCGGCCGACCGCAGCAAACCCCGGCCCACCGTGTACATGCTCGACGGCCGCAGCACCCAGCCCGACAGCAACAATTGGCTCGACCGCGGCCGCGCCGCCCAGTTCTACGCCGACAAACCGGTCAACGTGGTGTTCACCGTCGGCGGGCCGGCCAGTTTCTACACCGACTGGCAGCGTCCCGACCCGGTGCTGGGCGTCAACAAGTGGGAAACGTTCCTCACCGAGGAATTGCCCCCGCTGCTGGACTCCGCGTTCTCCGGCAACGGCCGTAACGCCGTGGTCGGCACCTCCATGGGCGCCGAGGCGGCCATGATGCTGGCCATCCGCAAACCGGAACTCTATTCGGCCATCGGCGCGCACAGCGGCTGTTTCTCGACCGGCACCGATCTCGGCCAGGCGCAGGCCCGCGTGGTGGTCTCCACCTACAAGGGCGATCCCGAGAACATGTTCGGCACCCCCGAGGACCCTGCCTGGCTGGCCCACGACGTCACCCTGCACGCTTCGGAACTGCGCGGAAAAGCCCTCTACCTGTCGGTGGGCAGCGGCCGGCCCGGCGTTCACGATGTGCTGTCCAACCCGGAAACCCCGGTGAGCATCATGATGGGCGGGCCGCTGGAGGCCGCCACCGATTTCTGCACCCGCCGCCTGGCGCAGCGCCTCGACACCCTCGGTATCGAGTACACCGCCAACTTCCGCCCGCAGGGCACCCATTCGTGGCCCTATTGGGCCGACGAACTGGTCACGTCGTGGCCCACCATCGCCGGCGGGCTCGGCCTGAACTGACGGCCCGGCTCACAGCGCCCGCCGGAGCGGGCTATCCTCACTGCCCGGCGAAGCGGGCGACCGTCTCCGGGTCGGTGGCGAAGCGCAGGAACTGATCGTTCTCGTGTGGGTCGCCCGCGGTGACCCGCACCCCCTCCCCCGCGAACGGCCGGATCAGCACCCCGGCCGCCGCGCTCGCCTCGGCGAACTCCGTGGTCGCCGCGTCGAGATCGATCCAGACGAAGTTCGCGTGACTCCGCGGCACCCGGTAACCGGCCACCAGCAGCTCCCCCCGGATCCGCTCGCGTTCGGCGATCACCGACTCGGTGCGCTCCAGCAGCTCGTGGCGGGCCTCCAGCGAGGCGATCGCCGCCGCCTGCGCCACCCGGCTCACGCTGAACGGGATATGCACCTTCAGCAGCGCCGCGATCACCTCCGGAGCGCCGACCGCGTATCCCGCCCGCAGACCCGCCAGCCCGTAGGCCTTCGAGAAGGTTCGCAGTACAACCACATTGGGCCGGGTGCGCCCCAGCTCCACCCCATCGGGATGATCCCCGGGCAACCGCAGGTATTCGTAGTAGGCCTCGTCCAGGGCCACCAGGACACCGGCGGGCACCCGGTCCAGGAACCGTTCCAGCTCGCCCCGGCCGACCGCGGTGCCGGTCGGGTTGTTCGGGTTGCAGACGAACACCAGCCGGGTGCGGTCGGTGATGGCCGCCGCCAGGGCGTCCAGGTCGTGCACATCGTCGGCGAGCGGCACTGTCACCGCGGTCGCGTTACCGACCTGGGTGATGATCGGATACGCCTCGAACGACCGCCACGCGTACAGCACCTCGTCGGCCGGATCCGCGCAGGTGATCTGCACCAGCTCCTGGCACAGCGCCACGCTGCCGCAGCCGACCGCGACGTTCGCCACCGCGACGCCGAGGAACTCCGCCAGGGCCGCCCGCAGTTCGCCGGACTGGTTGTCCGGATAGCGGTTGGCCAGCTCCACCGCTTCCGCCACCGCTTTGCTCGCAGTGGGCAGCGGGCCGAGCGTGGTCTCGTTGCTCGCCAGTTTGACCGCGCCGGGATGGCTGCGGCCGGGAACGTAGGCCGGAATGGAATCGAGGTCCGGACGGATGTGCGCGGTCACGTATCGAGCTTAGTTCCGATCTCGATCGGGCCACGTTCGGGCTGTTCACCGGATGAATCTTTCCGGCCCGGAGATATCGCCCTACGCTGGGAACATGTCGGGCACTTATGACGATGTCGCCCTGCTCAGGCGCGGGGAAACGGAAGCGAACGGACACGAACAGGAACCGACGGGAGCCCCTTCCGGCCCGGAAGGCGGCCAGAGTGTGCCCATCACCGTGATCGAACCCGACGGTTACGCCCGCGGCGGAATCGTGCTCCTGCACGAGGCCCGGGAGTTCACCGGATCGTTGCTGGAGTTCATGCGGGCGCTGGCGGGTGAAGGCTGGCTGGTCGTCGCACCGAATCTCTTCCACCGGGCCAGCGCCTCGTCGGCCGGGGTGTTCGGCGACGAACTGTTCGAGGATTTCGACGCCTGCTTCGACTGGCTCACTCAGCACGGGGTGTTCCCCGACTGCATCGGCGCCCTCGGCTTCGACACCGCCGGCACCGCCGCCTTCCTGGTGGCCACCAACCGGCCGATCGGCGCGGCGGTCAGCGTCGCCGCCCCCGGTATCACCACCCCCCTCACCGACCAGGCCGAAGCACTCGTCACCGCCGTCCCCCGTCTACAGGCCCCGTGGCTCGGCCTGTTCGGCGCCGAACCGAGCACCCCCGCCGAAGACGTCGACCGTCTCCGCGACGCCGGCGCCGAGGCCTCGGTCGCCAGCCTGGTGGTCACCTACCCCGGCCTGCTGCACCGCGCCGACACCCCCGGCGAGGAGGAGTCGGATGAGCTCATCGACTCCCGAACCCGCATATTCGACTGGTTCGACAGCCATCTACGCTGATCTACCTGCCGTTTTGCAGGTTGGGGAGGGGCTCGGGTAACCTTTCTGCTCGGCGGTTCCGAAGGGACCGGTGCCCTCGTTTTAGAAGGCTCCAGGAGGCGTGCCAGAGCGGCCGAATGGGACTCACTGCTAATGAGTTGTCCCTTCACGGGGACCGGAGGTTCAAATCCTCTCGCCTCCGCCACGCCCGGTTCACCGGGCGACAACTGAATACGCGCATGCGCCCGTAGCTCAACGGATAGAGCATCTGACTACGGATCAGAAGGTTAGGGGTTCGAATCCCTTCGGGCGCACAACGATCGGGCTCTGACCTGCGAAAGCGGATCAGAGCCCGATCTGTATTCGAGGTGAGGATGCCGGCGTACGCCCGTTCACTCGAGAGCTTGGAGCGCAGCCGATGAAGTACACCGTCTCGATCGAGATCGCCCTGCCGCGGGAGCGGGTGGCCCAGCTGCTCGCCGACCCGGCTCACCTGCCGAAGTGGCTGCGGGGTCTGGTGCTGCACGAGCCGCTGAGTGGGGCGCACGGGCAGGTCGGTACCGAGTCGCGGGTCGTATTGCAGACGGGTGGGCAGAAGATGGAGTGCACCGAGACGATCACGCGCCGGGAACCGGCAGACCTGCGCGAGATCCCGGCAGGGAGCGTCGTTCACTTCGAGCGCGAGATCGTCGGCGAGGGCATGTGGAGCGCCGCGCGCGAGCGGCTGACCGAAGCCGGCCCGGAGACGACGCTCTGGGAAAGCGAGAACGAGTACCGGTTCAGCGGCGTGCTGATGCGGCTGGTGGGGGTCCTGATGCCCGGCACCTTCCGCAAGCAGTCGCGACAGCACATGCAGGACTTCAAGGCGTTCGCCGAGCTGGGACAGGACGTCCGCGAGGCGAAGGACTGACCTGCTTACCGACGGTGCCTGCCGACTTACCCAACGACGAGCCTTCTCAGGACCCCGGCCGCCGAACCCAGCCTTGCGCGCTATCCGCCAGGTTCCACCAGGACACATACCGCTTATCGACGCTCTCCAGCGACCAGGCCGACGACAACCGATCGAAGAACGCATCGTCCCCGGTCTTACCGCCTTTGGGCTCGCCCATGAACACCAGCCGTCGGCCGCCGCGCGATTCGAACAACCCCAGCGCCTCCGAGGCCATCGTGCTGCCCCAGCCGGGCGGCCAGCACAGGAACAACACCGAATCCCCGTCCAGCTCGGCGGCGAAATCGTCCGCACCACCCACCGGGAACCACACCGCAGGCTGCCCCGCGGTCGCCGGGAAGGACAGATTCTCGGAGGTATCCGGCGGCTCGGAATCGAACGCCTTCACCGCCACGCCTTGATTCGCCAGCTGTCGCGCCCAATATCCGCGCCCGGCACCCAGTTCGACCACCGTGCGCCCACCACTGAACGTCCGCACCCAATCCAGCGTCTCCGGAGAAGGGACCGCGTAGGCATACGCGGCCTGGAGGATCGTTTGCACGAACCCGAGTCGGACGCTGCCGTTCGAGTTCCCACCATGGACCAACCGCCGCCCACGATCTGTCCCGACGGCAGTGCCGACGATCTCCCAATACGGATTTCCGAACTCGGTAGCACCCCCGGTCATGAAATGCACGAACCGCAGATCGAACGCCGCATCGGTCTCCGCGCTCCCGGTGCCCGTCAACATCGGCGCGGCATTCAGATACTCGGCGACCTTCGGATATTCGGCCGTCAGTCGTTTCTCATCGTCGAGCAACGCAGCCAGTTCGGTTCGACGTTCAGGCGTCAGCACGAGACCGGTCATGCTCTCGATTCTCCGGCCGCAGAGCATGTTCCGCGAGGAGTTGCCGAACTTCGCGGTACAGAATCGCTGGCTACCCGACAGATCAATCAGAAAGTTGGGGTTTCGGATCCATCGGGCAGCGCCGCCGCTCCACTACCTGTAGTTCGCAGCACGAATGTGCGGCATACGAGCATGTCACACTGAACCTTCTGCACGACCCAGCATGGGAGGCTGCGGTGTTCGCGCTTGTGGTCCGGTTCGATCTGAAAGATGAAGCGGCCAAACCCCGCGCCGTCGCGCAGGTCGAGCAGGCGCATGCGGTGGCCCGGACCGGCGATGTCGAAGGTGGCTGCGCGCTGGCGGCAGAGGCGTCCGGAGCGGGCCTCCGATATAGGAGCGAGCGGATCACGAGGCGCGTACGGGATTACCGGGCCGGGCTCCCGCCCCGGACCCGCGAAGCGTGCGCCTTGGACGACGCGCTGGCCGCCCTCTACCGGCAGGACGATCGATGACGCGGATAGCCATCACCGGACACCGTGGCCTGCCCGAGCAGACCACGGCCCTTGTCGCCGCCCAGCTCCGTGCCGAGTTGGAGAGTCGAGCGGGTGGCGAGCTGGTTGGTATCAGCTGCATCGCAGATGGGGCCGATTCGCTGTTCGCGAGCGCACTGATCGAATTCGGCGGATCGCTGATCGTGGTTGTCCCGGCCCGTGAGTACCGCGAGAGTCTGCCCGCCGCGCATCATCCGACTTACGACGGGCTCATGGCCGCGGCCGCAGAGGTGATCGAACTCGATCGCATCGAATCGGACTCGGAAGCCCATCAAGCTGCCAGTGTCCGAATGCTGGATGAAGCCGACGAGCTCATCGCAGTGTGGGATGGCAAGCCGGCACGTGGGTACGGCGGCACGGCCGACGTTGTGGCCGTGGCCCGCGAACGGAATATCCCGGTGACGGTGGTGTGGCCGGTCGGCGCATCTCGGGATTGAGACGATGAGCAGATGAACGGTGAGGGAAGGCCTGTCCTGTACGCCATCGTCACCGGTGCCACCGCCGCGCGGGATGTCGGGAAACTGGTCGACCTCGCTCGGGCGGACGGCTGGGATGTATGCGTCGTAGCATCACCGGAGTTGCCTGTCGTCGCGGTGCCGTTCTCCAACCAGGCGCAATTCGCTTTTCCCCCGATCCAGGACGCCGTCCGCAAGCTCTCCGGCTGGGGGGTAACCGTGCTCGATGAGGCCCACAAGCAGCACGAACCCGGCACGGGAGAGAAATTGATAGAACGCTTTCCGTGGGGTACGGCCTGGGCCGCGCTACTCGAGCATCCATGGCTCTCGGTGCCCGACCAAGCACCGCCGCGGCCTGTTCTCTGACCCAGGATTCACCCCGAGCCCGCGTATCGAACAAGCGACGGGGACGAGGCAGCCGACCTCGTTCCGCCGAGTCCATTCGGACGACATCACACCCCACCGCCGCGTGCGACGACCCGTTCTCCGCGGCCATCCGCTCCGGTATCGAGCGGTCAGTGCGGTAGCCGAACCGCACGCTCGCAGCCATGTGCCGATGATGCGGGGCTTTCACGCGCCGAGATCACCGGGCAGCCCCGGAAGGTAAAGGAAAGGTATTGCCAGTCCCAAAAATGAAAGTTACTGTCATAAGACACTAACTACCATTTAAGAGAGGCTGTCATGTCGGCCCTGCTCTATCGAATCGGGCGGTTCAGCTATCGCGCCCGACGGCTCGTAGTTCTGTTCTGGGTGCTGCTCCTGACCGCTCTGGGCGTGGGGGCGGCGACCCTCGCCGAGCCCTCCGCGACGTCCTTGAGCCTGCCCGGAACCGAATCCCAAGAGGCTTTCGATCTACTGGAGGAGCGGTTCTCCGAACTACCCCTCGACGGCGGAACCGCCCTGATCGTGTTCAGCGCCGTTGACGGCGCGGTGACCGATCCCGAGCCGCGGCGGCAGATCACCGAGGTGGTGCAGGAGGCAGCCGGGGCGGCCGAGGTCGCGGCGGTGAAGGGCCCGTTCGAAAGCGGGCTGATCTCGGAGGATCAGCGGGTCGCCGTCGCCGAGGTGACCTATGCGGTGTCGTTCGAGACGGTGCGCGAATCGAGCCGCCAGGAACTGATGGATCTGGTCGAGCGCAGCGGCTCGGCCGATATGCGCGTCGCGGTGGGCGGGGACGTCATGGAGTTGATGCCCGATGTGAGCAAGGAACTCATCGGGTTGCTCATCGCCGCCGTGGTGCTCGTGGTGACCCTGGGATCACTGGTCGCGGCGGGGATGTCGCTGATCGCGGGGGTTACGGGCGTCGCGGTCGGACTGCTGGGCATCCTCACGGCCACTGCCTTCATGGACCTGGGGGTCACGACGCCGATCCTCGCGCTGATGCTCGGGCTCGCGGTCGGTATCGACTACGCGCTGTTCATCGTCTCCCGCTACACCCACGAACTGACCCGCGACCCCGACCCCGAAGAGGCCATCGGGCGCGCGGTGGCCACCGCGGGATCGGCGGTGCTATTCGCGGGCTCGACAGTGGTGATCGCGCTGACCGGCCTCGCCGTGGTCGGTATCGGGCTGCTCACCGAGATGGGTATCGCGGCGGCGGTCACGGTGGCGATCGCGGTGCTGGTGGCGGTGACCCTGCTGCCGGCTCTCCTCGGGTTCGCCGGAATACGGGTGCTGCGCCGTAGTGCGCGGCGGCAGAGGGCAGGCGACGGCGAGACCGGTGGTCGCACGTTCGCGCAGCGCTGGGCGGCGCTGACCACCGGGCGGCCGGTGGCGACCCTGATCGTCGCGCTGATCGGTATCGGCGTGCTGGCCCTTCCCGCATTGGATCTGCGCCTGGGCGTCCCCGATCAGGGCACCTATCCCGAACACACCACCCAGCGCCAGGCCTATGACGCCATCGCGGCGGGCTTCGGTCCGGGATTCAACGGACCGCTGCTGGTGGTCGTCGATCTGACGGACACCCGGGATCACCGCGACGCGGCGCAGCGGGTCCACACCGAACTGGCCGGCACGGACGGGGTGGCGACGGCCGCACCGCCGGAATTCAACCCGGCCGGTGATACCGCGATCATCGCGGTCATCCCGCGCGGCGGACCCGACAGCGAAGAAACCGAGCAATTGGTGCAGACGCTGCGCGGCGAGATCGCCGGTACTGCCGACGGGTTCGGCGCGCGGATCGCCGTCACCGGAACCGCCGCCATCATCATCGATTTCAGCGACCGGATGGCGCAGGCGCTGTGGACCTACCTCCTGGTGGTGATCGGCCTGTCGTTCGTCCTGCTCATGGCCGTATTCCGCTCGGTTGTCGTCCCACTCAAAGCGACCCTGGGGTTCCTGCTCAGCCTGGGCGCGACCTTCGGCGTCATGGTGGCAACCTTCCAGTGGGGCTGGCTGGAATGGCTGGGGATCCACACCACCGACGTGGTGGTGAGCATGCTGCCGATCTTCATCATCGGCGTGGTGTTCGGGCTGGCCATGGACTACGAGGTTTTCCTGGTGACCCGGATGCGGGAGGAATACGTGCACGGCGCGAAGGCCACCGCGGCGATCCGGGCCGGGTTCGGTCACGGCGCGCGCGTGGTCGCGGCCGCCGCGATCATCATGGTGAGCGTGTTCGCCGGGTTCAGCACCGGCGATGCCAGCGATATCGTGCAGATCGGCGTGGCGCTGGCGGCCGCTGTCGCCGTCGACGCCTTCGTGGTGCGGATGACCATCGTGCCCGCTGTGCTCGCACTGGTCGGGGACAAGGCGTGGTGGCTGCCGAAATGGCTGGACCGGATACTGCCGGACCTGGACGTCGAAGGCCGCAACCTCCCGGCTGCGCGCAGGGATACCGGTGGAGAGCCCGAACCGGCCGCGGTTGTCGAGCCGGTAGAGGGTTCGGCAAGATGAGTTCATGAGTACCGGTGGCCTGCGAGAACTCAAGAAGAAGCGCACGCGTGAAGCCATCCAGGATCACGCGCTGCGCCTCTACCGGGAGCAGGGGTACGCCAACACCACGCTGGAGGAAGTAGCGGCGGCAGCGGAGGTTTCGCCGAGCACGCTGTTCCGCTACTTCCCCAGCAAACCGGATACGGTCCTGTTCGACCGGGTGGACCCGATCTTCCTGGAGAAATTCCTCGCCGAACCCGCCGAACTACCTCTGCTCGAGGCCGCGCGCAACGCTCTGCTCGCGGTCCTCGCGACCGCGGATGTCGATATGGCCGCGGTGGAGACGACCCGGATGAAACTGATCGCCACCGTGCCGGAACTGCGCGCCTCGGTGGCGGCCAAGGTCGAGACGGATCTGCCGCCGTTCCTCGCGGCCGTCGCCCGGCGAACCGGCCGGGAACCGGATGATCCGCATGTCCGGTACTGGATCGGAGCGGTGGCCGGGGTCGCGGTGATGGCCTACCTCCGCGCGGTCGACAACGACGGGGACATCTACGCCGTCGTCAACGAGGCACTGGAATTCCTGGAAAACGGGCTGCCGCTGTGAGATCACCTCGCCAGTAGTTGTTCGCTCAGCTCCCACAGCCGCCGCGCCGACTCCGGATCGACGGCATGCGGTACGACGGTCGCGGGCGGGTTCGGTTCGGTGCCGAAATCGATGGGTTCCGGATTCGCGTCGAGCGGTGAGATGTCGTTGTCCTCGAGATGCCCGGAACACGGTGCGGCCCGGCACAACGGCAACGGATGCCGGGCGGGTTCAACCGTCCAGTGAACCGGTCGCCTCGATATCGATGAAGGGACCGAGGGAAAGCTTCCCCCGCCGCCCGGCTTCGATATGCACGGCGAGCGGACCGCGCGCGGGATAGTCGCTCTCGGTGAGAAACCAGATCCGGTCGATATCGGCGACGATGAACAACCCGTCGTGACCACCGGTCGGCGCGAACTGCGTCAACTGGGGCGGGAAAGGCGGGAGGCCGAAGGAGTCGCGCAGGTCGGCGGCCGCGCGCCCGACATCCGCCACCCCGAGGCCGACCTCACTGATCGAGAACAGCGACGGCCGCTCCCCGTTCCCGGCGGGGATTCCGGCGTCGGCCCGGCGGGCGATGAGCTCCAGCACGATGCCCTCGGGCCCGCGAAAATAGAGCGACCGCGAATCCCAGCCCGCCGGGCCCTCGATGATCTCCGACCCGTTCAGCCGCAGCAGCTCGACCCTGCCCTCCAGCCAGCGCCGGGCGGTCTCGAAATCGTGGGGCGAGATTCCGAACGCGAGGTGATGGACGCCGGCGAAGGGTTCGCCCTCGGTGACCACCAGGCGACCGGTGCCGATCTCGACGGAAACCCTGCCCGGCGTGGTGGATACCGGCAGTTGCAAGACATCGCGGTAGAAGTCGGCGACGCTGTCGAGATCCGTCGCGGTGATGGCTACTTCCCGGATTTTCATGGTGCACATCCATTCGGTTCGGAGGTACCACCGACGCTAAGACCTGAACTTTGGTTGAGATCAAGGAGCGTCGATGGGATCTCCGACAGGCACCGCCCGGCGGATCGCAAGAGCCCGGGTCGCGCTGTCACGGGCTCACACGAACGCGCGCCCCTGCTCCCGGTCCAGTGCCGTTTCGGTCTTGTTCTTCAGGACGAAGAGGTAGACGTACAGCGATACCGCGATCACGACGGTCACGTACACGATGAACCACGTGACGTGTCCCCCGTTCTTCGCCGCCTGGTAGATCATCGGCGCGGTACCCCCGAAGGCGGAATTGGCCAGGGCGTAACCGACACCGACACCCAGGGCGCGGATATGGGACGGGAACAGTTCGGCTTTCACGATGGCGTTGATCGAGGTGTAGCCGGTGAGCAGGATGTAGCCGATGCAGGTCACCAGCAGGGTTGCCGCCACCGATGTCGTGTCCTGGAGGTAGCTGATCAGGAACCAGGTGTAGGCGACACCGCCGATCCCGAAGAACACCAGTACCGGTTTGCGGCCGACCTTATCGCTGATCAGACCGCCGATCGGCTGCAGCAGCATGAGGAAGATCAAACCCGTGAGGTTGATCCAGGTGGCGGTCATACCACGACCCTCGAACGCCGTCTTGACCATGGCCGGGGCATTGACGCTGTAGGTGTAGAAGGCGAGGGTGCCGCCCATGGTGACCAGGAAGCACACCAGCAGCGGACGCCAGTAGTCGCGCACGAGTACCCGCAGGGAGCCGGATTCGGTGTCCTCACCGCGCCGGACGGCGTCGAGTTGTTCCTCGGTGAGCGATTCGTCCATGCTGCGGCGCAGCCAGAACACGACCACCGCCGCGACACCACCGATGAAGAAGGCGATCCGCCAGCCGAAGTCGGAGATCTCCTGTTTGTCCAGGAACAGCTGCAGCACCAGCAGGGTGAGCTGGGCGAGCACATGACCACCCACGAGAGTGACGTACTGGAACGACGAGAAGAACCCGCGCCGTTCCTTCGTGGCGGCCTCGGACATATAGGTGGCCGACGCGCCGTACTCGCCGCCGGTCGCGAATCCCTGCACCAGCCTGCACAGGATGAGGACCACCGCCGCGCCGACGCCGATCACTTCCCGTCCCGGCACCAGCGCGATCACCAGTGAACACGCGGCCATGAGCGAAACACTGAAGGTGAGCGCGGCGCGGCGGCCGTGGCGGTCGGCGTAGCGGCCGAAGAACCACGAGCCGACCGGGCGCATGAGGAAGGTGACCGCGAAGATCGCGTACACGTAGAGGGTGGAATTCTTGTCCGCCGAATCGAAGAAGTGGCTTTCGAAGTACGAGGCGAACACGGTGTAGACGTAGACGTCGTACCACTCGACGAGATTGCCCGACGATCCGCGCAGCGTATTCAGTACGGCGCGACGTGTTGTCGCCGATGGCGCCGCCGCCGGGGCGGCCGTCTCCTGCTTGCCCGGGCCGCCTGTGCCCTCGGTCGTGGTATCCGACATTCGCGATTCCTCCCGTTCACCGGTGCGCGGAGGGTGCGGCGGCATGGCCGCCACACCGCTCCACGCCCCAGTTTGCAGGCCCGGCGCCCGATCCGTACCGGTATCCGAGTTAAGTACCGGGGTCGGAGCAGGCCGCGGCATCCCGCCGAGCCGGACGGCTAGCGCGGCGGGGCGAGTTCGCGCATGGCCCGGCAGATGGTTTCGTGCACCACCGACTCCTCGGTAACCTCGTCGGGATCCCAGGTGGGCTCGGGGGCGCCCTCGATCGCGGGTCCGAACAGCCACCACACATTGCTCCATGGATCGACGAACCGGGCCAGCGACGAACCGCCGTAGAAGGGCGCGGTCCCGGTGATGATCCGGGCACCGTGCGCCTGCGCCCGGCGCAGGATCTCATCACAATCGGTGACGTTGACCTGCAGCAATGCGGGTGTGAACGGCCAGTCCGGTTTGGAGTCCACCACCATCAGGCAGGAATCGCCGATTCGCACCTCGGCGTGGATCAGCAGGCCGTCGGTGTCGACGGCGTGGGCCTCGGGGTTCTCCTGCCCGTCGAATACGGAGTCCAGGAATTCGATGAAGGCGCGCGCGCCGCCGGAGCCTTTCACCGCGGCGAAAGCGTTGAGGCTGCCGTAGCCGCCGGTGAGATCGGAGAGGGGACGGATCAGCGGTGAGGTGGTCATGGGCCGAGCATGACAGCGATTGTGGCCAGTATCGG
Organism: Nocardia sp. NPDC024068; assembly: GCF_040638875.1. NCBI lineage: Bacteria > Bacillati > Actinomycetota > Actinomycetes > Mycobacteriales > Nocardiaceae > Nocardia > Nocardia sp. NPDC024068. Next base: position 8,487 of record NZ_JBEZYU010000055.1, on the reverse strand, counting down.
TCCGCAATCAAAGGGGGGTTCCGGTCAGCCGGTGACGATGGGCACGACGTAGGTCCGGGCGAACTGGTCCAGGTCTTCATCCGAGTTCAGCGGCACCAGACCGGACGGGCAGAGGATGAACGAATGCACCAGGCGGCACACCACTTCCGCGCGGGTCAGCAGATCGGCCGGTTCGGCGAGCAGCCCGGAATCCGCCGCGCGGCACAGAGCGGTGTGGGCGGCGGCGACCGACATGGCGAATACCGGACCGCCCTCGATGGTGAGTTTCTCCAGGATCCGCTCGGGTTCCACGGTGAGCATGCGTTTCACCAGGATGTGCTCGCGCCAGCGGGCGATAACCGTGACGAAGATATCGGCGACAAGATCGTCGAGGCTGTTGTGCCGGGTGGAGATGGCGTCGACCTCGGTGAGTACCGCTGCCACTTCCCGGCTCACGACCGCCTGGACGACATCGTCGCGGGAACCGACTCGGCGGTATACGGTGACGCGGTCGACGCCGGCCTGCCGGGCGATATCTTCGATGGTCGTCTTCTTGACGCCGAACTCGCTGAATCTGATCAACGCCGCGTCCAGAATGCGAGCTTCGATACCGTCCTGCAGTCCGGGGGACGATGGGTACGCGGCGGACATGAGGTAACGCTAGCAAGTACCGCGTGAGCACAAACACCTATCGGGCACTCGCAATATTGCAACATTGCTATTAATTATGTTGCCATGTAGATTCGCCGGATGGTGCAGACCAGCCAAGCAGTCGCTTGTTCCCTTCTGGTGTGTCGTCCGGCCCGACTAGCGGCGGACTGCTGATGGGCACCCAGGTGCCGCCTCGCGGCCTGCAGATCATCGGCGCGGCCGTGGACGCCTGCCGTTCGATATTCGTCGCCCACCGGCCCGCCGCACTGCTGCCACGACCGAAGACGATCTGGCACAGCGGGTTCAACCTCCGGCTCGTGGTCGCGGCGGTACAGCGGGAAGCGGCGGACGTGGTGGGTGTGGTGCTGGTCGACCCCGACGGCGACCCGCTGCCCGCCTGGCTTCCCGGCGCGCACCTGGACCTCTTCCTGCCCTCGGGGCGGCAGCGGCAGTATTCGCTGTGCGGCGACCCACACGACCGCTCCGCCTACCGGATCGCCGTCCGGCTCGACCCGCACGGCGCCGGCGGCTCCATCGAAATCCACGAAGACCTGCGCAGCGGCGATACGGTCCGGGTGTTCGGTCCCCGGCACACGTTCCCGTTCGTGGACGTACCCGAATACCTGTTCGTCGCCGGGGGTATGGGCATCACCGCGCTGCTGCCGATGGTGCAGGCGGCGGGCCGCCGCGGCACGCTCGTCTACACCGGCCGCACCCGCGCATCGATGCCCTTCATCAACCGCCTCCCCGGCGCCCTCGTCCGGCCCGACGACGAATTCGGCGCCCCGGATATGGATGAAGTGCTCGCCCGGGCGAATCCCGGTACCGCGGTGTACGTCTGCGGCCCCGCTCCGATGGTGGAAGCCGCCGCCCGGGCGCTACCGCGGGCAAACCCCACCTGCACCCTGCATACGGAACGCTATCCCGCAGCCCGGATCACGGCGACGCATTCGGCGCGCCCCCGGCATACGCACCGCCCCACGCAGACCCGGCAGTCGGCCTGAGGCCCGAACCGGCCCCTCCCGCGAAGAAGCCCCGCACCCGGATCTCCGGATCCGGGGCTCCGAAGAATGGCCCACGCCCGTGGATCGACTCCCAGAACTTCGGAGCGAGATCGCGATCAGGCCGTTTGCCATAGTCAAGGTGACAGACGACGACTTTCCCCACCCGATCCAAGACTGGAGTCGGTGAACCAGCGGTCACCGTTGCCCCCTCACGATGTACGCGGCAGAGACCTCGACTCCCGCTTCGCCAGCTCTCGCGCTTCCGCCCGGTACGTGTACTGCCACATCTGCCGTGAACTCGGCCACGGGGGCTTCGAGAATCCTCTCGCACGAAGGCCGGTCAACGATCTGCGGCGCTGCTGCCCGGATCGTCCCGGGTATCCACTCGGTCGAGGGCAATGTCGATCAGCTGGTTGTTCAGCCCGTATTCGCCCAGGACCGAACGCAGCCGGTCCACATCCAAGGCGTGCAAGAGACTTTTCGTGGGCAGCTTTGCAGGGCCGGGATCGAGCGCGGTGTCGTCGCAATAATCCATCCACTCCACATATCGGGGATATCCGGGATAGCGCGCTGCGCAGAACGACTCGTACGCCACATCGTCGACCGGACCCCAGGTGTCATAGTCGTCCTGATCCTCTTCCTCGGCCAGCAGGCCCGACTCCAAAGCGGCGACGAGGGTATCGAGCCACGCCTCCAGGGAAGGAAAGAGGATATCGCGGCGCTCGTCTTTACAGTGGAAACAGACGATCTGTCCGGGTTCGCCGTCGAAGGCGCCCTGAAGGTCGATGACCAAGTAGTCGCCGAAGATATTCTGTAGGAACGGGACCCAATCCGTACCCCACAGATCGGCGTAATCGTCGTTGGCGACCAGATCGGCGTAGATGTCGAGGGCGTCGGCGATACTGTCGGCCGACATGAGACGCCACCCTGACTCCAGGGCGCCGTGGTAGTAGTAATCCTGCCCGTTCCTCCAGGTGAGCAGTTCGCGGAGGAGCGGTGGAAGTTCGGCATCGACCCGTTCGGCGATCTCTTCGACATCCGCGACCGCCGCAGTGGGTGCAAGAGCAGCGTAGTAGGCGGGCCGGGTCGCGGCCAGCCACTGATCGAGTCGGGTCAGAAGCGGGTGCACGGCACCGAACCTACTGGAGTGCGAACCGTCTCGCGCTCCGGCGATTCCGAGCAGGTGCGGTTGATGAAAAGGCCGATCGCCGCGTCAACATCCGGGCTGAATCCGGCGTATCGCGCGATGGCTCAGCGCTGGCTGGGACATGATTGCGTCGAATGATGTTGAAGGGGAAAGGTATGCGTAGACGTGGTCAGTACGTTGGTGACAGCGGCGGCGGCGCTCATAGGCGTTCTTGTCGGCGGTTGGATCACTATCCGCAACCAAGATCGGCAGTGGCAGCGTGAACATGCCCGGCAGTGGCGAGACATTCGACTGTCGACCTACGCGGAGTTCGTTTCCGCGTACCGCGAGTACGTCGCATTCGCGCTCGAACCTACTGCAAACATCGTGGTGCGGCCGCACCCGCGAGTTCCTGAGTTGATGCCCTTCTTCGACGGAGCAGGGCGTCCGTACAAGGAGCGGTTGGAAGCTGCGATGGCGTCGATGCGGCTCGTTTGCGAGTCGGATGCGAGCAGGCTCTCTTCATCGAGAGTGGTTTCAGCCGTCCGCCAGATCGCGGCTGCGCGGTCTACGACCTCCGCAGATGCTGTAGATCCAGCGCTGTTCGCGGAACTCTATGCCGCACAGTACGAGTTCATCAACACCGCTCGCGCTGAGATTGGCCTCACAGCGCTCACAAGCAACCCGCTGTTGACAGGTGAAGTAGAAGGGGAAGGGGTGCACCCGCCGGAAATCCGGCGATAAGCAGCCGGTCGCGGGGCCAGGCGGGGCCAGGCTATTGAGATCGAGTTGGGTAACCCGCCCACCGGAGCCTTCCGTCCCCACTCCGAAGGTTCTGGAAAACGATCTTGGGTTCAATCGGTTGACGGACACTCGAACCTGGGTGTCGCCGCGCTCCCTCCGGGCTCCTACGCCGGTTCGTCGCCTATGAGGTGAAGCCGCCGGGCCAAGTCGGAGGCGAACACTCGTTGCGGGTCGGCCTCGTCGCGGATGCGGCGCCATTCGTCGAGCCGGGGGTACATGGCGCGGATCATCTGCGGGGTGGTGCGTGAATCCTTCGCGAAGTACAGGCGCCCCCCGGCGTCGAGAACACGCTCGTCGAGATCGTCGCAGAAATCCGCGAGCCCGGGGGTGATGGGAAAGTCGAGACTGAGCATGAAGCCGGGATGCGGCCACGACAGCGGCGCCGCATTGCTCGGACCCATGCGTTTGAACACGTTGAGGAACGAGCGGTGGCCCGAGTGGGCGATCGCGCGGACCGCTGCGGCCAGTTGCTGTTCGGCGCCGAACGGCATGGAGAACTGGTACTGCAGGAAACCGCGGCGGCCGTAGGCGCGATTCCACTCCCCGAGCAGGTCCAGGGGGTGATAGAACTGCGTCAGGTTCTGGATCCGGCCGCGCGCCCGCTTCGGATACACCCGGTAGGCGGCTTCGGCGGCGACACGGACGGTGAGGTTGTTGACCATGCCGCTCGGGAACACATCCGGCACGGTGAACAGCTGCGGCGCGTCGAAGCGCAGCGGGTCCCGGCGCAGTTTCGCCGGCAACTGGTCGAGGCGGGCCAGCGAGCCACGGCTGAACCCGGCCCGGCCCAGGCGGGAATCGGTGCTGATGGTGTCGGGCACCGACATCGAGTACTCGTAACCGTCGTCGGATCCGCCGGTGAGCAGCTCCATCGTCTCGTCCAGCGAGGTGGTGCGGTCGTTGTCGACGATGAAGTACGCCGTTTCGGTGCGTTTCATCCGCACCCGCGCCCGGACCACGATGCCGGTCAACCCCATCCCGCCGACCGTGGCCCAGAACAGTGCCGCGTCCGGTCCCTCGGGAGTGAGGGTGCGCAGTGATCCGTCCGCGGTGAGCAGGTCCATCGACAGCACGTGATTGCCGAAGCTGCCGTGCGAGTGGTGGTTCTTACCGTGGATATCGGAGCCGATCGCCCCACCCACGGTGACCTGGCGGGTGCCCGGCAGCACCGGAACCCACAACCCGTGTGGCAGAACCGCGCGCATCAGCGCGTCCAGGCTCACCCCGGCATCGACATCGACCACCCCGGTATCGGGATCGATATCGCGGATCCGGTCGAACACGGTCATATCCACGACCACACCGCCGCCGTTCTGCGCCGGATCCCCATAGCTGCGGCCGAGCCCCCGGGCGATCACACCACGCGGTCCGGCTTCCTTCACCGCCCGGGCCACCGCGTCGATATCGGCCGTGGACACCACCCGCGCCACCGACGGCGCTGTCCGGCCCCACCCCGCCAACTCTCGTCGCTCGCTCACCGATCCCCCACGCACTGAAGTCATTCCGTCACCGTAGCGCCAACGGCGAACAGCATCCCCATCGTCCCGACCTCACGTGATGGACCCGAACAGGAAGTGTTCATGAAAGGGGTACTACTGGGCGAAATATCGGATCAATCTATCGCTGACCAGCGATTATTTTGAGACCACCTGTCCGATGGTGCATCGAATTATCAACATCGACCGCGGTCGGCGGCGAGGATCTGTTCGACGAGGATATAGGCATGGCCGGCGTGGCGTTGCCCCACTGGCCAGGGCTGGACGAGGCGGTTCACTGGCTGATCGGCAGACGATGCGCCCGGACGCTGCGTGGCTTGCCGTCCGGCATCAGGACATCAACGCTGCGGCGTCGGCACTGGATCGCCGACGCGCAGAAACGGCATAAAAAAGCCCCCCACCTGACGATTCAAGTGAGGGGCGTAAGCGGTGGCGGAGGGATTTGAACCCTCGGAGGGGGGTTACCCCTCACACGCTTTCGAGGCGTGCTCCTTAGGCCGCTCGGACACGCCACCGCCCACGACAATACCGGAATCGCCTTTTATCGCTAAATCGGGCCTCCGACCTGCCGATCTGCGGTTCGGACCCGCCGGTCGGCGCGGCACACCCGAGCGCTCAGCGCTGGGACCGGAAGAAATCGTCGAGGACCGCCGCGCATTCGTGCTCCAGGATCCCGCCCCGCACCTGGGGCCGATGATTGAGACGCCGATCACGCACCACATCCCACAGCGACCCCACCGCTCCGGTTTTGGGCTCCCACGCACCGAAGAGCAGCCGGTCCACCCGGGCCGCCACCAGTGCGCCGGCACACATGGTGCACGGTTCCAGGGTTACCGCCAGAGTGGTGCCGGTGAGGCGCCAGCCGTCGCCGTGCACGGCCGCGGCGCGGCGCAACGCCAGTACCTCCGCATGCGCCGTGGGGTCGCCGGTGGCCTCCCGTGCGTTGGTGGCGCGGGCCAGCTCCCGGCCGGCGGCGTCGAACACCACCGCCCCCACCGGTACATCCCGCGGGTCGGCGGTGGCGGCGACGGCCAGCGCCGTGCGCACCATATCGGTATCGGTGAGCGGGACGCTCACCTCAGCGGGGCAGTTTGTCGAGCACCGCGGAGAACTCGGAGGCGAAACCCAGGCGCTGGGCGATCATCGAGAGCTGCTCGTCGGGGTAGAGGTCGGTTTCGGCGAGGATCACGCTGAACACCGGTTCCGGCAGGCCCATATCCGCGAGGATGCCGAGATCGCCCTCTTCGTACGGATCGATATCGTCGAGTTCGTCGGGGTCGATATCGGGGATCTCGATATGCAATTCCTCGAGGACATCGGCGGCGATGTCGTAATCGATCGCCGCGGTGGCGTCCGAGATCAGCAGCCGGGTGCCGCTGGGTGCGGGCCGGACCACGATGAAGAACTCGTCGTCGATATCGAGTAGCCCGAATACCGCACCGGAGGACCGCAGATCCTTGAGTTCGCTCTCCGCGGCGGACAAGGTGGTGAGCGCGGCCGCGGTCAGCGGGCTGCATCGCCACGTGCCGTCTTCCCGGACTACGGCCACCGCGAAGCCTTCTACGTCGTCGTAATCATCCGACGCCGCCCCGTTCGTGCCCGAGCGCTGTGCTGCCATGGGCGCAACGGTAGTCGGCCCGGGGCAGTTAGATGAAGTCGTATGCGAATCTGTTCCGGTGACTGCTGACGGCCATACGGCGCTCTGCGTTCTCGGGACGGGTTTGATCGGCGGATCGCTGCTGCGTGCGGCGACCGCGGCGGGCCGCGCTGCCTGGGGTTACAACCGGTCGGCGCCGGGCGTGGCGGCGGCGCGCGCGTCCGGTTTCGATGTCACCGGCGACCTCCCGGCCGCCTTGGGTCGCGCCACCGATTCCGACGCCCTCATCGTCGTGGCCGTACCCATGCCGGCCGTCGATCCGATGCTCGACGCGATCGCCACGCACGCGCCGGATTGCGGACTGACCGATGTGGTGAGTGTGAAGGCTCCGGTCGCCGCGGCGGTGCGGCGATTCGGGCTGGAGCAGCGCTACGTGGGTGGCCACCCGATGGCCGGGACTTCCGAATCCGGCTGGCAGGCGACCGATCCGGAGCTTTTCCGGGGGGCCGCCTGGGCGGTCGGCGTGGACGCGGGTACCGACCCGCACACCTGGACCAGGGTGACCCGGCTGGCGCTGGACTGCGGATCGGTCGCGGTACCGGTGATCGCCTCCGAACACGACCGCGCGGTCGCGCGGATCTCGCATCTCCCGCATGTGCTGGCCGAGGCGCTGGCGGTGGCCGGGGCGCGCGGCGGGGACCTCGCGCTCGGGCTGGCGGCGGGTTCGTTCCGCGACGGCACCCGGGTCGCGGGCACCGCCCCCGATCTGGTGCGCGCGATATGCGAACCCAATTCCGATGCCCTGCTGGCGGTGCTGGACGAAACGCTGACCGCGCTGACCGAGGCCCGGGCGGCGCTGGATACATCCACCTCGCTGGACGACCTCACCGCCGCCGGATATGCGGCACGGCGGCGTTACGAGACCGCCGAACGCTGGGAGATCGGCGATATCGAACCCGGCGCCGAGGGCTGGCTGGAGCGGCTGCAGGAAGCGGGCCGGGCGGGCGGAGTCATCACCCGCCTGTGAACGCGGTTCAGACCCGCTCGGCCAGGCCCGGATAGTCGAGGACGAAACCGTCGCGGTCCACGGTCAGGGTGGCACTGGATACCGGCGAGAGCACGCTGATGCCGTCCCCGGCGCTGCTGTAGGTGAGATCGGCTTCCCGCACCGTGAGATCGGGCAATCCGACGTACACGACCGGCACCTGCACATCCTCCATGGCGTGCTGGAGTCCGAAACGGCGGATCGGCAGGGTGTTGAAGAACGGGCTGAGCACCACGTCGGCGTCCCGCGCGCCTCCGAAGGTGGACCGGATATGGGTGCCGGTGGCATCGACGAGCCAGTAGTTCTCCTCGTCGCGGGCGATCGAGGCGTGCCGTTCCCCGGCGGCCGTGGTGCTGCGCAGCGAGAGCCGCCGGGTCGCACCGTTCTCGTCGGTGACCAGATCGTAGGAGGCGCTGAACGCGGGATGCTCGCCGCAGCCCACGCCGATGATCCGGCCGCTCGCGCGGATCCTGTTGCCGTTCAGTGTTACGCGGACCGATTCCATACGCGAGTGGTCGAAGGCACGCCAGGTGAGGACCGCCGGCCACCGCACCGGCGCGGGCGCGGTGTCCGGACCAGGAGTTTCGTCACTCGTTTGCGTCACGTGTCCACCGTACGCAACACCTCGTGCCGCGGCGGCCAGGCGGGCGGCCGCGCCCGCGCATACCCGGACCGCCCGCCGAACCCGGCCGCGGCGGCGGTACTGCTACTGCTGCCGGTGCTGGACGCTGTCACCGGCCACGGTGTGCCGGTCTCGGCCCTGGTCCGGGCAGTAGTGGTCGCCG
>NZ_JBEZYU010000054.1:0-36238 GCF_040638875.1 Nocardia sp. NPDC024068 | reverse complement strand
TGTGGCGAAGCCACGAGTCTCGAGGGCTGACAGCAGACGCTAAAGGGGCCGAACCCCGCGCGCGCCAGCGCGCCAATAAACACAGCACCTTCGCGGGCAAGGTCACCTGCCCCACCTTCGCGGGCAACGCCACCAGCCCCACCCTCACAGGCAACGCCACCAGCCCCACCCTCACAGGCAACGCCACCAGCCCCACCCTCACAAACAAGCGCGCTCAGCCCTCGCCCGGCTTTGCGACACCCCCCAGTCGCTATGCAGGCGGGGTGAACTCCGTGGTGCGTTTCATACCCGCCGCCCGCCCCTTCTCCGCGATCACCACCGCCATTTTCGCGCTGGCCTCGTCGATCATCTCGTCGCCGAGCATCACCGCGCCGCGCGCACCACCGTCTTCGGAGGTGTGGTAGGCGTACGCGTCCAGGATGAGTTCGGCGTGGTCGTAATCGGACTGCCGGGGACTGAAGATCTCGTTGGCCGCGTCCACCTGCCCCGGGTGCAGGACCCATTTGCCGTCGAACCCCAGGGCGGCGGTGCGCCCGGCCGCCCGCCGGAACCCGTCGAGATCGCGGATCTGCAGGTACGGCCCGTCGATGGCCTGCAGGCCGTGGGCGCGAGCGGTGAGCAGAATGGTCATCAGAATATGGTGGTAGGCATCGCCGGTGTCGTAGCCCTCCGGCTGTTCGCCGACCACCAGCGTGCGCATATTGATACTCGCCATGAAGTCCGCCGGGCCGAATACCAGCGTCTGCACGCGGGGGCTCGCGGTGGCGATCTCGTCGATATTGCGCAGCCCGAGCGCATTCTCGATCTGCGGTTCGATCCCGATCCGGCCGGGTTCGAGCCCGTTGGCCCGTTCCAGCTGGCTCAGCAGCAGATCCAGGGCGCGGACCTGGCCGGCGTCGGTCACCTTGGGCAGCAGGATCGCGTCGAGGGCGGTTCCGGCGCCGTCCACGACCGAGATCACATCGGCGTAGGTCCATTGGGTGGTCCAGTCGTTGACCCGGACCACTCGCAGCTGGTCGCCCCAGCCGGAGTCGTTGAGCGCGGCCACGATATTGGCACGGGCGGCCGCTTTGGCGCCGGGCGCCACGGCGTCCTCCAGGTCCAGGAAGATCTCGTCGACCGGCAGGCCCTTGGCCTTGGCGATCATCTTCGGGTTGCTGCCCGGCACGGCGAGCACGGAACGGCGCGGCTTCATGAACACTCCTGTGGTCGGCCCGGTCCGGCCCCGGAACATCTAGCCTGGCAGTCATGGCAGCTACCAGGGTGTATATCGCCAGGCTGACCGGCCTGGCGGTGCTGGGGCCGGACGGTGAGTCTATCGGCCGCGTCCGGGACGTCGTGGTGGCCATCCGCTACGACCGGCAGGAGCCGCGCGTTCACGGCATGGTGGTGGAGTTGCCGACCAGGCGGCGGATCTTCGTGCCGATGCTGCGGGTCACCTCCATCGAACCCGGTTCGGTCACGTTGAACACCGGCAACGTGAGTCTGCGCCGATTCGCCCAGCGGCCCGGTGAATTGCTGGCCATGGCACAGATCGTGGACTCCTCGGTGCGGGTGGACGATCCGGATCTGCCCGATCTCGCCGGGGTGGACGTGTTCGTGGTGGACCTCGGAATATCGCTGACCCGCACCCGGGATTGGCGGGTTTCGCGGGTGGCCGTGCGCGGGCACCGGCGGCTGGGCCGACGGCGCACCGTGCATGTGGTGGACTGGGCCCGGGTGGACGGGCTCACCCCATACGAAATCGGGCGTCCCGGCCAGGATGTCAGCGCGCTGCTCGAGCAGTTCGAGGGTCAGCGCGCCGCCGATGTGGCGCATATGCTGCGCGAACTGCCGGCCAAACGCCGCCTCGAGGTGGCGGTGGCCCTCGACGACGAACGGCTCGCCGATGTGGTGCAGGAGCTCTCCGGTGACGATCAGGTGGAACTGCTCGGTCAGCTCGAGGTGGGCCGGGCGGCCGATGTGCTGGAGGCGATGGATCCCGACGACGCCGCCGATCTGCTCGGGGGCCTGCCGGAGAACGAGGCCGAATCCCTGCTGACCCTGATGGATCCCCAGGAGTCCGAGCCGGTGCGTCGGTTGCTGGTGCATTCTCCCGATACGGCGGGCGGTCTGATGACGCCGGAGCCGGTGATCCTGTCCCCGGCGACGACCGTGGCGGAGGCTTTGGCGCGGGTACGCGATCCGGATCTGACGCCCGCCCTGGCGTCGATGGTGTTCGTCGTGCGGCCCCCGACGGCGACGCCCACCGGCCGCTATCTCGGTTGTGTCCATCTGCAGCAGCTGCTGCGCGAACCTCCGGCTCATCTGGTGGGCGGAATCCTGGACACCGATCTGGGCGCGCTGCGCCCGGATCTGCCGCTGGCCGCGGTGACCCGGTATTTCGCCAGCTACAACCTGGTGTGCGGCCCGGTGGTCGACGAACAGAATCATCTGGTGGGCGCGGTGAGCGTGGACGATCTGCTCGATCATCTGCTGCCGCGCGATTGGCGTGAGGACGAGCAACTGTACGAGGGTGTGCGGCCGTGACAGCCGACAAGAGCGCCGCGGGGCGTGCCGGATCCGCGCGGCAGCGGCTGGAAACACCGGTGGAGGGCCGGTTCCGGTTCGACTGGGATGCCGAGGCATTGGCACGCGGCAGCGAACGGATCGCCCGGTTCCTGGGCACCGGGCGCTATCTGGCGATCCAGACGGTCGTGGTGATCGTCTGGATCGCGCTGAACATCTTCGTGATCACGCTGCGCTGGGACCCCTACCCGTTCATCCTGTTGAACCTGGCCTTCTCCACCCAGGCCGCCTATGCCGCGCCGCTGATCCTGCTCGCCCAGAACCGGCAGGACAACCGCGATCGGGTCTCGCTCGAGGAGGATCGGCTGCGGGCGGCGCAGACGAAGGCCGATACCGAGTTCCTGGCGCGCGAACTGGCCGCGCTGCGGCTGGCGGTGGGCGAGGTGGCCACCCGTGACTACCTGCGCCGTGAGCTCGACGAGATCCGCGACTCCCTCGATCACATCGGAAGCGCGGCGGGGGTGGGTCCGACGCGCGGCCCGGACAAAGCAACGAAGCCGAAACGCAAGAAAACCTCCGGTCACAAGCCGGTTACGGGCTCAGTTTCATCGCCTCTCGCGGACGATTGACCGGAAATCCACAATATGCTCCTGACCGGTAGGTAACCTGGATCACGTTGTCCCGAGCGCGCCATCCGGGAATGTCCGAGACGGTCGCTCACCCGTGACATAGAGGAATGGTGGAGCCGGATGCGGATACCTACCCCTGTGGCAATGTCGGCTCTGGTCATGGCGGGCCTGGTAGCCAGCGGTTCAGCAGCGCACACCACCCTGTCGTCGACACCGCCGGAAGCTACCGGGACCAGGCTCGCAGTCAACGCGAACCGGGTCGGAGACCGAACCGCCAACCCCGACGCCCCAGTGGCTCAGACACTTGGGATTCTGCCCGCGGAACCCACGACACCGCGCAAACTGCGCGCCCTGCCCGCCGACGGCGTACCGCCGTTCGCGGGCGCCGTACCACTGCAGACCATCAATCTGCCGGGCGGTAACGGGGTCCTGGGAATTCCGGAGATCGTGCTGGCCGCCTACCGCAACGCCGAACTGGCCCTGCAGTCCTCGGCACCCGGCTGCGGGATCAGCTGGAATCTGCTCGCCGGAATCGGACGGATCGAGTCGGGGCATGCGAGCAACGGCCGTACCGACGCCGCCGGCACCACCAACCCGCCGATCTTCGGCCCCGCGCTGGACGGCACCCTGCCCGGCAACGAGGTCATCCGTTCCGCCGACGGCGGATACGTCCGAGCCCTCGGTCCCATGCAGTTCCTGCCCGGCACCTGGTCGCACTATGCCGCCGACGGCAACGCCGACGGGCATGCCGATCCGCACAATGTGTTCGACGCGACCCTGGCCGCCGGCAAATACCTGTGCTCGGGTGGATTGAATCTGCGTGACCCGCAACAGGAATTGCGCGCCGTGCTGCGCTACAACAACTCGATGTCCTACGCGGCTACCGTGCTCAGCTGGTCGGCGGCCTACCGCACCGGCGGCCGCCCGGCGCCGGTCACCGTCTCCCCCGATCTGGTTCCGCCCGGCAGCGCGCCGACGCAGTTCCCGCCCGGATCCCCGGATCTGCTGGCGGCACAGACCGATACGACGGTCCCGACGCCACCGCCGACCGCGGTCGTGCACATACCGCGCCCCGAGCCGATGATCCGGATCCCCGGTCTGCCGCCGATTCCGTGCGGTCTGCTGTGCCCGCCGGCGCCGGGGTCGCCGAAGGTCGGCGAGACGCTGCCCGAACGCGGACCGACGCCCGCCGCCCCCGAGGGCCAGGGCGCTCCGGCCGCGCCGCCCGCGCCGGAGGCCGGAAACCAGCCGCAGCAGGCGGCTCCCGCGCCACCACCTCCCGCACCGGCGCCGGCCCCCGCACCGCCGACCATCACCCTGCCGGGCGGTCTCGTGATTCCGCTTCCGGTAGCGGTGTTCCCGGCCCCGGTGCCACCCACCCCGGCCGACGTTCCACCCCCGGCACCGGCCGACGTCTCACCCCCGGCCCCAACCGCCCCCGCGGAGCCCGCCCCACCCGCGCCGCCTGCCTGAGACACGCCGACGAGAAGCCGCCCGGGCGCACTGCTCCCACCCGTGCCGGCACCGCGAACCCCCGGTCCCCGACCGGGGGTTCGCCGTCTTCCACTGGGGCGCCCGGACTTTCCCTTTCCCACTGCGGACGGAAATAATGGTCACGAGGTAGTAACGAAGAGGTCTCGGATGCGGTAGTCTCGGTGGGCAGAGGTCACGGATCGGCGACGACCGGCCGCGGCCGCAAGGTTGTGCGTTCAGATGAAGGGCTTGAGTACGTGGGGCGTCACCGTAAACAGCAACCGGCCACTGTTACCCGTAGTTCGGTCATCGCACTCACCGGCCTGGTACCGGCCGGAGTGGTGGCGACCAATGCCGCGGCGGCCATGGCCACCGACCCCACGGCAGCTTCGGTGTCGATGCACATGCAAGAACTGAGCGCCGGCCCCCTCCAGACCATGACCCCCGCCGCCGTGGACGTTACGGCGATGCATGCGATGGCCAAGCAGTCGCCCGAGGCCCGGGTCGAAGTGAAAACGGTCGCGCTGGACCCGGATCGAGCCCGCAACGATATGCCGGTCGCCGCATCCGGAATCCCGGGTATCGCCGAGGCCGCTTATATCAACGCCGAACAGATCCTGGCCGAGGAGAGTCCCGGCTGCAATATGCCGTGGACGATGCTGGCCGGTATCGGTCGCGTCGAATCCACCCATATGTACAACGGCAAAGCCGATGCGGACGGTAACGCGCTCGCGCCCGTTTTCGGCCCGGTGCTCGACGGCAGCCTGTCGGGCAACAACGTCATCCACGATTCCGACAGCGGCGCGCTCGACGGTTTCAGCGGCTACGACCGCGCGGTCGGCCCGATGCAGTTCCTGCCCGAGACGTGGACCGCTTTCGCGGGCGACGGCAACCGGGACGGCATCTCCGATCCCCAGAACTACTACGACGCCACCCTCACCGCCGGCAAGTACCTCTGCTCGGGCGGTCTGGATATGTCCGATCCCGCCCAGCAGACCAGGGCGATTCTCCGCTACAACAACTCCATGGCCTACGTCGCGAACGTGATGGCCTGGGAACAGTCGTACAACACGGGCATCGCACCACGGCCCGCGGAACTGCCCAAGATCTGACGCCACTACCATCGGCGGTATGCCAGTGGTAACGGAAGCGGAGGTGCGGGGCGCTCTCGCGAAGGTCGACGACCCGGAGATCCGTAAACCGATCACCGAACTGGGCATGGTCAAGAGCATCCGGGTGGACCCGGACAGCAATGTGCACATCGAGGTGTACCTGACCACCGCCGGCTGCCCCCTGCGTACCGAAATCACGCAGCGAGTGAGTACCGCCGTCGCGGATGTCCCCGGTGTCGGCGCGGTCTCCGTGGATCTCGACGTGATGAACGACGAGCAGCGCACCGAACTGCGCAAACAATTGCGGGGGGATTCCGCCGAACCGGTGATCCCGTTCGCCCAGCCCGGCTCACTGACCCGCGTGTACGCGGTCGCCTCCGGAAAAGGCGGTGTCGGCAAATCCAGCGTCACGGTGAATCTCGCCGCCGCGCTGGCCGATCAGGGCCTGTCGGTGGGCGTCCTCGACGCCGATATCTACGGTCATTCCATTCCGCGCATGCTGGGTACCGACGCCCGGCCCACCCAGGTCGAGCGGATGATCATGCCGCCGGTCGCGCACAACGTGAAGATGATCTCGATCGCGCAGTTCACCAAGGGCAATACTCCGGTGGTGTGGCGCGGTCCGATGCTGCACCGGGCGCTGCAGCAGTTCCTCGCGGATGTGTTCTGGGGCGATCTGGACGTGCTGCTGCTGGATCTGCCTCCCGGCACCGGCGATGTGGCGATCTCCATCGCCCAGCTGATCCCGAACGCGGAGATCCTGGTGGTCACCACCCCGCAGATCGCGGCCGCCGAGGTGGCCGAACGCGCGGGTGCCATCGCGCTGCAGACCCGGCAGCGCATCGCCGGTGTGGTGGAGAACATGTCCTGGCTCGATCTGCCCGACGGCTCGCGGATGGAGCTGTACGGTTCGGGCGGCGGTCAGGCGGTCGCCGAGCGGCTCACCCGGGCGGTCGGCGCCGAGGTGCCGCTGCTGGGGCAGATCCCGATCGAACAGGCGGTGCGCGAGTCCGGGGACGAGGGGACCCCGATCGTCTTGCGCGATCCGGACAGCCCGGCGGCCGTCGCCCTGCGCGAAGTCGCCGGTAAGCTCGCCGTCCGGCGGCGCGGCCTGGCCGGGATGTCGCTGGGTATCGACACCACCCGCCATCTCTGAGCGCACATAGACTCGGTCCATGCTCACCCTGCTGCTGTACGTACTGATCGTGGGATTGGTGGCCGTGGTCTTGTTCCTGCTGGCCAGCGCCCTTTTCGGGCGGTCCGAGGAGCTGGGCCCGCTGCCGGGGGGAACCACCGCGACGGTACTCCCGGTCGAGGGGATCGCCGGGGCGGATGTGCGGGCGCTGCGGTTCCAGCAGGTGGTGCGCGGGTACAAGGCCGGCGAGGTCGACTGGGCGCTGGCCCGGCTGGCCGCGCGTATCGATGAACTCCAGTCCGAACTGGCAGAGGCGCGCGCCGCGGCCCCGGCGGCCACACACGACCCGGAGCGGAAGTGACCCAGGACACGCTGATCCGCTGCCCCTGGTCGCTGGATTCGCAGATCTATCGCGACTACCACGATCACGAATGGGGCCGTCCACTACACGGAAACGATGCGCTGTTCGAACGGTTATGCCTGGAAGCGTTCCAATCCGGGCTTTCCTGGATCACGATCCTGCGCAAACGACCCGCGTTCCGCGAGGCCTTCGCCGGATTCGCCATCGACCGGGTAGCCGAATTCGGCGACGCCGATCGCGAACGCCTGCTCGCCGACGCCGGGATAGTGCGCAATCGCGCCAAAATCGATGCCTGTATCGCGAATGCCGTGGTCGCACGGGACCTCGATATCGACCTGGACGAACTGCTCTGGTCGTTCGCGCCGCCGGCCCGGCCGCGGCCCCGGAAAATCACCGAAATTCCGGCTACCACACCCGAATCCATCGCACTGGCAAAAGAATTGAAGCGGCGGGGTTTCCGTTTCGTCGGACCGACCACCGCGTATGCGCTGATGCAGGCCACCGGGATGGTCGACGACCACCTCGCCGAATGCTGGGTCGATATCGGAGACGACACCGCCGGTTGACCGGTCACTTTTGGACGTCGAGTATCCGCCATCTGCCGCGATAGGGAAGAATGGACCGAGTGCGGTCCGTCGTCTTCACAGACGGACCGCCCGGTTGGTGACAACCGGAGATCCGAGCAAGTGCGCAGCATACCGCGCAGATCTGGAGGGAGCAGAGGATGGCGGCCATGAAGCCCCGTACCGGGGACGGTCCCCTCGAGGCAACCAAGGAAGGCCGTGGGATCGTCATGCGGGTCCCACTCGAGGGTGGCGGGCGTCTGGTCGTAGAACTCACGCCCGACGAAGCCGCGGCACTCGGCGACGAATTGAAGAGTGTCACCAGCTAGACCGCAGGCCGAAGAGTCGGCGTTGGCCGCGGTCGCCGAGGCGCTGAGGTGCCCCGAATGCGGCCGCGGCCTGATCTTCGCGGATAGCGTGCTGCGCTGCGAACGCGGACACAGTTTCGATATCGCCCGACAGGGTTATGTCAGCCTGCTCACCGGCGCGGCGGGCAAACTCACCGGTGATTCCGCCGCCATGCTGGACGCGCGTGCCGCGTTTCAGAGCGCCGGATATTTCACCCCGGTCGCCGAGGCGATCGCGGACGCGGCCGTCTCGTCGAGCCCGGAACGGGACGGTGAGCGGGTTCTCGATATCGGCGCGGGCACCGGGTACTACACGGCGCGGGTCCTGGACGCCCTGCCGGCGGCCCGGGGTATCGCGCTGGATATCGCCAAGGCGGCGGGCCGGCGCTGCGCCCGCGCGCATCCGCGGGCGGCGGCGGTGGTGGCCGACGCCTGGCGCGGGCTGCCTGTAGGTGACCACACGATCACCCTGGCCATGTCGGTATTCGCCCCGCGCAATCCGGGCGAAATCGTGCGGGCGCTGGCGCCCGCAGGGCGCTATATCGTCGTCACCCCGACGGCGGCCCATCTGGCGGAGTTGATCGATCCGCTCGGGATGGTGACGGTCGACCCCGACAAGGACCGGCGCCTGACCGAGGCGCTGGCCGGGCGGTTCGAACGCCGGGCCGGCGCGACCGTGGAGTACCCGATGTCCCTACCGCACGAGGCGATCGCCGCGCTGGTCGGGATGGGTCCGTCCGCGCATCACGCGGCCACGCCGGCGGATCGGATCGCCGCCCTGCCGGATCCCTGCACGGTGACGGCCTCGGTCAGCGTGGCGGTATACACACCCACCGCCGGATGGTCACCGGCGGACCCACACCTCACCGCCGATCCTCGAAGTTTGTGAGAATGGGGCAATCACACTGCCACACAGGGCAATCGGCTCGCGACACCGGCCTGACTGGCGGGTAACAGCACCCTGATGTGCTGGGTACATGCGGATACCGACATTCGGGAAAAAGAAAACCACCACGATCTTCGACCGGATCGGCGGATACGAAGCGCTGGAAGCAGTCGTCGCCGATTTCTACACCCGGGTACTGGCCGACGAAGAACTGGCGGGGTTCTTCAGCGGGACGAATATGTCCCGGCTACGCGGGAAACAGGTCGAATTCTTCGCCGCCGCTCTCGGCGGTCCGGAGCCCTACACCGGCGCCGGGATGAAACAGGTTCATCAGGGCCGCGGCATCACCATGCATCATTTCCAATTGGTCGCGGGGCATCTGACGGAATCACTCACCGCCGCGGGCGTCGACGACGAGACCGTCGGTGAGATCATCGGGGCGGTCGCACCCCTGGCCGGCGATATCGCCTCCGGCCCGTCCCCGGCTCCGGCCTGAGCGTCAGCGCTTGCAGACGGTCCGGTAGACGCCGAGAGTCTCTTCGGCGATCCGGTACCAGTCGAACTCGGCCTGGGCGCGCCGGCGTCCCGCCACCCCGAATTCGGCCGCGCGTACCGGGTCCCCGGCCAGATCGTTGATCGCGGCGGCCAGGGCGCGCTCGTAGTCGCCCGGGCGCACGGCGTCGAACCGCACCAGCCGCCCGGTGCGCCCGTCGTCGACCACCTCCGGTATCCCGCCCACATCGGAGGCGACCACGGCGGTCGCGCAGGCCATCGCCTCCAGATTCACGATGCCCAGCGGCTCGTACACCGAGGGACAGACGAATACCGTGGCCGCGGCCAGTAGCTGCCGGATCTGCTCGGTGGGCAGCATCTCCCGCACCCAGAACACATTGCCCCGGGCGCGGTGCAGGCCGGCGACGGCGCCCGCCACCTCCGCTTCGAGCTCCAAAGTGTCCGCGGCACCGGCACACAGCACGAGTTGGATCCCGGGATCGATATCGCGCGCGGCCGCCAGCAGATGCCCGACCCCCTTCTGGCGGGTGATCCGGCCGACGAACACCGCCAGCGGCGCGTCCGGCCGGACCCCCAGTTCGTCCAGGATCCGGCGGCTGCCCGGTTCCGGCGGGCCGGGATGCCAGACCCGCGCGTCGATCCCGTTGCGCACCACGTGGACCTTCGCCGGATCCAGCGCCGGATAGGCGTCGAGAACGTCGCGGCGCATCCAGTCGCTCACCGCGATCACCGCGTCGGCGTGTTCGAGCGCGTTGCGCTCCGACCACGACGACAGCCGATAGCCGCCCCCCAGCTGTTCGGCCTTCCACGGCCGCCGGGGCTCGAGCGAATGCGTGGTGACCACATGCGGAATCCCGTACAGCGTGGCGGCCAGATGCCCGGCCAGGCCCGCGTACCAGGTATGCGAATGGACCAGGTCCACCGGGCCCACCGCCTCGGCCATCCGCAGTTGCGCCGACATCATCCGCAGCGCCGGGTTGGCCTCGTCGAGCGCCGGATCCGGGTCGTGCACCCGGGCGCCGGGTCGCGGCACGCCCATACAGTGCACGGTCACCGCGCTCATCCGGCGCAGCCGCGCCACCAATTCCGTCACATGCACACCCGCGCCGCCGTAGATCTCCGGCGGATACTCCCGGGTGAGCACGGCCACCCGTAGCGGATCGCCCGCGGGCGCCGCGGGCGCCGCGCCCGTACCGCTGGAACCGAAACTCACGGATTCACGGTAGACGCAGAGCGGTCAACACGTCCCGACCACCTCGTTCGGTAGGTTTGGCACTGTGAGGAGCCAGCCGCACGTCCTGGGAATCGTGCTCGCCGGTGGCGAGGGCAAGCGACTCTTCCCGCTGACCGCCGACCGGGCCAAGCCGGCCGTTCCTTTCGGCGGCGCCTACCGCCTCATCGACTTCGTCCTGAGCAATCTCGTCAATGCCGGTTTCCTGCGGCTGTGTGTCCTGACCCAGTACAAATCGCATTCCCTGGACCGGCATATCTCGCAGACCTGGCGGCTGTCGGGTTTCGCCGGTGAATACATCACTCCCGTTCCCGCCCAGCAGCGGCTCGGGCCGCGCTGGTACACCGGGAGCGCCGACGCCATCATGCAATCGCTGAATCTCATCTACGACGAGGATCCCGATTACATCGTGGTGTTCGGCGCCGATCATGTGTACCGGATGGACCCCGAGCAGATGGTCGCCCACCATATCGATTCCGGGGCGGGTGTCACCGTGGCCGGAATCCGGGTGCCGCGCAGCGCCGCCGGCGCCTTCGGATGTATCGATTCCGACGAATCCGGGCGGATCGTCGGATTCCTCGAGAAACCCGCCCATCCCCCCGGTGTGCCCGACGACCCGAACTCGACCTTCGCCTCCATGGGCAACTATGTGTTCACCACCAAGGTGCTGGTGGATTCGATCAAGGCGGATTCGGAGAATTCCGATTCCGACCACGATATGGGCGGTGACATCATTCCGCAGCTGGTGTCGGCGGGGCAGGCCGCGGTTTACGATTTCGGCGCCAACGACGTACCCGGTGCCACCGACCGGGATCGTGGGTACTGGCGCGATGTCGGCACCATCGACGCCTTCTACGACGCCCATATGGACCTGGTCTCGGTGAACCCGGTGTTCAACCTCTACAACCGGCACTGGCCGATCCGGGGCGCCGCCGAGAACCTGCCGCCTGCCAAATTCGCCCGGGGCGGGCTCGCGCAGGAATCGATCGTGGGGGCGGGCAGCCTGCTGTCCGCCGCCACCGTCCGCAATTCGGTGCTCAGCGCCAACGTCCTGGTCGACGAGGGCGCGACGGTCGAGGGCAGTGTGCTGATGCCCGGGGTGCGGATCGGCCGGGGGGCGGTCGTGCGGCGTGCGATCCTGGACAAGAACGTGATGGTGTCCGAGGGCGAGATCATCGGTGTGGACCTCGACCGCGACCGCGACCGGTTCGCCATCAGCAACGGCGGCGTGGTCACCGTCGGCAAGGGCACCTGGGTCTGAGATGTGGGTCTGAGATGCTCGCCGCAACGCCCCCACTCGGCCGAGTGGGGGCGCTTCAAGGCGGTGATCAGCGCATATCGCGACCCCGCACCCCGGCCAGGCCCACGGCCAGCAAGACCGCGGCGATGGCCACCACCGTGAGAACCGGGGTCACGGTGAACTCCGAGCCGGGCAGTTTGGGGGCATGGCTGAACGGTTCCAGATCCCGGAACCACTGCGGGGCACCAGAGATCGACCCGAGCAGGAACACCGCGACCGCGGCGACGAGCAGGCCCCAGGCCACCGAAGCCCAGCGCGGCACCAGCCCGAACAGCAGGACGGTCAGCGCGGCGAAGAACCAGATCGCGGGTAGCTGGACCAGCGCCGCGGCGACCACGCCGGGCATCGTCCCCGGGAGATCGCCGGCGGCGATCCCGTAGGTCAGTCCGCCCAGCACTCCGGCGGTGAGCATCACCAGCACCGGCCCGCCGAAGGCGAACACCAGATGCGAGACGGTCCAGCGCAGCCGGCCGACCGCACCGCTGAGTATGGATTCGGCGTGGCCGCCGTCCTCCTCACCGGACAGCCGCAGCGCCGCCGATACGGCGTACACGGCGCCCGCGACCCCCAGCAGGGTGAAGGCGTAACTCAGGAACGAATCCTCGATCGAATCCGCACCACCCATCCGGGTGATCAGATCGCGCAAGGTCTCGTTCTCCGCGAAACTGTCACCGATCCCGTTGACGACACTGCCGATCACCAATCCGTACAGGCCGATGCCGATCGTCCAGGCCAGCAGCGAGCCGCGTTGCAGCCGTGCCGCCAATCCGAGGGGCCCGGCCAGCGCCGGGCCGGCCTCGGGGCGCCCCAGCCGTTCGGCGATGAGGCCCGCGCCGGTATCCCGCCGCCGCAGCAGCGCATAGGCCGCGGTGAGCAGCACCGCCAGCAGGGCGATATGCAGCACCAGGACCCACCAGCGCTCCCCCGCGTACGGCCGGATCTGCAACGACCACCCCTGCGGCGAAAGCCAGGTCAGCGGGTTCGCCGGTCCGGCCCCGGCCTGCGCGTCACCGATGGCGCGCAGGGTGTAGGTCACCGCCAGTACGGTGAATGCCAGCCCGCGGGCGAGCCGGGCGCCGGTGCATACCTGCGCGGTCACCGCGGCCACACCCGCGAACACCATCCCGGAGCCGGCCAGGGCCAGGCCGAAGGCCAGCGACCCGGCGGCGGGGACGTCGCTCGCGGTCAGGCTCACCGCACCGAGCAGACCGGCCAGCAGCGCGCCCCCGCAGGCCAGGAGCAGCGCGGCGGTGAGATTGGCGTAGCGGCCGACCGAGGTGGCGGACAGCATTTCGCTGCGGCCCGTCTCCTCCTCGGCCCGGGTGTGCCGGATCACGGTGAGGATCGTCGCCACCGCGATCAGCGTATGGAACATCCCCGCCTTCCAGATACCCACGGCGCCGACGGAGTCGTTGTAGATCGGCCCGTACATGGCCAGCTGCGCCGGGCTCGCCAGCACCGTGGCGGCGAAGGACGCCCGGTCGGCGGCGGTCGGATACACCGATTCGATACTGGCGACATACACCCCACCCAGCGGCAACGACAGCAGCAGGACCCACAGCGGCGCCACGATCCGGTCCCGCCGCAGATAGAGGCGCAGCAGCCGCAGTGTGCCGGTGAATCCGGTACCCGAGGAAGGCGGATCGAATACCCGATGCCGGTTTCCGGCGACGACGGTGGTCATTTCTCTACCTTCTGCAGTTCGCCGGCCTCCCGGCCGTTCACCGAGTAGTGGCGCATGAACAGTTCTTCCAGGGTCGGCGGCTGGCTGACCAGGCTGCGTACCCCGGTGTCACCGAGCACCCGGATCAGTTCCGCGAGATGATCCCCGTCGACCTGGCAGCGCAGTGTGCCGTCGTTCAGGCTCACATCGGCGACGCCGGGAATCGCCGCGATATCGCCGGGATCGCCGGTCAATTCGGCGGTGATGGAGGTCCGGCTGAGGTGTCGCATGGCCGAGAGCGTCCCGCTCTCCACCGTGCGGCCCCCGCGGATGATGGTGACCCGCTCGCACAACGCCTCCACCTCCGACAGGATGTGGCTCGACAGCAGCACTGTCGCCCCACGCCCGGCCGCCTCGGTGACGCATTCCCGGAATACCTGCTCCATCAGCGGGTCCAGCCCCGAGGTGGGCTCGTCCAGCAACAGCAGCCTGGCATTCGAGGAAAAGGCGGAGACCAGCGCGACCTTCTGCCGATTGCCCTTGGAATAGGTTCGCGCCTTCTTCCGGGGATCCAGTTCGAAGCGGTCGATCAGTTCCGCGCGGCGGTCGCGGTCGAGACCGCCACGCATGGCGGCCAGCAGGTCGATGGTCTCACCGCCGCTCAGCGACGGCCACAGGGTGACGTCGCCCGGCACGTAGGCGAGTTCGCGGTGCAGGGCCACCGCGTCGGCCCAGGGATCGCGGTCCAGCATCCGCACCTCTCCGGAGGTACGCGCCAACAGTCCCAGCAGGACCCGGATGGTGGTGGACTTTCCCGCCCCGTTGGGGCCGAGGAACCCGTGCACTTCGCCTTCGGTCACCTCCAGGTCCAGCCCGTCGAGTGCGCGGACCTGCCCGAAGTGTTTGTGCAGATCCCGGATATGTATCGCCGAGGTCATCAGAACTCCTTGTCGGATGCGTTGGGAGAGCGGGTACCGGAGGCGCCGGCGGAGTCGCCGGCGCGGGACGGGTCCGGTGACCCCCGCTCGGTCGGTTCGACGCCCCCGCCCGCCTGATCGGCGAGCAGCGCGTCGAGCATCGACGAATCGGTGAGCAATCCCCGGGTGAGGACCTCGAGCGCGGGCAGCATCATCTGGTCGCGGTATTCCCGCAATGCCCTGCGGTAGTCGACCGCCCCGTCCGCCTCGGTCCGTACCTGGAGGAACAGCAGTAGGCCGCCGCCGTTGGCCATGGCCATATAGCGAGCCGTCGCGGCGAGGTCGTGGGGCCGTCGGATCGCGCCGGAGGCGATACCGGCGGCCAGGTATGTCTCGGCGTCCTCGACCATATGGTCGAACAGCACCGCGGCGAACTCGCCGCCTGTCTGGAAGCTACGCATGACGTAGGCGATCACCGGGGCGAAGCCCTCGATCTCGGCCAATTGCTGCAGCATGTTCCCGGCCGAGGGCCGGTTCATGAAGCTCATCTTCGATTCGCGGATCACCGCGCGTACATGGTCGTCGCATTCGCGGCGCAGACCGTCCTTGGAGCCGAAATGGTGGTTGACCAGTCCGGGTGAGACACCGGCGGCGGACGCGATCGCACGGACGCCGACCCCGAAGCCCTGCTCACCGAACAGCTTCAGCGCCGCGTCCCGTATCCGGGCCCGCGTACTCAGATCATCGGTTGAACGCACGTTTAATACGTTAAACACCCGTTCAACGCCAAGACAAGAGAGGGCGCCGTCAAGATTCCGCAAATACCGAATCGGCGCAGGTCGGCACCGGGAAAGCCCACTGGATCCGACCCTACTGACCCAGTGGCACGACTACGATCACACCGCGTCCGGGCGTGGTCCATCCCCCCGCGATTCGAGCCCGTCCACGCGCTACCCCGGACGAGCCACGCCCCCGCCGCGCCGCGGGCGCACTACCCCTTCGACGCGCAGAGCAGACCGTCACCCAGCGGAATGAGGACGCTGGTCAGGCGCGGATCCTCGGCCACATACCGGGTGGCCGACCGCACCGCCTGGGTCGCCGCGTCGCGATGCGCGGGATCGGGGACCCGGCCGCCGAGTAGCGCGTTGTTCAGCAGCACCGCCCCGCCACCCCGCAACAGCCGCACCGCCTCCGCCACATACTGCGGTTGCTCGATGGTCGCCGCGTCCAGGAAAACCAGGTCGTAGGCGCCGTCCGCCAGCCGCGGCAGGACATCGAGCGCGCGACCGCTGATCAGCCGGGTCCGGGCGAGCGGGATATCGGCGGCCCGGAACGACTCCTTGGCGGCCCGCTGATGTTCCGGTTCGAAATCGATGGTGGTCAGCGTCCCGTCCTCGCGCATACCGTCGAGCAGCCACAGCCCACTGACCCCGGCACCGGTCCCCACCTCGACCACCGCCCGCGCGTCCAGCAGCTGCGCGTACATGCACAGCAGAGCCCCGACCGACGGCGGCACCGGGGCCGCTCCCAGCTCGGTGGCCCGTTCGCGGGCGCTGACGAGTATCTCGTCCTCCACGACGGATTCCTCGACGTAGGCGAGATTTCGCTCCAGGTTCGATGCCACGCCCCGAGGTTATGCCAAACGCGGCGAAGCGGGTCGCAACATTCTCAGGTGTCCCTCAGGATCTCCACACCCCGGCCATATCGGCGCAAGGAAGAGTAAGGGTCACGCAAGACCAGCAGACCGGACGCGCAGAACGGGAACAACTGGGTGGTAAGCCGCCGTTGTAACCGGTAAAAGACGGCCCGATACCCGAGCCGTTCTATCGAGCCTACGCCTCGGTCCCGATCAGGAGGTCGTCACCATCCACATGGTCGATGCGGCACGCGAGTCCGCCACCTTGCCCGAGCTGCCCCGGGCCCGCCATACGGCAGCAGCAACCGGGTACCGCCTGCCCGGGCGGGAAGAATTCGGCCCCGGACCGTTTCCGGGACCCGATCTCGAGGTAGCCGCACACCATGACTCGGTGGCCAACGATCCCATTTCGCCGGACGCCCTGATGGAGGTGCCCGCTATGTCCAGTACCGATGACAGACCCGAGGTTTTCGATGCGACGGAGATCGTCGAGCCCGAGCTCGACGACGCCCTGACCGGGACCGCCGCCTTCGACGCCACCGGCGACCGCACGGTCATGCCCACCTGGGAGGAACTGGTCCGCGAGCACGCCGATCGCGTGTACCGGCTCGCCTACCGCCTCTCGGGTGACGCGCAGGATGCCGAGGATCTGACCCAGGAAACCTTCATCCGGGTGTTCCGCTCCCTGTCCAGCTATCAGCCCGGCACGTTCGAGGGCTGGCTGCACCGCATCACCACCAACCTCTTCCTGGACATGGTCCGCCGGCGCAGCCGGATCCGTATGGAGGCCCTGCCCGACGACTACGATCGGGTACCCGCCGACGGCCCCGGCCCCGAGCAGGTGTTCCACGACGCCCGCCTCGACCCCGACCTGCAGTCCGCCCTGGACTCGCTGGCTCCCGAGTTCCGCGCCGCGGTCGTGCTCTGCGATATCGAGGGCCTGTCGTATGAGGAGATCGGCGCGACCCTCGGTGTCA
The DNA here is from genome assembly GCF_040638875.1 of Nocardia sp. NPDC024068. Classification (NCBI taxonomy): domain Bacteria; kingdom Bacillati; phylum Actinomycetota; class Actinomycetes; order Mycobacteriales; family Nocardiaceae; genus Nocardia; species Nocardia sp. NPDC024068. The sequence goes on along the minus strand of NZ_JBEZYU010000054.1, from coordinate 18,987 downwards.
AACTGGGTACCGTTCGCAGCCGTATTCATCGCGGCCGGCAGGCACTGCGCGAGTATCTTGCGCATAATGGAGTGCAAGAACGTTTCGCCGCCGAGGCGAGCCTCGCATGAAGCATCAGGCGAGCCTCGCATGAAGCATGGTGCGAGCCTCGGATGAAGCGTCGAGGCGAACTTCGGGTGATCGGGCGACCATGACGCCGGATCCCGGCGGTCAGCGATGTCGGTTGGGAAGGATGGGCAGCGAATGAGTGACGACGCCAGATCTTCCGGTCGTCGTTCCCCGCAGTTCCACTCCACCGAGCATCTGGCGAGCGAGGCGGTCGCCGCCTATGTCGATGGCGAACTGCGAATGAATCCCTACCTGCGTGCGGCACAGCATCTTTCGGTATGCGCGGAATGCGCGGCCGAGGTGGAGGCCCAGCAGCAGGCACGGATCGCACTGCGCCGTGCCACTCAGATCTCGGTGCCGATCGGCCTGCACGACAGTTTGTCGCGAATTCCGCTCGCCGAACCACCAAGCGGCGCCCACTCCCGCAATTCGCCCGGAAATACGCGTAACGAGGCATTATTCGGTCCGGCGGGCCAGTCTTTTTCGTCGACCTTCGACAGCTTCCGGTGGTCGGTGTGGTGGCGCAAGTAGAGTTTGCCGCGTGAGTTCCGAATCGACGCACAATTCCCCGGCCGATACTCCTGATTCGGCGGACGAAAACGGCACGGCGAACGGCAACGGCACGCTGCGCCCGCCCGATGCCCCGGTGCTGGCACCGCGCCCGGTCTATCGACCCCATGTGGACTCACATACCGCGCATGCCTTCCGCCGGCCCTCCGGTCAGTCGGGATCGTTCTCGCCCCGGTCCGCGCGCACCGAGGCCTCCGGCCCGGTCGCGCCCAAGGGACCGCCGGAGGCGGTGCTCGCCGAGGCGTTCGGCCGTCCGCCCGGGTCCAGCGAAGTACTCCAGCGCGACCCCGAGGCCGTCCCCGAGAGTGGCCCGGTGGCCGGCCCCGCCGATCCCTGGCGCGATCCCGACGCGCAGGCCCGTCTCGGCGCACCCGCCCTGCATGCCCCCACCACCCAGGAACTTCCCGGCGCCGAACGCCTCTCCGCCCGCCAGGTGCTGTTCGGCTCGCGAGTCGCGCCCCGGGCACTGCTCGTACTGGCGGCGATCGCGCTGGCGATCGGACTGGTCGGCGGGCTGGTCGGGCGGCTGACCGCCGAAACCGCCTCCACCCTGACATCGCGCAAGGTCAGCCTGGAACAGACCGACAGCGACCAGCCGCACGGGCCGATCGCCCAGGTGGCCGACGCGGTGCTGCCGTCGGTGGTCTCGATCCGCACCACGGTCGGCGAGAACGGCGCCACCGGTTCGGGCGTGGTGATCGACGGCAACGGCTATATCGTCACCAACAACCATGTGATCTCGATGGCCGCGCAGGATCAGTCCGGCCGCGCCCGGATCCAGGTCACGTTCTCCGACGGGACCCGCGCCCCGGCGAACATCGTGGGCCGCGATCCCAAGAGCGATCTCGCCGTACTCAAGGTCGATGTGAAAAATCTCACGGTCGCGGAACTGGGTAAATCGGGCGACGTACAAGTCGGTGACGCGGTGCTGGCCATCGGTTCACCGCTCGGCCTGAGCAAAACCGTCACCTCCGGCATCGTCAGCGCGCTGCACCGGCCGGTGAAACTCGAGGGTGAGGGCAGCGATACCAAGGCCGTCATCGACGCCGTGCAGACCGACGCCTCGATCAATCCCGGTAATTCCGGTGGCGCGCTGGTGGATGCGGACGGCCGGGTGATCGGCATCAACACCGCGATCCGCAGTGAGAGCGGCGGCTCGGTCGGCCTCGGGTTCGCCATTCCGGTGGATCAGATGACCGAGGTCGCGCAGACCCTCATCCGGGACGGATCGATCCACCACCCGGTGATCGGAGTGAGCGCACGCCAGAAGACGGTCGCCAACGAGGTCATGAGTGGCGCCGAGGTGGCCGATGTACAGCCGGGCAGTCCCGCCGCGAATGCCGCGATCGTCGAAGGCGATGTGATCGTCCGCGTCGGCGACCGCGAGGTCACCAACCCGGACGAACTCGTTGTGGCGGTGCAGATGCACGAGATCGGCCAGACGGTGAATGTCCAGCTCATCCGGGAAGGACGGCAGGTGGACATTCCGGTCACCCTGGCGTCCGACTGATCCGTCGCGCGCGATGCCGGGTAACCTGGTGAGGTGTTCAGCAGTATCGGGTGGGGCGAGATGCTCGTGCTACTCGTCGCCGCCCTCGTCATCCTCGGCCCGGAACGTCTACCCGGCGCCGCGCGGTGGACTGCGCGCAGTCTGCGGCAGGTTCGTGATTACGCCACCGGCGCGACGTCACAATTGCGCTCCGAACTCGGCCCCGAATTCGAGGATCTGCGTAAACCGCTCGCCGATCTCCAGGAATTGCGTGGGATGTCTCCACGTTCGGTGGTGACCAAACACCTTCTGAACGGCGACGATTCCCTGTTCAAGGATCTGGACGGCGCATTGCCCGACAGCAAGAATGTTCTCGGCACACATAGCGGCATGCCAGATTACCCGCGACCTGCGTCACATAAACCCTTGGAACACAATGAACGTCCGCCGATCGATACCGACGCCACCTGAGCGTCAACCAGACTAGACACAGTTCAGCGACCTCCTGTCTAGACTTCGCACATGTCGGCCGATGACGTGGCGCGGATATTCGCGATCGAAGAAAAAGTCGAGCGACTCAAGGCCGCAACGGAGGGTGTCGCAGCGGCTCAGCAGACCATCAACGAGCTCACCCGGATTCGCCGTGCGGTGATCCGGGAGTTGCACGCCGAGGGATGGACTTTCGCACGAATCGGTGCGGCCGCGGGACTGTCCCGCGCCCGCATCCATCAGGTGAGCACACAGGGCCCGGCTCCGGAGGGACTGTTCTTCGGGCACGGGCCGCTCACCCTGCTGGTCCCGGATACCCGCGCGGGCAGGCTGATCGGGGCACCCGATCCGGCTGCCGCGCCCCGGCTGGCCGAGCAGTTGAAAGAGCTGGGCTTCGGGGTGACGATCGAACCGTTCGCGCCGGGACGCCCGGTGGACCTGCTACGTGACGGACTCATCGTGATCGGCGGTCCCGAACTCTCCCCCAGCCTGCGCCATCTCATCGCCGCCGACCCGCGCCTACGCCGGGCCGTCGCCCGGCCCGGCGACGGCCGCCGCGGTATCGAAGACCGCGCCGCCCGCCGGATCTACCGGCCGGCCAGCCCGGAACCGCACGATATCGCCTACCTGGCCCGGCTGCCCCGCCCGGACGGTCGTGGCTCCATCCTGGTGATCGACGGTCTGCACCCGCCCGGTTCGCTCGGCGCCGTGCGCCTGCTGGCCACCCGGCTCGCCACCCTGCACGAGCGCGCCGCGAACCGGCGGTTCTCGGTACTGGTCGGTGTCCGCTACGACCGCTCCACCGGTGAACCGGTGGACGCGGACCTACTCACCCCGGTGTACGTGCACGAACCGGTGGATTCCCGGTCGCACGTGGTACGGCAGCGCCGCTGAACTCCGCGACGGGCTTCCGGGTAAGTAAAAGTAATTCGGCGTACCACTACTACGCCGACACGCGCGTAAAACACCTATAGCGACACCGAATATTTCCTGATGCATTGCTACCCTGGCGATCGGTAGGCCGACGAGGCCGATATGCGGTGGCCTTCCGGAGATCGGCTCCGACAAGTCGATTCATGGAGGCGCGGGTGGATGCGTTGATTATCGTGGCGGTGATACTGGTCGCGGCCGGCGTGCTGGTTTCGATATTCGTCTGGTGGCGTCATCCGGGTTCCGGTAACAGCGAATACGTCACGGTCGCCGAATTACAGGCCCGCCTGGAACACGAACACGACGATTCCGGCGACACCGTGGACGAATCAGATGCGGGCCCGGCCGGGAAACGCCACGACGAGGCCGGAAAATCCGGGGCCGCTCCGGACGAGATCTCGACAGTCGCCCCGGCCTCGGGCGAATCGGAGAACGACCGCCCCGACACCGCTCCGGAAACTCCCGGCAAGAACGACTCCGGTCCGGCCGCCCGCGCCGGCGGGGAGAACCGCCAGACCACGGCGCCGGAGAGCACAACCGATACCTCCGCCCCCTCCGGGACTCCCGGCGCGGCCGAAACCACGGGCCGACCGGAATCCGCCCCCGGCTCCGACAACTCCGGGGCGGCCGGTCCGCTCGCGCCCTCTGCCGCTGCACCGGTCGCCGGTGCGGAGGCCACGTCGGAGCGGACGGAACCCGGGGATGCCGGGCCCGAAAGGCTCGGCGACGAGCCGGAGGACGCCGGTACCGGCACGGCGAAGAAGGTGTCGAAGCCCGCCGATCCGGAAGAACCCGGCCACGACGACTGACGCGAACGCCGGTGGTCGCGGCCGGGATTGTTCAGGCGGCCGCCACGTCCGGGCGGATCGTATTCATCGGCGGCCGGTCCAGCAGGTCCACCACCGTGCTGTGGGGGGAGAACTCTTCGCCGATCAACGGGAACTGGGTGAGCGCCGCACCCGAATCCGCGATACCGCTGCGGCCCAGCACCGTGCCCAGGATCTGCCGGCTCATCACGCCCAGATCGGCCAGCGGCCGGTTGCGATGGGTCCGCACCCCAAGGTTGACCTGGCCGATGGCACCGAGACCGAGCCGATCGTAGGTATCGAGCAGCAAACCGATCTCCACCCCGTAGCCCGGGGCGAACGGTACGGCCGTCAGGAGTTCGCGCGTGCCCGCGTATTCCCCGCCGAGCGGTTGCAGCACCGGGGTGAGACCCGGTCGCAGGGCGGCCAGCAGCGGGCGTGCCACCAGTTCGGTGACCCGGCCGCCGCCGTGCGCGTCCACCCCGCCGCCGTGGAGCAGCGGCCGCCGGTAGTACGCCTTCACCAGATGCAGATCCGGCGTGGTGAGCAGCGGACCCAGCAGTTTCGGCACGAACGCCGGATCCGGATCGATCAGATCGGAGTCGACGAAGGCCACCAGGTCACCACTGGTCACCGCGAGCGAACGCCACAGCACCTCGCCCTTACCCGGTGCCGGCTCCAGCTCGGGTACGGCCTGTTCCCGGGTGATGACCTCGGCCCCGGCCGCGCGGGCGCGTTCGGCGGTCGAATCGGTGGATCCGGAATCCAGTACGACGAGTTCATCCACCAGGGTGCCGAGCAGCGGCCGGATACTGGCCACCACCTCGGCGACGGTTCTCTCCTCGTTCAATGCGGGCAGCACCACCGATACGGTGCGGCCGGCCTTGGCGGCGACCAGATCGGCCACCGGCCATTCAGGGGCGTCCCACGTGTTGGTGGACGCCCACCCGGGCTCGTGGTGTGAGAGTTTCATACGAGACCTCGCAGAGTTCGTACTGGGGGCCGGACCCCCTGGATCGCGGCGATCATGTCGACAACACGCCTGGTCGCGGCGACCTCGTGCACACGGAAAACCCGGGCACCCACCGCGGCCGACCACGCTGTTGCTGCCAATGTGCCCTCCAGCCGTTCGGAAAGTCCGGCACCTAATGTCTCTCCGATGAAATCCTTGTTGCTCAGCGCCATCAAGACCGGCCACCCGCTTTTTACAAGAACGTCCGCTGCCCGCAACAGTGCGAGCCCGTGATAGGTGTTTTTCCCGAAATCATGGGTCGGATCTATGAGGATGGAATCCCTGGCCACACCGGCCACCGCGGCCGCTTCGGCCGCACCGACCACCGTTTCTGTGACCTCGGCCACCACATCGTCGTAACGGACCCGGTGCGGACGGGTCCGCGGCACGGCGCCCCCGGTATGACTGCATACGATTCCCGCACGGGTCTCCGCCGCCACCGCCACGAGTTCCGGATCGGCGCCCGCCCAGGTGTCGTTGATCAGATCCGCACCCTCGGCCACGGCCGCGCGCGCGACCTCCGACCGCCAGGTGTCGACGCTGATCAACAGGTCGGGGTAGGCCTCCCGGATGGCGGCCACGAACGGCACCACCCGCCGCGATTCCTCCACCGCGTCCACCAGCTCCCCCGGCCCCGCCTTCACACCGCCGATATCGACCAGATCGGCCCCCTCGGCGACCGCCCGGTCCACCGCGGCCATCGCGGCGGTGTCACCGAAGGTGGCGCCGCGGTCGTAGAAGGAATCCGGAGTGCGATTCACGATCGCCATGACCAGAGCGCGATCGGTCGCCACTGTCCGGCCGCACAACGTCGGTGCCGGGCGGACGGGTTCGAACATGTGTCGAGCTTAATAGCGCAGCGGCACCCTCGGGGTCCAGGGTCGCGGTCGGCCGCTCGGGACGAAGTCACCACGGAGCTAGATTTCGAGCCGGAGACTGCTCTCCATCGTGGCGAACGTCCGCCGTACACACCCCGGCAGTTCTTCGGCGGCCGGGGTGGGGAGCCATTCGTCGAGTGCGCAGCGCCAGGTGGCCACGCAGAACTCCAGGAGCAGGCGCAGTTCGAGGCCATCCGGGTCGCCGAGCCGGCGGGCGACCTCGGTCTGGACCTCCGCGCAGTGCCGGAGCGAATGCGCGGTGAGCGACGGGGATCGCTCGATCAGGGCGAGGGTTGCGGCGAACCGGCCGAACCATTCCGGATCCATCCGGCCGATCGTTTCCAGCATCGCGTCGCGGAAGATCGTCGCCACCGGGCCGGATCTGCCGGTCTCGTCCAGGACGATCAGGGCGGCGCTCCACAGCTCGTGGACCGCGGTGAGCGCGACGTCTTCCTTGGAACGGAAATTGCGGAAGAAGGTCCGCCGTGAGACCTCTACTTCCGCCAAGAGCACATCGAGTGGGGTGTCCTCGAAACCGCGCTCCCCGAACAGCGCGACAGCTGTCTGCGCCAGTGCGTCCCGGGTGCGAATCTTCTTGCGTTCGCGCAGCGTGCGGGGCTGCTCCGTGCTGGTCATCGATACCAGTGTAGCGGTCCGCCATCAATGCGCTTATGCTCGATTTCGGCAATTGCCACACTGTGGCACTTTGAAGAATCTCCGAAGGGAAACCCCTGTGCGCGCGATCGTCGTCGACCACACCGCAACGGCACACCTGGCTCTGGCCGACGTGCCCGACCCCGTCCCGGGCCCCGGCGAAGCCCTGATCCGGGTAGCGGCGGTATCCCTGAACTATGGCGAGCTGGCCCATATCGGCGATGCATCCGTCCCGTCCGGCACCCGGATCGGCTGGGATGCGGCCGGTGTGGTGATCCGGGCCGCGGCCGACGGGTCCGGCCCGGCCGAGGGCACACCGGTGGTCACGCTGGGAGAAAACGGCTGGGGCGAACTGCGCGCGGTACCGACACCGCTGCTGGGCGTCGCGCCACCCACCGCGGACCCGGGCGCGCTCAGCACGATTCCGGTGGCCGGGTTGAGCGCGCTACGGGTTCTCCGCGGATTCGGACCGCTACTGGGCCGCCGGGTGATGATCACCGGAGCCTCCGGCGGGGTCGGCCGCTACGCGGTCCAGCTGGCGGCCCGCGCCGGTGCGGAGGTCGTGGCCGTCACCGGTGATGCCGCCCGGGACGGCGAACTGCGAGCGCTGGGCGCGGACCGGGTGATCACCCATCCGGCGCAGGTCGGCGACCCGGTGCACGCGGTGCTCGATTCGGTCGGCGGTCCCATGATGGTGGACTCCTTCGCGAGGCTGGCGGCCGGCGGCACCCTGGTGAGCGTCGGCCGCTCCGCCGGCGCCGACGCGACCTTCCCGCCCGAGGCCTTCCTGGCCACCGAAGGCCGCCACGACCGGTCCTTGCGCACCTTCTTCCTCCTCGCGGACCCCGCCGCGGACTACTCCGCCGATCTGACCTGGCTGGCGGCCGAGATCACGGCCGGCCGGCTCGATCCCGGTATCAGCTGGCGCGGACACTGGACCCGCTTCGCCGAGGCCGCGGCGGCCCTGCTCGACCGGCGACTGCACGGTAAGGCGGTCCTGGACCTCGGCCCGGAACCCCGGCCGGTCCGCTGAACGGCCGGACGGCTCACCGCCCGGCGCCGGTCTCCGGGCGGTTCGCGAAACCGGGATCCAACGCATCGAAGGCCGCGGTCAGATCGGCGGTGAGGGTGATGCGGTCGAGGGCCGCCTGCGGGACGAATCCGTGTTCGCGCAGCCCCGCGAGCCAGGTGAACAGGCCCGTGTAGTGGCCGACGGGGTCCAGGATCGCCATCGGTTTGGCGTGCTGGCCCAGATGACCGCCGGTCCACGCCTCGAAGAACTCCTCCAGGGTGCCGATCCCGCCCGGCAGGGTGAGAAAGGCGTCGGCCCGGTCCTCCATCACCTGCTTGCGCTGCCGCATGGTGTCGGTGACGATCAGCTCGTCGGAATCCACATCGGCGACCTCACGGTGCACCAGATGTTTCGGAATCACACCGACGGTATGCGCCCCGCCCGCCCGGGCGGCGGTCGCGAGAGCGCCCATCATCGATACGTTGCCGCCGCCGGACACCAGCTGCCAGCCACGCCGGCCCACCTCGGCGCCGACCCGGGCCGCCAGATCCAGATACGCCGGATCGGAGGTACCGGCCGAGCAGTACACACACAACGCGAACGGACGCGGGGTCACCATTCGTCCTCCGTCCCGACCTTCTCGATCGCCGCCTTGGCCGGTTGCGACCCCTCGACGATCCGCACCACTTCGGCGATATCGTCGGTGACGTGCAGCAGGTCGATATCACCGGGTGAGATCCGGCTGTCGGCCGCCAGCGAATTCCGTATCCACTCCACCAGCGGCGCCCAATACCGCGAACCGAACAGGATGATCGGAAACCGGGTGATCTTGCGGGTCTGCACCAGCGTGAGCGCCTCGAACAGTTCGTCGAGGGTGCCGTACCCGCCGGGCAGGCAGACGAATGCCTGCGAATACTTCACGAACATGGTCTTGCGTACGAAGAAGTAGCGGAAGTTGATCCCGAGATCGACCCAGTCGTTGAGGCTCTGCTCGAACGGCAACTCGATCCCCAACCCGATCGAATAGCCGCCCGCCTCGGAGGCTCCGCGATTGGCGGCCTCCATTACGCCCGGACCGCCCCCGGTGATCACGGCGAACCCGGCGCTCGCCAGTGCGGCTCCCAACTCCCGCGCGGCCGCGTACTCCGGATGATCGACAGCGGTACGGGCCGAACCGAATACGCTCACCGCCCGGGGAACCTCCGCCAGCGCGCCGAAACCCTCCACGAACTCCGCCTGGATCCGCAACACCCGCCACGGATCGGTATGCACCCATTCGCTGTCCTCCCGCTGATCCAGCAGATGCTGATCGGCGGTGCTGCCCCGCGGGGTCCGATCCCGGCGGAACATGATCGGCCCGCGGAACCGGGTCTTGGGTTTTCCGGCCATCCCGGGTTCAGCGGAGTCGGTCGACATCGGAAGAGTCCTTCGTGAGGTAGGCGCGCAGCATATCGGTGACGGCGGTGATCTGGGTGAGGGGGACGTGCTCGTCGCGTTTGTGGGCGAGGTTCGGATCGCCGGGGCCGAAGTTCACCGCGGGGATGCCGCGGGCCGCGAAGCGGGAGACGTCGGTCCAGCCGTATTTCGCCCGGACGCCCGCCGACCCGTGCGCCTGTACCGCGTCGACCAGTCCGCGGGCGGCGGGGGCGGTGAGTCCGGGTAGGGCACCTGCCGCGGAGTCGGTGATCTCGAAACCGAGGTCGAGACCGGCGACGACCTCGCGTACATGCTCGACGGCCTGATCGACCGATCGATCGGGCGCGAACCGGAAGTTCACCTCGACCTCGGCGGCGTCGGGGACCACGTTGCCCGAGACTCCGCCGCCGACCCGGACGGCCGAGAGCCCTTCCCGGTAGCGGCATCCGTCGATATCCACTTCCCGGGCCCGGTACTCCGACAGCCGGTTCAGCAGGGGCGCGAGCCGGTGGATCGCATTGTCACCGAGCCAGGCCCGGGCGGAATGCGCGCGGACCCCGGTTGTGCTCAACCGGACCCGGAGCGTGCCCTGGCAGCCGGCTTCGATCCAGCCGCCCGAGGGCTCACCGAGGATCGCGAGATCGGCGTCGAGCCATTCGGGCAGTTCGCGTTCGATGACGTTCAGGCCGTTGAACTCGGCGGCGATCTCCTCGCAGTCGTAGAAGATCAGCGTCAGGTCGTGGGCGGGGTCCGCGATGGTCGCGGCCAGGTGCAGGAAGACCGCGTCCCCGGATTTCATATCGACCGATCCGCACCCGTACAGCACCTCGGCGCCGTTCTCGGTGGCGAACCGGCCCGGCACATTGTCGGCGATCGGCACGGTATCGAGGTGACCGGCCAGGACGACCCGGGTGGGCAGTCCGCGATCGGTACGCGCGAGAACCACGTTGCCGTGCCGCATGACCTCGAAACCGCTGGTCTGGGTGCGCAGCGCGGTTTCCACGGCGGCGGTGACCGCGTCCTCGTCCCGGGAGACGCTCGGGATGTCGACGAGGGCTGCGGTGAGGGCGATGGGGTCGGCGCGCAGGTCGAGGGTCACGGCATACGAGCCTAGAGGTGGCCACCATCCCGGGGCCGTTGGTGGGTAGGCTTGCTGTCCGTGAGCATTCAGGGAGCAACCGCTATCGGCATCGCCACTGTGACCGCGGACGGAACCGTTCTGGATACCTGGTTTCCCGCCCCCGAGCTGGGCGATCCCGGCAGCACCGGTACCGAGCGGCTCGACGCGGCGCCCCCCGAACTCGCCGAACTGGTCGGCCCGGACAGCGCGCGCGGTGTCGACGTCATCGCGGTACGCACCTCCATCGCCGATCTCTCCGCCGCTCCCGTCGACGCCCACGACGTCTACCTGCGGCTGCATCTGCTGTCGCATCGCCTGGTGCGCCCGCACACGGTGAGCCTGGAGGGACAGTTCGCGCTGCTGGCCAATGTCGTATGGACCAATCACGGCCCCGCCGCGGTGGAAGGCTTCGAGATCACCCGCGCCAAACTGCGCGCCCGCGGTCAGGTCACCGTGTACAGCGTGGACAAGTTCCCGCGCATGGTCGACTACGTGGTCCCGGCCGGTGTCCGCATCGGCGACGCCGACCGGGTGCGCCTGGGCGCGCATCTGGCGGCCGGCACCACCGTGATGCACGAGGGGTTCGTGAACTTCAATGCCGGCACCCTCGGCACCTCCATGGTCGAGGGCCGTATCTCGGCCGGCGTGGTGGTCGGCGACGGCTCCGATGTCGGCGGCGGCGCCTCCACCATGGGCACCCTGTCCGGTGGCGGCACCACGGTCATCTCGATTGGTGAGCGGTCGCTGCTGGGCGCGAATTCGGGTCTGGGTATTCCGCTGGGCGACGACTGCGTGCTCGAGGCCGGCCTGTATCTCACCGCGGGCACCAAGGTGACCACCCCAGACGGCACCGTGGTCAAGGCGGCCGAGCTGAGCGGTACGAACAACCTGCTGTTCCGCCGGAATTCGCGGACGGGAGCAGTGGAGGTCGTGCCGCGCGCGGGCACCGGCATCGAGCTCAACGAGGCACTGCACGCCCACAACTGATCACCGCCGTCCGGACGGGCGGTACCTCCCAGGGCCCGATACCAGGGTCGGGGACCGCCCGGTTCTGGAGCGACCAGAGGGAGGGAGCGCAGCGACCGACCGGCGGGAGTGAAGAACCGGGATGCAGGGCCCCGACCCCGCGGCGCCGCAGGCGCCGCTAATGTAACTGCTTCTTCTGCACCTTGCCCATCGCATTACGCGGCAGTGCGGGCACAAAGCGGATCTCCCGGGGTCGCTTGTGTGCCGAAAGCTGCGCGGCCACATGGTCGATCAGTTCGGTCTCGGTGGGCGCCGGATCGCGTGGCACCACGAACGCCACGATCCGCTGCCCGAGGTCGGCATCGTCGAGACCGACCACGGCCACCTCCGCGACGCCGGGATGACCCAGCAGCGTCGTCTCCACCTCGCCCGCGCCCACCCGGTACCCCCCGGATTTGATGAGGTCCACCGATTCGCGTCCGACGATCCGGTGGAAGCCGCCTTCGTCGATCGCCGCGACATCCCCCGTGCGGAACCAGCCGTCCTCGGTCCAGCACTGCGCGGTCGCCTCGGGCCGGCCGAAATAACCGTCGAACAGCATCGGCCCGCGGACCTGGAGGCCGCCGATACTCGACCCGTCGTGCGGGACCGGCTGCCCGGATTCGTCGCACAGCCGCGTCTGCACCCCGCGCACCGGAACACCCACCCAGCCCGGCCGCCGCTCCCCGTCGGCCCGCGCGGAGAGGGTGATCATGGTTTCACTCATGCCGTACCGCTCGACCGGCGCGTGCCCGGTGAGTTCCGCGAGCCGCTCGAAGACCGGAGCGGGCAACGGCGCGCTGCCCGAGATCAGCAACCTGGCCGCGCTCAGCTGTTTCGCCGCGTCCGGGTCCTCGGTGATCCGGGTCCAGACGGTGGGAACACCGAAGTACATGGTGCCCGCGGCGGCGGCGTAGTTCGCCGGGGTCGGTTTGCCGGTGTGCACGAGCGGACTACCGACCCGCAGCGGGCCGAGCAGACCCAGGATGAGCCCGTGCACATGGAACAGCGGCAGTCCGTGCACCAGTACATCGGCGGCAGTCCACGACCACGCCTCGGCGAGCGCGTCCAGACCGGCGGCGATCGCACCCCGGCTCAGCACCACACCTTTGGGCAGCCCGGTGGTCCCGGAGGTGTAGAGCACGAAGGCCGGCGCGGTGGGGTCGGGTTCCGGGTAGGTGTGCCAGGACCGGGCATGCTGCCGGACGGGCACCACGGGCAGTCCGGTACCTTCCGGCGCCTCACCCAGCCAGGCCTGGACCCCGGAATCGGTCAGCATATGGTCCAGTTCGGCGGCGCCGGAGTCGGGCGGTACCGGTACCACCGTCACCCCGGCGATCAGGCAGCCGACCACGGCGAGCACCGTGGGCACCGTGGGCCGGGCCAGCACCGCGACCCGTTCCGCCCGCGCGACCCGTTCGGCCACGGACGTGGCCGCGCCGAGTAGATCGCTGCGCGACAGCGTCACACCGTCGACGGTCACCGCGTCCGGGATATCGGCTCCCGCGGCGACGGCGAGGGGGTCCAGGGAACTGAGCAGGCGCGGGCCGAGGGACATGGGCCCAAAGTACTGGGCCCGCCGAAGCCCGCGGCAGGTACCCGCCCGGTGAATTCGCCAGTGTGCGCCCGGCGGGGCACCTCGGCGAACCTCGGCTCGGGCCCCGCCGAACCGCTCGACTCCGGCAGCCCGGGGATCCACCCGGATCCCGGAATTCCCATATGCCATCGGAAATGCGAAACGCATCCGCACCACTTTTCGGTCATAATTCGTGAAATGGGATTTCTCTGTCGAGACTTGACACATTTGCGCCGCGGCGAGAAGGTGAACCGAAAGATTTCTCACACCCTCGGAAACGGCGCCCCGCATGACCAGCTCTCCCAGCGAAGAGCCGATATCCCCCGATTCCACCGGCAATCCGCTCCTTTCCGCCGGTCGGCAGGGAGACGATCAATTCGATTTCCGCCCGTATATCGACGGTGCGGCGGTACTCGGCGCCGCCGCCAATGTGATCATGCAACTCGCCGTCCCCGGTGTGGGTTATGGAGTTCTGGAAAGCCCCGTGGACAGCGGGAAGCTCACGGTGCACCCGGTGAAACGCACCCGGACCACGCTCACCTACCTGGCCGTCGCACTGCTCGGCAGCCCGGACGAGCGCACGGCCTACCGCACAGCGGTGGACACCTCGCATCGTCAGGTGCGCTCCACCGCGCAGAGTCCCGTCAAGTACAACGCCTTCGACCGGAACCTGCAGCTCTGGGTGGCCGCCTGCCTGTACTGGGGTGCCCGCGACCTGCGGGATCGGATGGGCGGACGACCCGAGCCCGAGCTGGAGGAGGTCATCTACCGGCATTCGGCCCGGCTGGGCACCACACTGCAGGTACCGGCGGATATGTGGCCGGCCGATATGGCGGCGTTCGATCGATACTGGGCCGAGAACCTGGCCCGGACCCGTATCGATCCGCCGGTCCGCGAGATGCTGGACGAGATCGTCGACCTGCGGATGTTCCCGCGGCCGGTGCAATGGCTCGGCGCGCGGTTCAACCGGTGGGTCACCGCCGGGCTGTTACCGCCGCATCTGCGCGACGAAATGGGTATGCGCTGGTCGGCTCGTGACGAGCGGCGGTTCGACCGGATGCTGCGCGCGCTCGGCCGCATATGGGCGGTACTGCCGGTGCCGGTGCGTAATTTCCCGATCAACGCGTATCTGTTCGATTTCCGCATGCGCCGCAAATTCGGCCTGAAACTCGTCTGACCGAGATATGCGAAAACAGTTCGATTCGGAATTCAGGATTCGGTGACCGTGCCCGGCACCCGGAACGAGACCACGACATGATCGCGCGCGTAGCGGCGCAGCGCCGTATCGTCGCCCAGCGGAATCACCGTCTGCGGGGTGAGGGCCAGCGAGAGCGAGGTCCGCGCGATCATCTCGGCCACCGGCAGCGGATCGTAGGCCGGCAGTTTGCCTTCGTCCTGCAACCGGGTGATGAACTCGGCGAGATAGTCGCGGCCCAGCTCGATCACCGGGGCGCCCTGGGTCGTCAGATAGGGCAGCACGATCTCGGGTTCGGTGTTCAGCAGCCGGTCCAGCAGTTCGTTACCGCGCAATCCGTCGAGGAACGCGACGAACAGCTCGACGATCTGGTCTTCGGCGCCGGCGTCTCGTTCGACCTGCCGCTGGACCGCCGCATCGACACTCTCGATGAACTCCCGGGTCTGCAGCAGCCCCACGGCCTGGATCAGATCGGATTTACTGGAAAACCGCCGGTACAGTGTGGCAAGGGAGAGCCCGCCACGCCGGGCGACCTCCACCATGCTGGTGCGTTTGATCCCGAAATCGAGAAACGCCTGCAATGCCGCGGCCAGCACCGATTGATCCTGATCGCGTCTCGGCGATCGGACCAGCGGCAACAATTGAGCCAGCGCACCCATCTCGGCACCTTTCCGTGCTCGCCGATGCGGCGACGTAATAAGCAACGACGTAATAAGCATCGCACAGTGACCGCACCGGTTGACGCGGCTTCGAGAGAATGAGATGGTTATCATATAACCTTCTCATTGAAAGAGGTCACCGATGACCGCTCCCTGGCCGGCGTCTCAGAGCGAACCCGAACCGCAGTCCCTGTACGCCCCGGATTTCGATATCGAGGACCACATCGTCGGCATCACCGCCTTCCTCGGCGGCACCGCCAACGTGATCATGCAGCTGGGTTTGCGGCCGGTCGCCTACGGCGTCATGGAGAGCGACGTCAAAAGCGGCAATGTGATGGTGCATCCGTTCAAGCGGCTGCGCACCACCCTCACCTATCTGTCCGTGGCGATGCTCGGCAGCGACGAGGAACGCAACGCCTACCGGCTCGCCGTCAACACCTCCCACCGCCATATCCGCACCAAACCCACCAGCCCGGTCAAGTACAACGCCTTCGACCCCAAGCTGCAGGTGTGGGTGGCGGCCTGCCTCTACTTCGGTTTCGTGGACCTGCTC
The DNA here is from genome assembly GCF_040638875.1 of Nocardia sp. NPDC024068. Lineage (NCBI taxonomy): Bacteria > Bacillati > Actinomycetota > Actinomycetes > Mycobacteriales > Nocardiaceae > Nocardia > Nocardia sp. NPDC024068. Next base: position 3,515 of record NZ_JBEZYU010000054.1, on the reverse strand, counting down.
GAGAAGGTGCAGGGCCCGATGGACGACGCGACCGCCGACACGTTCTACGCGCACAGCATCCGGCTCGGTACCACCCTGCAGGTGCGCCCCGAGATGTGGCCGCCCAACCGGGCCGCGTTCTGGCAGTACTGGGAAGACAACCTGGACAACCTGGAAATCGACGAGACCACCCGCGCCTACTTCAACGACCTCATCGATCTGAAGATGCTGCCGCTTCCGGTGCGGCTGCTCTCCGCGAAGTTCCACCGCTTCGTCGTCTCCGGCTGCCTGCCCCCGCAGATCCGCGAGAAGATGCACATGAACTGGACCGAGGGCAATCAGCGCTGGTTCGACCGCACGATGAAGTTCGTGGGCCTGCTGCTGAAACTCCAGCCGCGCGCCATGCGCCAGTTCCCGATGAACTACTACCTGTGGGATATGCGCCGCCGCATGCGCAAGGGCAAACCGCTGGTCTAGCGCCGGTTCAGCGGCCGGCCACGGCCCGGAGGAAAAAGGCCAGGTTCGCGGGACGCTCCGCCAGCCGCCGCATGAGATAGCCGTACCACTGCCCGCCGTAGGGCACGTACACCCGCACGAAATCGCCCCGGCCGGCCAAACGGAGCTGCTCATCGGCGCGAATGCCGTAGAGCATCTGGTATTCCATCTCGCCGGGACGCCGGGCGGTCTGTGTCACCAGATCGGCAGCGGCGGCCAGCAGGCCGGGATCGTGGGAGGCCACCAGCGGCCGGGCGTCACCCCGCATCAGCACCCGCAGGCAGCGAAGGTAGGCCCGATCCACCTCCGCACGAGGCTGATAGGCGACCGTATCCGGTTCCCGGTAGGCGCCCTTGCACAACCGCACCCGCGCACCCACCTCGGCGAGTTCGCGGCAATCGTCCTCGCTGCGATACAGGTAGGCCTGGACAACCGTCCCCAGCCACCAGAAATCGGGCCGGACCTCGCGGATCGCCGCGAGTGTCCGCGCCGTGGTGGTGTGATCCTCCGCGTCCACCGTCACCCAGACCCCGGCCTCGGCGGCCTTGGTGCACAACACCCGCAGATTCTCGGTCGCGATCGCCGGCCCGTCGGATCCCAGCGCCTGGCCCAGCGCCGACAGTTTCACCGACACCTCGAGTGGCGCCGCGCCCCGCGGTACCGCCGAGGTGTCCAACGCGGCCAAATCGTTGATCAACGCCAGGTATTCGGCGACCGCGGCATCGGCCCGCGACCGGTCGGTGGTGTTCTCGCCCAGGAAATCGACGCTCACCGCCCGGCCACTCGCCAGCAGCTCCCGGACCGCGGCAACCAGTTCCGCCCTGCTCTCCCCCGGTACGAAACGACGCACCAGCGCAGCCGCCGCCGGGCTCGAGGTGAGCAGCCGTTTCACCCGCTCGGAGCCCGCGGCCGCGAGGATCGCGGGGCGCAGCGGGTTCACCGCGCACCCGCGACGGCAGCCACCCGCCCGGCCATGACCCCGCGTAGGGAACTCATTCCCGCTCCATATGCGGATAGCGGTGGTCGGTATGCGGGACGAAGGTTTCCTTCAGCGCGCGGGGCGCCACCCAGCGCAGCAGATTCAGCGGGGACCCGGCCTTGTCGTCGGTCCCCGACGCCCGGGCGCCGCCGAACGGCTGCTGACCCACCACCGCCCCGGTGGGTTTGTCGTTGACGTAGAAATTCCCGGCGGCGAACCGCAACCGCGCCGACGCCTCCTCCACCGCGTGCCGGTCCTGGGCGAACACGGCACCGGTCAACGCGTACGGCGCGGCCGACTCCACCTCCGCCAGGATCGACCGGAAAGCCCCCGGTTCGGCATCGTCGTAGACGTGCACCGACAGGATCGGCCCGAAATACTCGGTGGCGAACGATTCATCGCGCGGATCCTCGGCCAGCAGCACGGTCGGGCGGACGAACCAGCCCTCGCTGTCGTCGTAGTCGCCACCCACCGGCACGGTCACGCCCGCCGACCGGGCCCGCTCGATCGCCCGGACACTCTTGTCGTAGGCACGGCGGTCGATCACCGCACCCCCGAAATTCGACAGATCCGCGATATCGCCGTAGCTCAGCTTCTCGGTGATCCCCAGGAAATCATCACCCATCTCCCGCCACACCGAACGCGGAATATAGGCGCGCGACGCCGCCGAACATTTCTGACCCTGATACTCGTACGCGCCGCGGATCAGGGCCGTCCGCAACGCCACCGGGTCCGCCGACGGATGCGCGACGATGAAATCCTTACCGCCGGTCTCGCCGACCAGCCGTGGGTACCCGCGGTACCGGCCGATATTGGCCCCCACCTGCCCCCAGAGATACTGGAACGTGGCAGTGGAACCCGTGAAATGGATACCCGCCAGCCGCGGATCGGCCAGCGCGACCTCCGACAGCTCCCGCCCGTCGCCGGTGACCATATTGATCACCCCCGGCGGCAGCCCCGCGGCCTCCAGCAACCGCATCGTGTAATAGGCGGCCAGGGTCTGGGTGGGCGCGGGCTTCCACACCACGGTATTGCCCATCAGCGCCGGCGCCGTCGGCAGATTGCCGGCGATCGCCGTGAAATTGAACGGGGTGATCGCGTAGACGAACCCCTCCAGCGGGCGGTGGTCGAGCCGGTTCCACACCCCCGGCCCCGATTCCGGCTGCTGAGCGAGAATGCCCCGCGCGAACGACACATTGAACCGCCAGAAATCGACCAGCTCACACGGCGCGTCGATCTCCGCCTGCGCCACCGATTTCGACTGCCCCAGCATGGTGGCCGCGGCCACCGTCTCCCGCCACGGCCCCGACAACAGATCGGCGGCGCGCAACAACACCGCCGCCCGTTCGTCGAACGGCAACGCCCGCCACCCCGGCGCGGCAGCGGAAGCGGCCTCGATGGCCGCGGCGGCTTCGGTATGAGTGGTGTCGGTATAGGTCCCGAGCACCTGCCGGTGCCGATGCGGTGCGACGATCTCGCGGCGCTCCCCGATACCCGGACGGTGTTTACCGTCGATCACCAGCGGGATATCGACGGAATCGCCCGAAAGATCGGCCAGCCTGCCGAGCAGCCGCTCACGTTCGGGGCTACCCGGCGCGTAGGTGTGCACCGGCTCATTGGCGGGGGTCGGGACAACTGTGACAGCGTCCATACCCCAGGCTAGCGCAGTGTTTATTCGGCGCGCCTTCGGCGCGCGGGGTGGGGCTGTAATTTTGGAGGCGCTCCGCGCCTCGAGGGTGGGGCCCTGTTAACCCGGTTCTTCACTCCCGCCGGTCGGTCGCTGAGCTCCCTCCCTCTGGTCGCTCCAGAACCGGGCGGGCCCCACCCAGGACGGATAGCGACCATCCGGATAAAGACGTGAGATCCCCGCGAACGCGGCCCCGCACTACGCAGCCCACGGGGCCCGCTACCAGCGTCACCACCCGGTTCCGATCCGGACCGGGCGCATCCACAGAATGGGCCACTCCCTCGGTGCCGAGTTCAGCGAGGCCCACAAAGGGTTCGGCCCGCGTCTGCTGTCAGCCCTCGAAGCGCATGTGGCGAAGCCACGAGTCTCGAGGGC
>NZ_JBEZYU010000053.1:0-37420 GCF_040638875.1 Nocardia sp. NPDC024068 | reverse complement strand
ACCTCGTTGTCGTAGAGCTCGAACAGCAACTCGAAGGTGTAGTTCTTCAGCTCGTCGCGTTCGGCCCGCCGGCCCGGACAGCTCTAGCGGACTTCGGCGATCAGTTCGACCTCGACCGGAGTGTTCCGCGGTAGTTCGAAAACACCCACCGCCGAACGGGCGTGCGCCCCGGCCGCGCCGAACACCTCGCCCAGCAACTCCGAGGCCCCGTTGATCACCAGCGGCTGATCGGTGAATCCCGGCGCGGAGGCCACGAAGCCGACCACCTTGACGATCCGCACCACCGCGTCCAGGCCGACCAGATCGTGCACGGCGGCCAGCGCGTTGAGCGCGCACCAGCGGGCGGCGGCGGCCGCGGCCTCCAGCGAGACCTCGGCGCCGACCTTGCCGACCGCCGTCAGCTCACCGGCGACGAAGGGCAGTTGCCCGGAGGTGTACACCAACGACCCGCTGCGCACCGCGGGCACGTAGGCGGCCACGGGCGCCACCACGGCGGGCACCGTCAGTCCCAGCCGGTCGAGGTTCGCCCGCCAGTCGGTACCGGGTCCGTTCGGATCGGTTTCCCCCATGGCGCTTACTGCTTCGGCCGCTTGAGGTACGCGACATGCTGCTCACCGGTCGGGCCGGGCAGCACCGTCACCAGTTCCCAGCCGTCGGCGCCCCACTGGTCCAGGATCTGTTTGGTCGCATGGGTAAGCAGCGGTACGGTCGCGTACTCCCACTGGGTGACATCGCTCATGCGCACCGAGCGTACTGGGTGCCCGGCCGATCACCGGCGCAGGTACCGGCGGGTGGCGAACCCGGCCGCCCGGCCCGGTGTCTGGTACACCACATCGCTGCGAATCGGAGTATGCGGGCGTGCGTCCAATGCGCGCTATAGGCTCGCGACCGTGGCAGAACCAACGACGATGTCGGAACCGGCCGGGCCCGCCCTGAAGACCGGGTGGCCCGATCGTGCGACGAACGCCCGCCTGCATTACGTGTCCGGTAAGGGCGGCACCGGTAAGTCGACGGTTGCGGCCGCGCTGGCGCTGGCGCTGGCCGCGGGCGGCCGGCGGGTACTGCTGGTCGAGGTGGAGAACCGGCAGTCCATCGCGCAGTTGTTCGATCTGCCGCCGCTGCCGCCCACCGAAACCAAGATCGCCACTGCCGACGGCGGCGGCGAGGTGATGGCGCTGGCGCTCGATATCGAGCACGCGTTCCTCGAATACCTCGATATGTTCTACAACCTGGGCTTCGCCGGCCGGGCCATGCGCCGCATGGGGGCCATCGATTTCGTCACCACCATCGCGCCGGGTCTGCGGGATGTCATTCTGACCGGCAAGATCAAAGAATGCGTGGTCCGAGCCGGTAAAGACGGTAAGCCGGTCTACGACGAGGTCGTCGTCGACGCGCCGCCCACCGGGCGGATCGCGAGCTTCCTGGACGTCACCAAGGCCATGGCCGAACTCGCCAAAGGTGGGCCGATCGCGGCCCAGTCCGAGGGCGTCTCCCAGCTGCTGCACTCCGACCAGACGGTGATCCACCTGGTCACCCTGCTCGAGGCGCTGCCGGTGCAGGAAACCCTGGACGCCATCGCCGAATTGCGCGCGGGCGATCTGCGCATCGGCAGCGTGATCGTCAACCGTGCCGCGCACAGTCCGCTGGCCCCGGAATCGCGGGCCGCCGCCGCGGACGGCGAGCTCGACACCGAGGCGCTGCGCGGCACTCTCGAGACCGCCGGGATCAGTCTGTCCGCCGCCGATTTCGCGGGTCTGCTCACCGAGACCGTGGAACATTCGGCCACCCTGAACACCCAGGACCAGAGCGCGTCGGAACTGCTGAACGTGGAGGTCGCGCGGCTGCTGCTGCCCGCGCTGGCCGACGGTATGGATCTGGGCGGCCTGTACGAACTCGCCGCCCATCTGAACGAGCAGGGAGTCCGATGAGTACGCGCCCGGGTCCGGCACCGCTGGATATCTCCACCATCATCGACGATCCGGCGGCCCGGGTCGTGGTGTGCTGCGGGTCCGGCGGTGTCGGCAAGACCACCACCGCGGCCGCGATCGCGCTGCGGGCGGCCGAAGAGGGTCGCAAGGTCGTGGTTCTCACCATCGATCCCGCCCGCCGGCTGGCCCAGTCGCTGGGCGTCGCCGATCTGGACAACAGCCCACAGCGCGTCGAACTGGGCCCCGAGGCCAAGGGCGAATTACACGCGATGATGCTGAACATGCGCCGGACCTTCGACGAGATGGTGCTCGAGCACACCGCGCCGGACAAGGCCGAGCAGATCTTCGCCAACCCCTTCTATCAGGCGGTGGCCTCCTCGTTCGGTGGCACTCAGGAGTACATGGCGATGGAGAAGCTGGGACAGCTCGCCGGGCACCGGGAATGGGATCTCATCGTCGTGGACACTCCGCCCTCACGGAATGCCCTGGATTTTCTCGACGCCCCCAAACGACTCGGCAACTTCCTCGACGGCCGCATGATCCGGGTCATCATGGCGCCCGGCCGCGGCGTCGGGCGGTTCGTCACCGGCGCGATGAGCCTGGCCGTGCGCGGGGTGTCGACGATCGTCGGCGGCCAGATGCTCAAGGACGCCTCGAATTTCCTGCAGTCGCTGGAATCGCTGTTCGGTGGTTTCCAGGAACGGGCCAACCGCACGTTCGCGATGCTGGCCAAACCGGGGACGCATTTCCTGGTGGTCGCGGCGCCCGAACCGGATGCGCTGCGTGAGGCGTCGTTCTTCGTGGACCGGCTCTCCACCGAGAAGATGCCGCTGGCCGGATTGGTCCTCAACCGCACCCATCCGGTGCTGTGCTCACTACCGGCCGATCACGCCCTCACCGCCGCCGACCGGCTGGCCGATACCGAACCGCTGGCGGCGGGGGTCCTGCGAGTGCACGGTCAGCGAGTGGCGACCGCGCGGCGGGAACAGCATCTGCTGCACCGATTCACCGGAGCACATCCGCGGGTGAAGATCGTCCCCGTGACCGCGCTGCCCTTCGATGTCACCGATCTGGCGGCCCTGCGGGCCGTCGGGGCGCAGCTGGCGGGCGGCGATTCCGCCGTAACGGGCTGAGGATCTCCGAATCGTTGTCCCGGTACCGGATATCCGGCCCCGAGTAGTCGGCCGCCGGCCACTCGTACTACGAGTGACCGGCGGCCGGGTCGTCCAATAGGAATCCGATTACATCGCTACCTGATGGTGACGCTGGACGTGGAAGAAATCCGCCCAGGAGGTCACCTCCGGGTGCTGCTTGAGCAGCGCCCGCCGTTGCCGTTCGGTCATACCGCCCCACACCCCGAATTCGACCCTGTTGTCGAGGGCATCCGCCCCGCATTCCATCAGCACCGGGCAGTGCCGGCAGATCGTCGCCGCCTTGCGCTGGGCCGCGCCGCGGACGAACAGTTGGTCGGGATCTACTTCCTTGCATCGGGCCTGAGAAACCCAGGCGATCCTCGCTTCGGCCTGCTCTACGTCCAATCGAGCGACGGGGGTGGTTGTCATGTGCATTTGGTGTGCCCCTTTGCCAGTCCGAACACCGGGTCACGGCGCTCCGGAATCGCGTGACACCTCGCAGCAGCCCGAACCCCGCTGCGAAGTGCACCACATTCCACATTGAGTGTTAGCTCTATCACACTGAGCTCTCAATCTAGGTAAAGGTATGCCCCGAGCGCAAGACCGGATGATGACTTTTTGGTACGTCCGTGCCTGCCGATTCCCGGGTGTTCGCCGCCCACGAGCCCGTATTCGCATGTCAGGCGCCGTGCCCCGAATCCGCCGCGTAGATCTCGAATCGATCCGGACAACACCCGGCGTCCACACTTCACGAGCGCCGCGAGCCCACCCTCTACGCTGGTGCTGTGCCGATCACACGTGCGCTCATCAAGCTGGCGGGCAGCTGTGTACTCGCTTCCGTGCTCGTTGCGGGAATGTTGTTCCCGGTCGCCGGAGGTTTCGGATTCGTCTCGAACCGCGCCGCCGACGCCGTCGACAACGTCTCCGCGGAGCTTGTCGAGGGAACCGTCCCCGCCGTCTCCACCATGGTGGACGCCGCCGGCAACCCCATCGCCTGGCTGTACGAGCAACGCCGGTTCGAGGTGCCCAGCGACCGCATCTCCAACGATATGAAGCTGGCCATCGTCTCCATCGAGGACAAGCGCTTCGCCGACCACCACGGCGTGGACTGGCAGGGCACCATCCGGGCCTTCCTCACCAACACCAGCAGCGGCGAGGTCCAGCAGGGCGCCTCCACGATCGATCAGCAGTACGTGAAGAACTTCAACCTGCTCGTGGTCGCGAAAACCGACGCCGAGCGCCGGGCCGCCATCGAGACCACCCCCGCGCGCAAGATCCGCGAGATCCGGATGGCGCTCACCCTGGACAAGGAACTCAGCAAGGACGAGATCCTCACCCGGTATCTGAATCTGGTGCCGTTCGGCAACTCCTCCTACGGCATCCAGGACGCCGCCCAGACCTACTTCGGTATCGACGCCAAGGATCTGAACGCCGCCCAGGCGGCGATGCTGGCCGGCATGGTGCAGAGCAGTTCCAAACTGAACCCCTACACCAACCCCGAAGGCGTCACCATCCGGCGCAACACCGTCCTGGACACCATGATCCAGAACATCCCCAGCCGGGCCGAGGAACTGCGCGCCGCGAAAACCCAGCCGCTGGGCGTACTCCCCGAGCCCAAGGGGCTGCCCCGGGGTTGTATCGCCGCCAACGACCGCGGCTTCTTCTGCGACTACGCGCTGCAGTACCTGGCCAACGCCGGTCTCAGCAAAGAGCAGATCGAGAAGGGCGGCTACCTGATCCGCACCACCCTGGACCCGGCTGTCCAGGACTCGGTGAAACGTTCGGTCAACGCGAACGCCGACCCGCATCTGCCGAATATCGCCGAAGTGATGTCGCTGATCGGCCCGGGCAAGGACAAACATCCGCTGCTCGCGATGGCCAGCAGCCGCACCTACGGCCTCAACCGCGACGACCACGAAACCCTGCTCGCCCAGCCGTATTCGATGGTCGGCGACGGCGCCGGTTCGGTGTTCAAGCTGTTCACGACGGCCGCGGCGATGGAAAAGGGAATGGGTATCAACGCCCAGCTCGATGTCCCGGGCCGATTCGACGCCCGCGGCATGGGCAACGGCGGCGCACCCGGCTGCCCGCCCGCGACCTACTGTGTCGAGAACGCCGGTAACTACCGGTCGCCGATGTCGGTCACCGAAGCGCTGGCCACCTCACCGAACACCGCGTTCGTCAAACTCATCCAGGCCGTCGGTGTGACGCCGACCGTCGATATGGCGGTCCGGCTGGGCCTGCGGTCCTACACCGAGCCGGGTACTTCCGGGCACGACGACAACCAGAGCCTGGCCGATATGATCAAGGGCCAGAATCTGGGATCGTTCACGCTGGGTCCGGTCGCGGTGAATCCGCTGGAACTGTCGAATGTGGCCGCGACGATCGCCTCCGGCGGCGTCTGGTGCCCGCCGTCCCCGATCGCCGAGGTGATCGACCGCTACGGCAAAACGGTCCCGCTCACCGAACAGGCCTGCGAGCAGGTCGTCGAGCCGGGACTGGCCAACACCCTGGCCAACGCCATGAGCAAGGACCACAGCGGTGGTGGCACCGCCTCGGCCGCGGCCGCCGCCACCGGCTGGAATATGCCGGTCGCGGCCAAGACCGGTACCACCGAAAGCCACCGCTCCTCGGCATTCGTCGGCTTCACCAACTCCATGGCCGGCGCGACCTACGTCTACGGTGACAGCCCGACCCCCGGCGAGATCTGCTCCTTCCCGCTGCGCAACTGCCCCGCCAGCGACGCCAACGGCCTGTTCGGCGGTAACGAGCCCGCCCGAACCTGGTTCGCCGCGGTGAAGGGCGGTGCGGCGAACTACCCACCGCCGGTCCTGCCACCCGTCGACGAGAAATACGTCCGCGGCGCGGAGAACGCCCAGGTCCCCGATGTGGTGGGGATGAGCGCGGATGAGGCCACCGGGGCCCTCACCGGCGCCGGGTTCAAGGTCACCTCGGTGAGCGCACCGGGGTCGGCGCCGAAAGGCACGGTCACCGGGTCGACTCCGAACGGGTCGGCGATTCCGGGCTCACAGGTGACGATCTACCTCAGCGACGGCACCATCCGGGAAGCGCCCCAGCCGGGGCGCCCCGCGGCGCCGACGCCGAACGCGCCCGGGCTGCCGCTACCACCGTTCCTGCCGCCGATCCCGATCCCGGTACCCATCCCCCGGTGACCGGTGAAGGCGCGGCTCAGAGCCGCGCCTTCACCGCCGCGGAGATCCGGGAACCGTCGGCCTTGCCCGCGGCCAGCGCGGTGGCCACCTTCATGACCTGCCCCATCTGCCGCATCCCCGGCCGCTCGCCGATTTCCTCGGCGACCTCGGCGATCGCGGTATCGGCGAGATCGGCCACCTCGGCCTCGGTGAGCTGGGTGGGCAGATATTCGTCGATGATGCGCGCCTCGGCGTGCTCGTTGGCCGCCAGTTCGCCGCGACCCGCCTGGGTGTAGATCTCGGCGGACTCGTTGCGTTTCTTGGACTCCTTGGTGAGAACCCCCACGATCTCGGCGTCGGACAGTTCGCGGGCTTCCTTACCCGCGACCTCCGCCGTCTGCACGGCGGCCAGCAGCATCCGCAGCGTGTTCAGTCGCAGCGAATCCTTGGCCTTCATCGCGGCGGTCATATCGGTGCGCAGCTTCGATTTCAGTTCCGACATGCGCGCAACGGTAGCCGCTGCGCCCCGCCACGCCCACCGGTTAACCCGCGAGCCGTCGGCGTGTCCGGCCTGTTCGCGACTCGTCGTTTCCCGAGGCCACAGGCTTCTCACAGGCCGTTACGCACGGTCATCGTGGCGCCACGCCCCGGTAACTGTGGCTCAACACGCTGCGCGTAGCGGGTGCCGGTCACCTATGCTGGGCAAATGCCCGTGATCTCGACGTCGGTCCTCCGCCGAACCGCATTCGGTGCCGCCGGAGCCGCGGCGGCCGGAGTCGGCTACGCCTCACTGATCGAACGCAACGCCTTCGTCCTGCGCGAAACCACCATGCCGGTCCTGCGGCCGGGTTCGGCACCGCTGCGGGTGTTGCACATCAGCGATCTGCATATGACCCCCGGGCAGAAGCTCAAACAGCAGTGGCTGCGCGAACTGGACCGGCTGGAGCCGGACCTGGTGATCAACACCGGCGACAATCTGTCGCATCAGCGGGCCGTGCCCGCCGTGGTGCAGTCACTGGGTCCGCTGATGTCGCGCCCCGGCCTGTTCGTCTTCGGTAGCAACGACTACTTCGCGCCGGTTCCGAAGAACCCGCTGAAGTACTTCGACAAGAACCACAAGCGGGTACACGGGGCGCCGCTGCCGTGGAAGGATCTGCGCGCGGCGTTCACCGAACGCGGCTGGCTGGACCTCACCCATATCCGTCGCGATATCGAGGTGGGTGGTATCCGGATCGCCAGCGCCGGCGTCGACGATCCGCATCTGCAGCGCGATCGCTACGACACCATCGCGGGCGCGCCCAACCCGCTCGCCGACCTGCGAATCGGCCTCACGCATTCGCCGGAGCCGCGGGTCCTCGACCGCTTCGCCGAGGACGGCTACGACCTCGTCCTGGCCGGCCACACGCACGGTGGGCAGCTGTGCCTGCCCGGGTACGGCGCCCTCGTCACGAACTGCGATATCGATCGTTCCCGGGTGAAGGGCCCCTCGAAGTGGGGTGCGCACACCCGCCTGCACGTCTCCGCCGGTATCGGCACCTCACCGTGGGCGCCGTACCGCTTCTGCTGCCGCCCCGAAGCAACCCTGCTCACGCTGGTCGCGGTGCCACCGAACAAGCCCGCCACCGAGTCCGGACACGGCCTCTCGACCTCGCAGGCCGTCGCCCGCTGAGCGGCCGGCCGGCCGTTGAGAGCAGCCCTGAACAGGCGGTTTCTTATCCGGCCCAGACCTGATGTAAGCTTCCTCAGGTCCGCTTCACGGGGTGTGGCGCAGCTTGGTAGCGCGCTTCGTTCGGGACGAAGAGGTCGTGGGTTCAAATCCCGCCACCCCGACTCGTGTTGGTCGAGACACGATAAGGCACCTGACAGGTTCATCCGGTCAGGTGCCTTTCTCGTTCCCACGTCATCCCGCCCCGGCGGACAGCGCGGCCAGGGCTTCGGCGAGGTCGGCGCCGGACGGTAGCGCGCCCGCCGGGTTGCTCATCCAGGAGAGGACGAGTCCGTTGAGGATCACCAGGTAGAGCTCGGCCGGCGCATGGGCGCGGGTGTCGTCGAGCCCGGGATGGGTTTCGGCGAGGACGCACGGCGTACCGTCAGCGGCGCTGCCCGCGGATCCGGTTGCGGCCGGCCGTGCCGATACGGGGACCGATCGCGCGCCGGGCGCCGGCAGCCGGCGGCCGGTCTCCGCCACGCCCCAACCGGACCGAGAGGGCGCCACCGACCAGGATCATCCGCATCATCCGTTCGGCGGCATCGGTGAGCAGGCGTTCGGCATCGGCGACCGCCTCGGCCATCGGCATCGGGACCGGAATGATGGAGGCGATGGCACCGATACCGACATCGTGCACCAGCGGCGCCCCCTCCCCCAGCGATCCGGCCAACGCCACCACCGGTACGCCGTGGGCCCGGGCGCGCCGGGCGATTTCGGCGGGCACCTTGCCATGCGGGGTCTGCAGGTCGATGGCTCCCTCCGCGGTGATCACCAGATCGGCCCGGGCGATACGGCGGTCCAGATCGACGCCGGTCAGCCCGGAGTCCAGCAGGGCGTCGAACCGGGACCGCAACCGGGCGCCGATTCCCGCGGCCAGCCCCGCCCCGAGGCCTCCGGACGCACCGGTGACCGGGCCGGTCCGCAGGTCGCCCGCGTCCCGGCCGTCACGTTCCAGAATCGCCGCCCAGTTCTCCAAAGCTGCCGAGAGGGCATCGACCTCCGCCCGGCCGGCCCCCTTCTGCGGCCCGAAAATCCGGGCCACTCCGCGTGATCCACACAGCACATTGTGCGGATTGCCCGCGACCACCACGGTCGCGGCATCCAGGCGGGGGTCCAGGCCGGACAGGTCGAGACGGGCGGCACGAGCGAGTTCACCACCGCCCCGGCCGATCTCCAGACCGTCGTCGTCCAGGATTCGGGCGCCGAGGGCCTGCAGGGCTCCGGCGCCGCCGTCGCAGGTTCCGGAATCACCGCAGCCGACCAGGATCGTCGCGGCACCCGCGTCCAGCCCGGCCGCGATAAGCTCCCCGACCCCGAAAGTAGTGGTCGCAGCGGGGTCTCGCCGATCACGGGGTACCTGGCGCAGCCCCGCCGCCGCCGCGACCTCCACCACCGCGGTATCGGGCGCCACCGGGCCCAGCCGAGCCCAATGGGACCGGACCGGGGCGCCGGTCGGGCCGGTGACCTCGAGCGGATGGAGTGTGCCCCCGGTTGTCGCCGCGAGCATGGCCGCGGTACCTTCGCCGCCATCGGCGATGGGCGCGAGATCCACATGGACGCCGGGTAATACCCGGCGCACTCCGGCGGCGATCGCGTAGGCGACCGGCCCGGCGTCGAGGCTTTCCTTGAACCCGCTCGGTGCGACGAGTATGCGCTGCGGTACGCGGAGAGTCATCTGGGGTGCCTTTCGAGAGGAACAGCGGTGGGTCAGGTAGTGGGAGCGAGACCCAGAAACGGCCAGACCCAGACCGCGAACGCGAGGAGCAGCGCGACCGACAGCGGCGCGACGACAGCGGAGTAGCGGACCAGATGTTCGGCCCGGAAGCCGGGGACGGTATCGGATTCGGCGAATACGGCCATCGGTTTCGCCGAACTGGTGAGGGTGTGGCAGTAGCCCGCCGCGGCGGTCGAGAGGAAGGCCGCCGCCATCGGGTCCACACCCACGACCGGTGCGGTGGCGACGACGATCGGGATCAATACCGCCGACCGCGCGGACCGCGATTGCACCACCAGATGCGCCGGCAGCGAGATCAGAACCGTGAGCACCAGGAAGGCCATCGTGGCCGCCGCGCCGAGCGACCGCACCGGGTCGAAGACCAGGGCACCCAACCACGCGGAGGCACCGCTGCTGGTGAGGGCGATACCGAGACACAGGGTGGCCGCCATGAACAGCAGCAGCGTCCACGGAATGGTCTTCGCCGCGGCGGGCAGGGTGGTGCCGCCGATTCTCGGTGCGGTCGCGACCAGCGCGCCGAGCACCGCGACGACCGCCGGATCGATCCCGTGCAGGGCCTCGGTGCACCAGAGCGTCACGACAGCCGCGAGCACCAGGAGCATTCGCCGCTGCGGCGCGGTCAACGGGCCACGAACGCCGGGACCGGCGTCGTCGAAGGCAGTGGCGGGCACCGTCAGCGGAGTACGCCGTTCGGCGCGGTCGGCGAACAGCATCAGCGCGATTTCCGCGGCGAGATGCGACCACACGAGCGCCAGCGGCAGCCCGAGCACCAGCCACTGCAGGAAGTGGAACTCCTGACCGGTAGCGGCCGCGACGATTTCGGCGGTGATCAGATGCGCGCCCGCACCGAGCAGCGAACCCACTGCCGAGAACAGGATCACCGACGGGATCGCGACCGCCAGCACCAGCACCAGCTGCGGCCGCCCCCGGAGGACCGCGGCCAGGGCGAGGAACACCGGCAGTGCCAGCGCTGCCCGGCCCGAGGTCGCGGGGATGGCGAATGTGGTCACCAACAGCGCCGCGGTCAGCAGGTGGACCAGTTGCCGAGGGGTCCGGGCCACGGTGAGCACCCGCGCGGCGATCCGCGCGGCGAGTCCGGTGGCCGTCACCGCCGCCGCGATCAGGAAGGAACCGACGAGCAACCAGATCACCGAATCGCCCAGGGTCGCGGTGAAGGTCTCGGTCTCGATCGCCCCGGCCACGACGAGTGCGACCGCCGCGCCCAGCGCGACGTAGGTGTCCGGGACGGGCGCGAAAATCCACAGCCACACAGCGGCCACGAAAACCACCAGGGTCACCAGCGCGTCCCGGCCGAGATCGCCTGTCACGGCCGCGAACAGCAACCCGGCACAGATCAGCAACGCCGCGACCGCCGCGAACAGCGGTAGCCATGCGAATCGCGATCCCGGGCGTCGCCGCGCGACCGGCCGCGGCCGGCGAGGAACGGTGCGGAACTCGGTGACGGTCACGAGAGGCGGTATCCCATCCCCCGGACCGTCTGCAACCGCCGCACCCCGATCTTCGCGCGCAACGCCCTGACGTAGACGTCGACCACGTTGGAGGCGGGGTCGAAATCGTAGCCCCACACCTGCCCGAGGATCTGTTCCCGGCTCAGCACCTGGTCCGGGTGCCGCAGGAACACCTCGAGCAGTCCGAATTCGCGTGCGGTGAGATCCACCGTCCGGCCCTCCACACGGACCCGGCGGGACCGTAGGTCGAGAATCAGATCGTGGTGCGCCAGCGAATCCGAGGGCGCGCTCGCACCGGTGTCGTCGTGCAGGCGCAGCCGGACCCGTGCCAGCAGTTCGGCGAACTGGAACGGCTTGGTCATGTAGTCGTTGGCGCCGCCCTCCAGCCCGGCGACCGTATCGTCGACGCTGTCACGCGCGGTCAGCACCACCACCGGTGTGCGCACCCCTTCACCACGCAGGCGGCGCAACACGGTGAACCCGTCCATCGACGGCAGCCCGATATCGAGAATCACCATGTCGAACGCGCCGGACCGGGCCATCAGCAGCGCGGTCTCGCCGTCCGCGACGTGCTCGGTGCGGTAACCGGCCGCCCGCAGCCCCTTCCCGACGAAAGAGACGATATGGATATCGTCCTCGGCGATCAGGATCCGACTCATCTGCTACCCCTTGTGTTCGTTCGGATCGGCGGCCTCACGGCCGCCTTGCGCCACCGGATCGGCCGGTAGGTCGAGCCCGAAGGTCGCGCCGTCGCCCGGCACACTGCGGACCCAGGCCGACCCGTGATGGGCGTCGGCGATCGCGCGGACGATGGCCAGGCCCAGCCCGGCGCCCGCACGGCGATCGGCGGCGGGCTCCGGCGAGCGTCCGCGGCGGAACCGATCGAAGATCACCGGGGCGTCCTGTGGTTGCACCCCCGGCCCCTGGTCGGAGATCCACAGCGACAGCGTGCGAGCCGAATCGTCACCGCCGAACCGCGACCCCAGCTGCACCGTGGTGTGGTCGGCGGTATGCGCGACCGCGTTCGCGGCCAGCTGCAGCATCGCCTGGGTCACCCGTTGGGCGTCGATCCAGGCGGTTCCCTCGGCGACCTCCATCAGATGCCAGCGGCGGTCACCCAGCGGCTGCACCTTGGATTCGATATCCAGCATGGTCTGCGCGACGTCCACGGGGCGCGGTACCACGAAGTCGGGCCGTTCGGCCTTGGCCAGCATCAGCAGGTCGGAGACCAGCCGCCCCATCCGGGTCAGCTCCGAATCGACCAGTGCCAGGGTTCGGCGGCGTTCCTCGGGGTCCTCGGGCAGCAACTCGAGATGCCCCCGCACGACCGTGATCGGGGTACGCAGTTCGTGACCCGCGTCGTCGACGAATTGGCGCTGGGTCGTATAGGCGTGTTCCAGCCGGTCGAGCATCTCGTTGAAGGTTTGTGCCAGCGCGGCGATATCGTCGCGTCCCTCGACCGGGACCCGCGCGGTGAGATCGGTCTCGCCGATTTCGGCGGCCACCGCTCGGACGGTCCGCACCGGCAGCAGGATCCGCCCCGCGACCAGGTAGGCGACCCCGGTGGAGAGCACGAGACCGGCCAGTGACACGGCCGCGATAGTGCGCATCGTCCGGTCCACACTCGCGCGGCCTACTTCGGTGAACGCGGCCACCACGAACGAGCCGCGTCCGGTGCCGGAGTCCACATCGACCCGGCCCCAGCGCATCTCACCGGCCGGGGAGGTGAGCACACCGGAGGTTTTCGCGGCGGTCGTCGTCGCGGTGAACAGATCCGGCCCGCCCAGCACGGCGGGCGGCGGATTGCCCCGGACCCCACCGAGTTGCCTACCGTCGACGATGCCCGCCATCACCTCACCGTCACTCGGCGACTGACGCAGCAGATAGGTCTCGAGCAGGCGCTCCACCGAGGTGAAGGGTTGTGTCGTGGTCGGGTCAACCCCCTCGGCGGCGAAGGTCCGGAATTCGGCGGCCTCCTGCGCGATATCGGCGTTGGCTCGCGTGTCCACCTCACGCAGCAGCAGGTTGCGGGCGGTGACCAATACCACCACCAGCAGGACGAAAGTGGTGAGCATGATCCAGGCGGTGATCTTCCAGCGGGCCGGTAACCGGGACCCGCGCCGAGCCGGAGTCGCTACGGCGCCGGCCGGTCGTGGGCCGGCGGGATCGTCCGGCCGGTACGGAACAAGCGCCGAGGTGGCGGAATCGTGGACGGGACCGGAATCAATCATCGCTGCCGGACGGGCCGTCGTCGTCCATCCCCTCGTTCGCGTCGTCGTCGCCACCGTCGTCGAATCCGTCGTCCGCGTCATCGTCACCGGGCGCGGCCGGCGGCGCCCCGGGCCCCGGGGCCGGAGTCATGAGACCGGGGGCCGGTACCGGCGCATCGGGCCGGCCCGGCGCGACGTCCTGTGGCGCGGGAACCGGTGGCGAGGCGGACCCGCCCGGCTCACCCGCGGGCAGCCGTGGTGGGGCGCCGGGTCCGGAGCCGGGCGCGGCCGGACCGGGGGCGGCCGGGGTCGTGGGTACCACACTCACCGATACCGACGAGGGATCGAGTTCGGGCTCGGGTGAACGGGTCAGGACGAAACCGACCAGCACCACAGCGGCGGCACCGGCCAGAACGAGCACGGTGGCAAAGGAACGAGAACCGGACATAACAGTCACTATGCCCAATCACGATGATCGCGCCGTGAGCACCGGATGAGGATTTCTTCATCAACGGCGGCGACCGGCCGGTCGGGCCTGCCAACACTGTTTCGTCCGACCGGCCGCCGGCCCGTGGCCGTATACCGTCGCCGATCACCCAACGGTTACCTTTCGCGGCGGCGGATCGGCCGAACTCTCTCGTACGCCGATTCCGCTGCTGAGCATCCGGAAGAGCCGATGTGATATCGCCGACCCGCCGGACCGGTCACCCCGCGAGACCGGTCCGGCGCACGACCTTTGTCCGGGCCGGTCTGCCACCCCACGAGGCAGACCGGCCCACCCGGTTTCCCGGCCCCCTTCCACCCTCGAGGTGGCTCCGGATCTCCTCCCCGGACGCCGGAACCACCTCCCACCCCCTCAACGGATCTCGATGATCCGTCCCTGATCGGGATGTGTGCCGGGTCCTCCCCAGGCACCGGCCCACATCCCGGACCTTCGGCGGCGGCTTCGGCTACTGGCGGGTGCCGAAGACGCCGGGTTCGGTGCGATCGCGCCACTCCGGGTGGGCGGTCGCATACATTTCGGTACTCGCCACCGCGGTCCGTCCTCCGGTGGCGGTGGTCGGCTCGGTGATCATCTCGGGTTCCCTCTCGGTTGTGTCCGCCGGTCTGTTCCGGCTACGACACAACAATGCGGCCCCGCGCTTGGCACGCCCTTAACGTGAACTTGTAACGCTGCGAACACGGCCCGTCACGGCCCGGACAAGGTCGTGCCACGGGTTCGGAGGACCGGCCCGCGGGGCGGGATATCTCGGGCATCATGGAGACATCCGCTACGACAGAAGTGGGAGTGTCGATGGATACGTTGGTCCTCTGGGCCCTGGCCTGTGCCGTGTACTGGTTCGGCCTGCTGTAGACGGAACCGGACCGGTGCCGCCGTGGCACCGGTGCGCGAGTGCCCCCGGCCGATCACGCTCGGCCGGGGGCACTCGCCCTTCCGGGGCGGCCGAGTCCGGAGACCGGCACCGGGGCGAGCCGCGCGGCACCGCGGCCCGCCGCGCATTCCGGCACCGCGGCCCGCCGCGCATCCCCACACCGCGGCGAGCCGCGCATTAGGGTGATCCGCATGGCGCGTTCGGGCGGGCTCCTGGCGGGGGTCACGGCGGTAATACTGGTGACCGGGCAGATTTTCGCGACGCAGGCACAGGCCGCCCCCGAACCCTCCGAGGCCGTGTGCGAGGTCTCCTCGGCGCGCGAGCCGCAGCGCGCGCAGCCGGAAGAGGCGGGCTTCGACGCGGACCGGCTGGCTGCCGCGCTGGCCTTCGCCGGAAGCCGAAACCGGTTGAACGTTCAGATCTTCCGGCACAACTGCCTGGTCGGGGAAGGGCCCGGCAATGCCCGGACCGGCCATCTGCCGTGGAATGTCTGGAGCGTGACCAAGAGCGTGGTCTCGCTGCTCAGCGGGATGGCCGCCGAGCGGGGGCTGCTGGATATCGAGGCACCGATCGACCGGTATCTGCCACCGGGGCTGGGCGATCCGGCCCGGCGGGCGATCACGGTGCGCAACCTGCTCACCGAAACCTCCGGGATGCGCACCGGGGTGATCACCGAGGGCATCACCGGAGCCATCCCCATCGACCCCAACAGCGCCGTGCAGGCCCTGGGCGTACCGCTGGACCACGAACCCGGGACCGTTTTCACCTACAGCCAGCGCACGGTCGACCTGCTGTCCTATGTGCTGGAACTGGCTCTCGGCGAGCCGCTCCAGGAATTCGCGCAGCGGGAGCTGTTCGAGCCGCTGGGTATCGCCCGCGGCGACTGGTACTGGGCACGAGACCGATCCGGCCATACCTACGGCTACGCACATCTGCTGATCCCGCCGGACGACCTGGCGAAACTCGGTCTGCTGGTCGCAAACGGCGGCAACTGGAACGGGCGGCAGATCGTCGCGGCGGACTATCTCTCCCGCGCGACCGCCCCCTCACCCACCAACCCCTGCTATGGGTATCTGTTCTGGACCGGCGCCGGTTGCGCCGAGAACGCGGCGTTCCTCCCGCCGGACACCTACGCCATGGCCGGCGCGGGTATGCAGAACGTCTTCGTGATGCCGAGCCTGGACATGGTGGTGGTGTGGACCGGGGCGTTCGGCAATATCAGCCGATACGGGCCGGCCGGGACCATCCAGAACACCGACGAACTACCGCACGAATTCTTCCGGCTCCTGATGGCGGCGTTCCGGGAACCTCCGGTCGCCGATCCGGGGCCCTTTATCGAGCCCCCGGTACAGGCCGACCCGGACGCCTATATCGACACCGGTATCCTGCTCGCTGTTTTCGGCATCGGTGAATCGGCGTACCCGGGCTGCGATGTGCTGGCCTGCCTGGGACAACCGCTGGCCGCCCCGTTCAGCGACGCCCCGCCCGGCTGCGCGCTGCTCATCTGCCTGGGCAACGATCCGCGGACACCCGGCATTCGCGGCTGAACGCCGGGCATCCGCGGCCGAACCGGGGAACCCGGGCACCGGCAGATCGACCCGGCCCGCGGGCCGGGTCGAACACGCTCAGCGGTCTTCGAGGAGTACTTCCGCGATCTGGATGGTGTTCAGCGCGGCGCCCTTGCGCAGGTTGTCACCGGAGATGAACAGCGCCAGGCCGCGGCCGTCCGGGACGCCCGGGTCCTGACGGATACGGCCCACCAGGGATTCGTCCTGGCCCGCGGCCTCCAGCGGGGTGGGCACATCGACGAGTTTCACGCCGGGCGCCTTGGCGAGGATCTCCTGCGCCCGCTGCACCGATACCGGATCGGCGAATTCGGCGTTCACCGACAGCGAGTGACCGGTGAACACCGGGACCCGGACGCAGGTGCCGCTGACCAGCAGGTCCGGCAGGCCGAGAATTTTGCGGCTCTCGTTTCGCAGCTTCTGGTCCTCGTCGGTCTCGCCCGAGCCGTCGTCGACCAGCGAGCCCGCCAGCGCCAGCACATTGAAGGCGATGGGGGCCACGTATTTGTTCGGTGCCGGGAAATCGACCGCGCGGCCGTCGTGCGTGAGCTTCTCGGCATCGCCGATCACGGCCCGGGTCTGCGAGGCGAGTTCCTCGACACCGGCCAGGCCACTACCGGATACCGCCTGGTAGCTGGATACGATCAGCCGCTGCAGACCCGCCGCGTCGTGCAGCGGCTTCAGCACCGGCATCGCGGCCATCGTGGTGCAGTTCGGATTGGCGATGATGCCCTTGACGAGATTGCGCGTCTGCTCCGGATTGACCTCGCTGACCACCAGCGGAACCTCCGGGTCCTTCCGCCAGGCCGAGGAATTGTCGATCACGGTCACACCGGCGGCCGCGAAGCGCGGCGCCTGTACCCGCGACATGGTGGCGCCGGCCGAGAACAGCGCGATATCGAGGCCGGACGGATCCGCGGTCTCGGTGTCCTCCACCACGATCTCGCCGCCGCGGAACGGCAGTTTCCTACCCGCCGACCGGGACGACGCGAAGAACCGCACCTCGTCGGCGGGAAAATCCCGCTGTTCCAGCAGTGTGCGCATCACGGCGCCGACCTGCCCGGTCGCGCCGACGACTCCTACTCGTACACCCATCGGTTATCGCCCCGTTCCGGCGTGGACGACGGCGACCTCGTCACCGCCGAGGTCGAATGCCCGGTGCAGTACCTGCACCGCGTCATCGAGTTCGGTGTCCTTGACCAGGACCGAGATCCGGATCTCGGACGTGGAGATCAGATCGATGTTGATCCCGGCCTCGGCCAGCGCCTCGCAGAAGGTCGCGGTGACGCCCGGGTGGCTCTTCATACCGGCGCCGACCAGCGAGACCTTGCCGATGTGATCGTCGTAGAGCACCTGGGAGAAGCCGATCTCACTCTGATGGCCGGCCAGCATCTCCACGGCGCGCCGGCCGTCGGAGCGGGGCAGGGTGAAGGTGATATCGGTTTTCCCGGTCTCCACCTTGGAGATGTTCTGCAGGACCATGTCGATGTTGATCTCGGCCTCGGCCACGGCACGGAACACTTTCGCGGCGTATCCGGGCACGTCCGGAAGCCCGACCACGGTCACCTTGGCCTCGCTGCGGTCGTGCGCGACGCCCGTGAGGATTGCTTGTTCCAAGGGAATGTCCTCCATCGATCCGTATACGTAGGTGCCCTGCTTATCGGTGTAGGACGAGCGCACATGCACGGGCACGTTGTAGCGGCGCGCGTATTCGACGCAACGCAGCATGAGCACTTTGGACCCGCAGGCCGCCATTTCCAGCATCTCCTCGTAGGAGACCTGCTCGAGCCGCTGCGCGTCGGCGACAATGCGCGGATCGGCGGTGAAGACGCCGTCCACATCGGTGTAGATCTCGCAGACATCGGCCTCGAGCGCGGCGGCCAGCGCGACGGCGGTGGTATCGGAGCCACCGCGGCCGAGCGTGGTGATGTCCTTGCTGTCCTGGCTGACACCCTGGAACCCGGCGACCAGCACGATCGTGCCGTCGTCCAGCGCTTCCCGGACCCGGCTCGGCGTCACATCGATGATCTTGGCCTTACCGTGGGCCGAGGTGGTGATCACTCCGGCCTGGGACCCGGTGAACGACCGCGCTTCGGCACCGAGTGAATGGATGGCCATGGCGACGAGCGCGTTGGAGATACGCTCACCCGAGGTGAGCAGCATGTCCATCTCCCGGACCGGAGGTGCCGGCGAGACCTGTTCGGCCAGGTCGAGCAGTTCATCGGTGGTGTCGCCCATAGCCGAGCAGACCACGACCACATCGTGGCCCTGCTTCTTCGTCTCTACAATCCGTTCCGCTACGCGCCGGATCCGTTCGGCCGATGAGACCGAGGATCCTCCGTACTTCTGGACAACGAGTGCCACGAGGGGTCCTCCAATGTCGGCGAACAGGCGATCAGTGCATAAGCGTACCGATGCCGGTACACCCGCCCCGGGAGTATCCGCCCTGGCTGTGGAATAACACACAGCCGTGTGACATCACATTTTTTCGGCCGCGCGCGGATCGGGTCCGGCGGGTGGGGGCGGGACGCTCAGGCCCGGTCGAACCACGTGACCTGCGCTCCGTTGCGGAATTCCTTGCGCCGTACCGGGGTGAACGCGGTCGGCCGGAATCCGCCGCCGATCATGGGCACCCCGGTTCCGGCCAGTACCGGATAGCTCTTGATGACGAGTTCGTCGATCTCCTCGATCAACTGCCCAGCGAGGTTGCCGCCGCCGCACAACCAGATGTCCTTCCCTTCGGGGCCCTCCTCCCGTTTGAGCCGACGCACGAGTTCCAGCGGTTCGCTGCGGACGAGTTCCACTCCGGGATCCTCGATCGCGGCGAGAGTGGCGGATACGACGTACTGCTTCAGGTGCGCGTAGGGACTGGCGATACCGGCCGAGAGGGCCGGTTCGTAGGTGCCGCGGCCCATGATCAGCGTGTCCCACCGCTGGTTGGGGGTGCCGGCCGGAATGCCGGCCGGTTCGCGCATATGAGTCGGGACCGTTTCCGGATACCGGGCGTTAATCCACTCGGGCATATCGTCGGTCCAGGGATAGAAATCGACCTCTCCGCCGGGGCCCGCGATATAGCCGTCGAGGGAGACGCCTACGTAATAGGTCAGCTTTCGCATGAGATTCCGCCTTATCCGTAGCAACTACGATTGAAGTGGTTCAAACGTAGTACTACAGATGAAGTGGTGTCAATCGGTCGCCACGATCGCGGAGGACTGGGCAATAGCCGATGAGAAGGGTTGTGACTCCTGGCACATTGGTCGAATAATGGGCTGCATGATGGCGCATATCGGAGACCAATTGCACGTGCACGGGCATACGGTCGGACAGGGTGATCATCTCGGCGAGATCGTCGAAGTCCGCGGCCCGGACGGAACGCCGCCCTACATGGTGCGTTTCGCGGACGGCCACGAATCCCTGGTCTTCCCCGGCCCGGACGCAACCGTCGAACAACCACTCTGAATCCCCGGCGGCGAACACCTCTCACCCCCGGAACGAGACAGACCCCCGGCCGACGGCGGGTCGTAACCTCGCGAACCGGACACCTTACCCCCAACCGCCGAGTGTTGACGATCACGCGCCGGCCGGGAGACAATCGTGGCCGATTCGTAATAACCGGGGGCCCAGAGGAACCAATGCGTACGAAGACCGATATTCGTTTCGATGTCGACGCCGACCCATCTCAGGTCATGGACGCATTGATGGCGATCGAGATGCTGTCCGAATGGTCACCCGACCTGGACGACGCACGAGTCGCCACCCGTGACGCGGAGGGCCGGCCGCGGCGGGTCTTCATTCAGGTGTCCGTCACCAACACCCCCGATATGCAGGTATGGGAATTCGGCTGGGCCGACTACCGAGTGTCCTGGGAAGTTTCCGACAGCACCCGCGGAGCCAGGGGCGGGGGTTTCTTCGAAGTCACCGCGAGTGAGACGGGCAGTGAGGTACTCCTGCACGTCGAGCAGTACACGCCGGCGCCGATGCCGGGCTTCCTGCTCAAGAAAACCGTCCGCAAATCCTACGAGGCGCTGGTGCAGAACTTCGTCGCGTACGCGGAGCAGTTTCCCGAACGGGAGCTCTACGACAGGGTCTGATCCCCATCCTGATCGCGCCTGGCGAGGTGGCGGACGGTGAGGTGATGCGCGGTAGGTCCGTACGCGGAAGGCGCGACCCGCACCCCGGTACGCACCGATTCGCGTATCTGATCCACGTTCTCCCGGATCATGTCCGAGACCAGTTCATCGGTGCGCGGATCGGCGAGCACCTGGAACAGGATACGGAACACGGTATCGGCGACCAGTCGGATGATGTCGTCGTGGAAGGGGATGTAGCGCACCCGGCCGGTCTGTGGATCGTTCTTGATCATCTCGAGGATCATCTCGTCGATCTCGGTCCGGTTCTCCTCCAGCGCCGCCGCGATATTGCGGGTGTAGTGCCCGGTGCGCAGCACCGCGGTGACCTCTTCCATGATCGCGATGGTCATCGGGCGTTTGATGACCTCGACGATGGTGCCCACCGAATGGTTGATGACGGCAGCGGTGACGCGGTCGCCGAAGACACGGTCGGCGACCCGGGCGAGCCGGACCAGGATCACCAGGATCCGGAGCAACCGGAAAGCCCGGAAGAACGGGCTGGTCACCGGGATCATGCCGATGATCTCGTACCAGTAGACGAGCGGATAGGTCCACGGCCACCCGGCCCGCCGCCAGCGCCACAGGAACTCGACGGCGAACACCGCGCAGATGGTGACGTCGGCGATGGCGATCACCCGATGGGTTTCGGGCGAGACGTCGAAAAAAGTGATCCAGCCGACCAGCACCACCGAAACGACGGCCAGGGCGAGCATCAGGAAATCGGTCCACAGAGCCGGAGGTTTCCTGGGGAAATCTCGCGGATCCGGGTCGTTCGGGAGCCCCGGCTCCGAGGTGTTCGGGAGCCCCGGCTCCGAGGTGTTCGGGAGCCCCGGCTCCGAGGACGACGGTGCTGGCACGTGGGTTCCCTTCGACGCCGGACGAACGCGGTCCAGTATCACCCGGGACCCGGCCACCGACCCGGGAAATACGCCGGTGCACCCGGACGCGCACCACTCAACGGGACATCACTGGACAGGACATCACCGACTCACCCGCGGCCGCGGCCGCCCTCGGCTCAGTGTCCCTCGCGGATGACGGTCTCGATATTGCGCTCGGCCAGCGCGGTGATGGTGAGTGACGGGTTGACGGTCGCGGTACTGCCGGGAATCGCCGCACCGTCCATGACATAGAGGCCCTTGTGCCCGTGCACCCGGCCGTAGGAGTCGGTCGCCTTGCCGAGCACCGCACCGCCGAGTGGATGCGCGGTGAACAGCGCGTTCGCGTCGTATCCCAGTGCCCCGTACTCGGCCAGCGCGCCGGCCCGCTCCGCGATCCGCCGGTCCACCGCGCGCGCGGCGTCGGCGGCGGCGTTCTGCGCCCGCTGCGGCCAGGTCAGGCCGACCCCGTTGGAGGCGGGATCGTAGGAGAACCGGGCGCGAGTGGAGTCCAGGACCATGCCGAGTGAGGCCAGGGCCCCGGTTTCGAACGGGATACCGGGGATGTACCAGTT
This sequence comes from Nocardia sp. NPDC024068, assembly GCF_040638875.1. Classification (NCBI taxonomy): domain Bacteria; kingdom Bacillati; phylum Actinomycetota; class Actinomycetes; order Mycobacteriales; family Nocardiaceae; genus Nocardia; species Nocardia sp. NPDC024068. The sequence continues at coordinate 15,567 of NZ_JBEZYU010000053.1, read as the reverse complement.
CTCCAGGGTCAGCGGGGTCGCGCCGCTTTCGTCGAAGACGCGGCTCGCACTCGGCACGCCCTGGCCGTTTCCGGCGACCGCGCTCGCGCCGCGCGCCAGCACCACATCGCCGTTGGTCCCCCAGCCTTCGCCGATATGTTCGTTGAGGTCGGGCAGGGTGCCGGTCGCGCGGGCCCGGACCAGCAGTTCGGAGGTGCCCACGGATCCGGCCCCGAGGAAGAGTTTGTCGCAGGTCAGGGTGCGGGTGCCGAGGGCCAACCCGGTGGGATGGAGCCGGGTCACCGTCACCACGAACCGGCCGCCCGGCTCCTGGGCGATGGTGTCGACCCGGTGGCCGGGATAGATCTTGGCCTTCCCCGAATCCTGGGCCTCCCTCAGATAGTTCTGATTGAGGTCGAATTTGGCGCCGTTGGAATTACCGAGGTTGCTACGCCCCACCGTGGCCGAGGGCCGGGTGGCTCCGGACAGTTCGCCGCGCAGGACATCCCAGTTGAAGATGGAATCGTTGCGGATGGGTCGATAACCGGCCTGACGGACCTGATCGTCCCAGGCGCGTGAATGCGCGAACGGCGCGGAATGATAGATATCGTCGGGCATCGGGTCGAGCCGGAGCATGGCGCGGACGCGCGGGTAGTAGACGCGTTCCAGTTCCCCGTAATCGACCACACCGCCGAAGACGTGGTCGAACAGCCGGCGTTCGGGCGCGATCATCGCGCCGGTGAACACCACCGACCCGCCGCCGACGGCCGCACCGCGCCAGACATCGATACCTGGGAAACTGGTGCAATCCAGCACACCGCCGAACTCGGCGAAATGCATGGGCACCTTGGTGACACCGGTGAAGCTGGTGGCATGCCAGAAACCGCGGCCGTCGGGTAGATCGTCGCCGGTGAAGATCTCCCGCCACGGATCGGTGGGCCAGCGCGAACCCCGTTCCAGAACCGTGGTCGCCACGCCCGCCTGCGCCAGCCGCAGCGCCGAGACCGCCGCACCGAAACCGGACCCGATCACGATGGCCTCGGTATGGGCGGGCGCGTCCGGGACGGTCGCGAATATCTCCGGAACCCACTGGGCGAACAGATCGTGCCAGGGCTGCGCCGCGGCCCGGGGCAGTACGGCATCGGGTTTGGGGACCGCCGACCCCATCGCGCCGATAAGAGCAGCCGCCCCCGCGGCCTTCAAAAGGGCACGCCTATCCACCCGACACCTCTCTCGATAACGCAGTCGGCGCAGAGATGGTACCGGGATTCACCCGTACTTGCACAGTGAGAGTTTGTGAACGAACGTGGCCCCGAGGCGGTTTCGGCCCGGCTATCCGAAAAGCAATCGCAGTACCGCGATGGTGCCGACCACCACGATCACCGCGCGCAGCACGTTCGGCGGCAGCCGCCGGCCCACCCTCGCACCGAGCTGACCACCGATGATGGACCCCGCCGCGATCAACCCGACCACCCGCCAGTCGATCTCGGCGACCGCGATGAAGATGGCCGCCGACAACGCGTTCACCAGCAGTGCGAGCACATTTTTCACGGCGTTGAGGCGCTGGATGTCCTCGTGCACGAAGACGCCGAGCAACCCGAGCAGGAGTACCCCCTGGGCCGCACCGAAGTAGCCGCCGTAGATACCGGTCCCGAAGATCGCGGCCAGCAGTAACGGGCCGCCGTGCGTGGGTGCGTTGTCGGATTCGCGCTGCCGCTCACGGACCCACGCCGCGAGCCGCGGCTGCACCACCACCAGCACCAGCGCGGCGATGATGAGGACCGGAACGATCGCGGCGAACGCCCCCGCGGGCAGGGTCAGCAGCAGTACCGCGCCGAGCGCCGCGCCCAGCAGTGACGCCACGCTGAAGCGCAGCAACCGGGCGCGCTGTCCCGCCAGTTCCCGCCGGTAGCCGATCACGCCGCTGAGCGAGCCCGGGACCAGGCCGACGGTGTTGGAGACATTGGCGGTGACCGGCGGCAACCCCACCGCGAGCAGGACGGGGAAGGTGATGAGGGTGCCCGAGCCGACGACAGTGTTGATCCCGCCTGCGGCGATACCCGCGACGAAGACCGCCACGATTTCCAGCCACGTCATGTTCGATCCTCGACCTCCCCGGGGCACGCCCGGTTGTCCGCATTCCCGACCCGGCGACGCTAACGGGCGGCCGCGGAGGCGGGGCGACGGGGCCGCCGGAGCAGACCCGATATGTGAAACATCAACACTCCGGATGCCCTTGCCGGGGCCGCGGACGGAGGAGGTAGACTCGCACAGATCATGCAGCGGGCGCTTCTTCTCAGCCGCCGCGGCGGGGTCTGATCGGACCGGCTCCCGTCGCGGGGTTCCGCCGCGCCGGTCGACCCAATCCGGGAAAACAATCTCACTCACGGAGAAATCAATGTCACCCGCTGACGCCTTCGTATCCGGCACGCGCACCATCACCGCGCCTGCCAAGCCCGCGGCCGCCGACCAGCCCGCGTGGAACAAGCAGAAGAACTCCTCCCTGCCCGTCTTCCGATACCGTCCGTTCTCCGAAGAGGTGGAACCGGTCGTACTGCCCGACCGGACCTGGCCGGACAAGGTCATCGACCGGGCCCCGGCCTGGTGCGCGGTCGACCTGCGCGACGGCAACCAGGCGCTGATCGACCCGATGAGCCCGGCCCGTAAACGCCGCATGTTCGATCTGCTGGTGCGGATGGGTTACAAGGAGATCGAGGTCGGTTTCCCGTCGGCCAGCCAGACCGACTTCGACTTCGTTCGCGAGATCATCGAGGACGGCGCCATCCCCGACGACGTCAGCATCCAGGTGCTGACGCAGTGCCGTCCGGAACTGATCGAACGCACCTTCCTGGCCTGCGCCGGCGCCGCCAACGTGATCGTGCACTTCTACAACTCGACCTCCATCCTGCAGCGCCGGGTGGTGTTCCGGGCCGATCGCGAGGCCGTGCAGAAAATCGCCACCGACGCGGCGACGCTGTGCCTGGAGACCGAGAAGCGCTACCCCGATACGAACTGGCGCTACGAGTACAGCCCCGAGTCCTATACCGGCACCGAGCTGGAATACGCCAAAGAGGTCTGCGACGCGGTCTCCGCGATCATCGCGCCGACTCCGGACAAGCCGCTGATCATCAATCTGCCGGCCACCGTCGAAATGGCGACACCCAATGTGTACGCCGATTCGATCGAGTGGATGCATCGCAACCTGGCCCGGCGTGATTCCATCGTGCTGTCGCTGCACCCGCACAACGATCGCGGTACGGCGGTCGCCGCCGCGGAGCTCGGCTATCAGGCCGGCGCGGACCGCATCGAGGGCTGCCTGTTCGGCAACGGCGAGCGGACCGGCAACGTCTGCCTGGTGACCCTGGGGATGAACATGTTCTCCCAGGGCGTGGACCCGCAGATCAACTTCTCCGATATCGACGAGATCCGCCGCACGGTCGAGTACTGCAACCAGCTGCCGGTCCACGAGCGCCACCCCTACGGTGGCGATCTGGTCTATACCGCGTTCTCCGGCAGCCACCAGGATGCGATCAACAAGGGCCTGGACGCGATGAAGGCGGCCGCGGACGCCGCCGAAACCGATGTCGCGGATATGACCTGGGAGGTCCCCTACCTGCCGATCGACCCGAAGGATGTCGGCCGCACCTACGAGGCCGTCATCCGGGTCAACTCGCAGTCCGGTAAGGGCGGTGTGGCCTACATCATGAAAACCGATCACGGCCTGGCGCTGCCGCGCCGGCTGCAGATCGAGTTCTCGCAGGCCATCCAGCAGGTTACCGACGGAGAGGGCGGCGAGGTCTCGCCCAAGGCGATGTGGGATGTCTTCGCCGAGGAGTACCTCACCCCGATCCGGCCGCTGGAGCGGATGCGGCAGCGGGTGACCGCGGCCGAAACCGACGGCGGCACCGATTCGATCACCGCGGTGGTCAAGGTGGACGGGGTCGAACAGGAGATCACCGGTACCGGCAACGGTCCGTTGGCGGCGTTCGTCGACGCCATCGCGACGGTCGGCTATCAGGTGGAGGTGCTCGACTATTCCGAGCACGCCCTGTCCGCCGGCGACGACGCCCAGGCCGCGGCCTATGTGGAATGCGCGATCGGCGACCGGGTCGTGTGGGGTGTCGGTATCGCCACCTCGATCACCACCGCCTCGCTGCGCGCGGTCGTTTCGGCGGTGAACCGGGCAGCAGGCCGGTAGCCGCGGAACACCCACGGCCGCCGTCTCCGCATCGAGCGGGGACGGCGGCCGTCGGCGTCAAACCACCGCCGTGCGAGACACCTGCACCTGCTAGCGTTGGTCTCGACTCCAGCCGCCGAGCTCTCTGCTCGAAAGTCCCGAGCAGATGGGGGAACTGTGACTACTGACGAACACGACCCGACTTCCCAGCCCTGGCCCCCGAGTCAACCGGCGGATACCGCCGGCGGTGACGGCGAGCCGGATGCGGTGCCGCCCACCGAGACCGCACGTGACGGTGAGCCGTCCGCGACCGCGGCAGAGACAGACCTTCCCGCCGGGGAGAATTCCGCCGAGGGTGAGCCGCCCGCCACGGACCCGGCCGACGATGCGCCGAAGAGTGACGCGGAAAATCCCGGTACCAACGATTCCGACGGTCCGGCTCCGGACCCGGGCGGCCTCGAAGGATCGTGGGACTCCGCTCCCGGCGCCCAGCCCGGCTCCGGCGAGCCGTGGGGGTCCGCCCCCCAGACGCAGCCGCCGGTCGGCACATGGGCACCCGGACCGGAAGGACAGCCCGCACCGGAGGGCCAGTGGGCACCCGGTCCCGGCGGGCAGTTCACGCCGGCACCCGGTGGGCAGTTCGCCCCCGGCGATCCGGCCGCCGCCGCATGGGACCACCAGAGCGGTTTCGCCCCACCGCCTCCCGGCGGCAACGGCATCCCCTACGGTGCGCCGGCCGAACAGTTCGCTTCTGCCGCATCCGGTCAGTTCACCGCACCCGCGGCGGAACAGTTCTCGCAGTACGGCAGCGGCCGGTTCGCACAGCCCGACCCGAACCAGTACCCGCCGGACCCGCACGGGAGCGGGCAGTTCGCACAACCGGACCCGAACCAGTTCCAGGAACCGGGGAATGCCTACGGCAGCGGCCAGTTCGCACAGCCGGGCCAGGCCCAGGCTCCGGGCCCGGGACAATTCGACCGGCCGATGGACCCGTTCCAGGTGCCTGGGCCCGATCTGTCCTCCGCGTCGGGCAGCGGGCAGTTCGCACAGCCGGACCCCGGCCAGTACCCACAGCCGGACCCCGGCCAGTACGCGGGTCAGCCGGACCAGGGCCCCGGGGCCGCACAGCCGGGCCAGGCCCCCGGCTCGGACCGGCAACAGCCCGGATACCCGGCGGCCGGCGCCCCGGAACCGGGTCCGGCACCCGCGCCGGAAGCCGAACCCGGCGGCCCGATCTACAGCTGGGCCCCACCGCCGATGCCGGCCCCGCCCCCGGTACCGCAACAGCAGTTCCAGCAGGCCCCACCGCCGCCCATGGGCAACAACCCGCCGACCGGCCAGTTCCAGCAGCCGAATTGGGGCCCCGGTCCGGGACAGCAACCGCCCGCACCGCAGCAGCAGCCGTTCGGCCGGCAGCCGGGCCAGCAACAACCGGGGCAACAGGGCCAGTTCCAGCCGCGGCATATGCCCGAACCCGGGCAGCTCGGTAATTCGGTCAATGATCTGAACCTGCTCAAACGGGCTCGCAAAGCCCCGCGAGGCGGCTGGCGCAAGGCGGTGCACAAGGTCTCCCGGGGCGCCATCAACCCCGGCGAATCGGCGTCCGATGTGGTGCACCGCGACCTGGTCGGCCGGGTGAACGCACCGGTCTACGGCGATTTCCGGATCGCGATCCTCTCCCTCAAGGGCGGGGTCGGTAAAACCACCACCACCGTCGGGCTGGGCGCCACCTTCGCCTCGCTGCGCGGTGACCGCGTCATCGCCATCGACGCCAACCCCGACCTGGGCACGCTGGCCCACCGGGTACCGCGCCAGACCCGCTCCACCGTGCGCAACCTGCTGGAAGACCAGAACATCACGCGCTACTCGGATGTGCGGGCGCATACCTCGCAGTCGCCGAGCCGGCTGGAAGTACTGGCCAGCGAACAGGATCCGGCGGTTTCGGAGGCATTCAGCGAAGCCGACTACCGGCGGGCGATCGGCATCCTGCAGTCGTTCTACAACATCATCCTGACCGACTGCGGTACCGGGCTGATGCATTCGGCGATGTCCGGAGTGCTGGATATGGCGAGTTCGCTGGTCCTGGTGACCTCTCCCGCCATCGACGGCGCCCGCAGCGCGTCGGCCACCCTGGACTGGCTGGACTACCACGGCTATTCGCATCTGGTGCAGCAGACCGTGGTGGTCGTCAACGCGTCCCGGCGCGGTTCCACCTCGGTGAACCTGGACCATCTGCGCCGGTTGTTCCTGGACCGCACCCGGGCCGTACAGGTGGTGCCGTTCGACGATCATCTCGCCGAGGGCGCGGAGATCGACCTGGAACTGGTGAGCAAACCGACCCGGCAGGCGCTGCTGGAACTCGCCGCGATGGTCGCCGACGATTTCGCCAATGTGGACGGCTACCCGTACGGCAACCGCTACTGATCGATCGCGGGTGGCGGTTCGGCGGTGACCTGCCGGGCCGCCATCGCGAACGAGTCCAGCACCGCGGCGATGGCCGGGCGGGTGTCGGCGCGGTAGCGGGTCACCAGATCGTAGAGCCGGGCCGCCCGCACCCCGGACAGCCGCAGCTGGGACAGGCCCGGGTGGGTGACCACGTAGCGCGGCATCAGCGCCACCCCGTATCCGGCCGCGACGAGGGTCTCGATCATCCGGAAGTCGTTGAGGCGCTGCACGATACGCGGCTCCACGCCGGTGACGGTGGCGATCGAGCGCAAGACGTCGTCCACCGGGAACCCCCCGCGCACGCTCAGCCAGGCCTCCTCGGCGAGGTCCGCCGCCGAGACCTCGGCCCGGCCGGCCAGCGGATGGCCGGGGGCCACCAGGACATCGATCGGTTCCCGCATGAGCACCCGTGAGCCGACCCGGGGCCCGGCCACCGGAGCGGCTCGTTCATCGCGATGGGTCAGCACGATGTCGTAGTCGGCGAGCAGGCCCGGGGTCTCATGCGGCGGGACGTCCTCATCGCCGGCGATGATCTCCACCCCGCTGCCCGCCATGGCGGGCAGGACATGCGGTAGCAGTAGCGCGCCGCCGGACGGGAACACTCCCACCCGCACCTGCCCACGCGGCGATCCGCGATAGTGGGCCATCTCGGCCACCGCGCGGTCCAGGGCGGCGAGCACTTCGTCCGCCCGGACCACCAGGGCGTGGCCCGCGTCGGTGAGGCGCACCCGGCGGCCGCTGGGCTCGAGCAATGTGACGCCGGCCTCCCGGGCCAGCACTTTGAGTTGCTGTGATACCGCCGACGGAGTGAGCGACAGGGCGGCGGCGACCGCGCCGATGGTGCCGCGGTCGGCGAATTCGCGCAGGATACGCAGGCGTTCCACGGAAAGGGATGAATGCGCACCAACCATTAAGCAATACTAAATCATTACTCCATAACAATTCGATTGTGCTGACTGATCAATACATCCCACGATTGATGGGTGACATACCGTGACCGCGCACTCGCCCTGACCGTCATCCTGCTGTGGGGCCTGAACTTCCTTGCCATCCGCGTGGGACTCGATCATCTGCCGCCGTTCTTCTTCGCCGCTCTACGATTCGCGGTGATCGCGGTCCCGGTACTGCTGTTCGTTCCGCGCCCGGCCGTTCGGATGCGCTGGATACTGCTGTACGGAACCGGTTTCGGCATGCTGCAGTTCGCCTTCCTGTTCAGTGCGATGCGGGTCGGCATGCCCACGGGGCTGGCGTCGCTGGTGTTGCAGTCCTCGGCGCCGTTCACGGTGCTGCTGGGTGCCCTGCTGCTACGCGAGCGGCTGCGTCCGGCGCAGATCGCGGGTCTGCTGGTAGCGGTCTCCGGAATGGCGATCATCGGCTGGAACCAGTTCGCGCACGCCGCACTGCTTCCGGTCCTGCTCACTCTGGCGGCCGGTCTCGGCTGGGCATTCGGCAATATCGGCGCCCGCCGGGCGACTGTGGAATCGCCGGGCGTCAACCCGCTGCACCTGACCCTGTGGACCACCGCGGTCCCGGTGCTCCCGCTGTTCGCCCTGTCGGCCCTGTGGGAGGGCCCGGGCACCGGAATCCGTGCGCTGGCGGACACGTTCACCGCCGACGGCTGGCCCGCGCTGGTGGCCCTGGCCTACATCGTGGTACTCGGCACGGTGGTCGGGTCCGGCGTATGGACGTACCTGATGAGCCGGTATCCGGCCGGTAGTGTCGCTCCGCTGTCGCTGTTGGTCCCGGTCGTCGGTTTCACCGCCGCGTGGGCCTTCCTCGGCGAGACACCGGCTCCGGCAAGTCTCGTCGGCGGCGCGGTGGTGATCGTCGGTGCGTTCGTGGCGACCGTCACGGCCCGCCGGGCGCCCGCCACGGCACCCGAAACGGACACGAAACCCGCGCTCGCCCCGGAACCCGAGGCACACGCGGGACCGGCGGCCGGGGTGAAAGCCGAGGCAGGGGCAGTATCGGGGGTAGCACTACCGGACTCGACCAGATCGGCAGGGGTAACCGTCCCGCTGCCGGCCCGTGTGGGATTCCCGGAGCCCGTGACCGTGGCCCCGCCCGACTACCGACTCTCACCCGGCCACTGTGCTCCACCGAACCCGCGCAGGTCCCGGCGCGCTGAACCGGCCGGTAATTCGCTCGGCCGGTGGGCCGTACCGGGCACATCCCGTTAGAGTATGGCCCGTTCGCCACAGCTAACCGGGTATAGGCAGTAGACGACATGACTGAATATCGGTGGCCCGCGCCGGGCACCGCGGGGGCATCGGATCGACCGGCGGGGGCCATCGGACGCGGGGACCTCTCGCGCCGCACCGTGCTACGGGCCGGGGCGGCCGCGGGCATCGGCGCCATGGCGGCCGGGTCGCTACCCGCCGCCACCGGTCATGCGACGCCGGGCGCCCGGGTCGCCGTACTCGGCGGGGGCGTCGCGGGACTGACCGCGGCCCACGAACTCGCCGAACGCGGATTCCAGGTCACCGTGTACGAGCGGCGCGCCCTCGGCGGTAAGGCCCGCAGTATGCCGGTGCCGGGGACCGCGGCCGACGGGCGTCCGGAACTGCCCGGCGAACACGGATTCCGCTTCTTTCCGGGCTTCTACCAGCACATTCCCGATACCATGCGGCGAATCCCGTTCGGCGGGAACGCCAACGGCGTATGGGACAACCTGGTGGGTGTCCCCGACGCCCGCTTCGCCCGGGCCGAGGCCGACGATATCCGCGCACCGCTCGGATTCGGCCGGATGGACGCGGCCACCCCGGCGGGTATGCGGGAAAGCCTCGCCTCGGTGATCTCCACCACGCTGAAGATGCCGCCCGAGGAGGGCCTGTTCTTCGCGAACCGGCTGCTGGTCTTCAACACCAGTTGCGACGCCCGCCGCCTCGGCCAGTGGGAGCACACGTCGTGGTCGGATTTCGTGGGCGCGCACGCCCGGTCACACGAATTCCGCGCGCTGGTCTCCCGGACGCTCACCAGCCTGCTGGTGGCGGCGAAGGACGATCTGGCCAGCGTACGGACCATCGGGTCGATGGGTGAGCAGTTCCTCGGCAACCCGATGCAGATCGGCAACGACGGGGACCTGGACCGGGTGCTCAACGGCCCGACCAACACCGCGTGGATCGACCCCTGGGTCGCGCGCCTGCGCGAACTGGGCGTGCGTTTCGAACTCGGCGCCGAGGTCCGCGGGCTGGAGGTGCGGGACCGGCGGATCACCGGCGCCCGGATCGTCGCCGACGGGACCCAGGACACCGTCACCGCCGACCATTTCGTGGTCGCGCTCCCCGCCGAACGGGCCCGCGACCTGTGGAACGCCGATATTCTCGCCGCCTGGCCGCAACTGGCCGCGATGAGCCGGCTCGTCACCGACTGGATGAGCGGTATCCAGTTCTACCTGCGTAGCCGCCCGGATCTGGGGGCCGGCCACGCCGCCTACATCGACTCGCCCTGGTCGCTCACCTCCATCGCGCAGAACACCCTGTGGGCGCGGAAACTGGACCAGTACGGCGACGGGACGGTTCAGGACTGCCTGTCGGTGGATATCTCCGACTGGAACACCCCCGGCATCCTGTTCGGCAAGACCGCCAAGGAATGCACCCACGAGGAGATCGCCAAGGAGACCTGGGCGCAGATCCGCGCGCATCTCAACGATCGGGAAGAAATACTGCGCGACGCCGATCTGCACTCCTGGTTCCTCGACCCCGGAATCAGCTGGAACACCGAACGCGGTGAGAACGCCAACGCCGACCCGCTGCTGATCAACACCGCAGGCTCGTGGGAGCTGCGGCCGGAGGCCCACGGCGGGGTCGAAAACCTCTATCTCGCAGGCGATTACGTACGCACGAATATCGACCTGGCCACCATGGAGGGCGCCAACGAATCGGCACGTGCCGCGGTGAACGCACTGCTCGACGTCACCGGTTCGGACGCGCCGCGGTGCCGGACCTTCAGCCTCTGGCGCGCCCCGGAACTGGAGCCACTACGTCGCGCCGACGCCGACGCCTACGCGGCCGGACGCCCGAACGCCTTCGATATCCAGCTCTGATCCCGGTGCCGGAAGGCACCGGCGGCACCGGTCCCGATTACCGTCCGGTGAACCGGCACGCGCCCTGTGAGGGCAGCGGCCGCGTGTCATTAGACTGCCCGGCGTGGCAGAGATATCGGTGCGGGGGCGGATAGCCCTCGGGGTGGCCGGCGCGGCGGCGTGGGCCTCCCGTAAGGCGGGCCGCGGTAACGGGTCGATGATCGGCGGGCTGCTCGCGCTGAAAGTGGATCCCGGGATCATGACGCAGCTGGGCCGTGGACGGCGCAGCGTGCTGATCACCGGCACCAACGGTAAATCCACCACCACCCGGATGACCACTGCCGCGCTGAGCACGCTCGGCGAGGTGGCGACCCAGGCCGACGGCGCCAATATGGACGCCGGGATCGTTTCGGCGCTCAATGTGCACCGCGCGGCGCCGCTGGCCGCCATCGAGGTCGACGAGCTGCATCTGCCGCATGTGACCGACGCGCTGCGGCCCGAGGCGGTCGTACTGCTGAACCTGAGCCGTGATCAGCTGGACCGGGTCGGTGAGATCAATATGATCGAGCGCCGGCTGCGCTCGGGCCTCGCCCGGCACCCGGATACGGTCGTCATCGCCAACTGCGACGACGTACTGGTCACCTCCATCGCCTACGACCACCCGAATGTGGTGTGGGTCGCGGCGGGCAGCGGCTGGGCCATGGACGCCACCAGCTGTCCGCGTAGCGGCGAGCCGATTCTGTGGGAGGGCCCACACTGGTACAGCACCGGCGCCGATTTCTCCCGGCCGCAACCGGATTGGTGGCTCGACGGCGATAAGCTCTGCGGTCCCGAGGGGGTACGGATCCCGTTGCGGCTCGCACTGCCGGGCCGGGCGAACCGCGGGAACGCCGCGCAGGCGGTGGCGGCCGCTGTCGCGATGGGGGCGGAGGTGGAACAGGCCTGCGCGGCCACCGGCACCGTCCAGGAGATCGCGGGCCGGTACCGCACCGTCCAGGTCGGCGAACACGCCGCCCGGCTGCTGCTGGCCAAGAATCCGGCCGGTTGGCAGGAAGCGCTGTCGATGATCGACCACAGCGCGGCGGGACTGGTGATCGCGGTGAACGGCCAGGTCCCCGACGGTGAGGATCTGTCCTGGCTGTGGGATGTCCGCTTCGAGCATTTCGAGGATGTCCAGGTCGTGGCCGCCGGCGAGCGCGCCACCGATCTCGCGGTGCGGCTGACCTACGCCGGGGTGGAGCACACCACGGTGGCCGACCCGCTGCGGGCCATCGCGTCCTGCCCGGCGGGGCGGGTGGAGGTCCTGGCCAACTACACCGCGTTCCGCGATCTGAACCGTGACCTCCAGGAGCGGGCGAAATGAGTACATCGACGGTCCGTATCGGGCTGGTCCTGCCCGATGTGATGGGCACCTACGGCGACGGGGGCAACGCGCTGGTGCTGCGGCAGCGGCTGCGGCTGCGCGATATCGACGCCGAGATCGTGGAGATCACTCTCCCCGACCCGGTCCCGGACTCGCTGGACCTCTACACCCTCGGCGGGGCCGAGGATTCGGCCCAGCGGCTGGCCACCCGGCACCTGCTGCGTTTCCCGGGCCTGCAGACCGCGGCCGGGCGCGGTGCACCCGTCCTGGCGATCTGCGCGGCCATCCAGGTCCTCGGCCGGTGGTACGAGACCTCCAGCGGCGAACGCGTGGACGGAGTGGGGCTGCTGGACGCCACCACCTCCCCGCAGACCACCCGCGCGATCGGCGAGGTGACCACCGCCCCGCTGCTCGATGGACTGTCCGCGCCGCTCACCGGGTTCGAGAACCATCGCGGCGGCACCAGCCTGGGCGCCGACGCCACCGGACTGGCCCGGGTGACCCGCGGCGTCGGCAATGGGGTCGGCGACGGTCTGGAAGGCGTGGTGCAGGGGTCGGTGCTGGGTACCTATATGCACGGTCCCGCACTGGCCCGCAACCCCGAACTGGCCGACTACCTGCTGTGCCGCGCGCTGGGCGTGGACTCGCTGCCGCCGCTGGATCTTCCCGAGGTGGATCAACTGCGCCGCGAACGCCTGCGCGCCTGATGAGCTACGACCATGTACTGCTGCCCTCGGGAGTCGCCTCGACTCCCGAGGAGGTCGACGCGTACCTCACCGCCCAGCGGGGGCAGCCCGAAACGGCCGAGATCGCGGCCCTCGCCGAGGAGCTGAACGCGCGCAACGCCGAACTGCCGGAAGCGGACACCTTCCTCAGCGTGTCCGCGCTGGGCGGCGCCCAGACCGGTTCGGTGCTGCAGGTACCCAGCCCCTACGACGCCATCGGTTTCGTCCGCGACCTGCTGCTGCGCCTGGCGACCCCGCGCGACTACGCGGTCTACGACCCCCAGCTCACCTGGTTGATCGATCCGGCCGGGCATATCCCGGTCACGGTCACCCACGGCGGGGCCGGCGAGTTCCCCTATCTGACCGAGGCGCTGACCCGCAGGTGGGTGCGCGAGCTGGCCGACCCGAATCCGTACCTGATCGTGGAGCGGGCACCGGAGCGCTATATCCAGACCTATCGCCGATCCGCGGACGAATACACCGTCGAGTACCGCGACGGCGGGCCCGACCGGCATTTCGCCGCCGAGGTGACCGGACCGGAAACGGTCGCCGAGCTGATCTGGGACTGGACCCGCGAAGACGGCACCCGGCCGGACCGGGTGCCGTGGCAACGCCTGGGACTGTGACCGCGTAGCGGTTACAGCGCGCGCCGGCCCGAGAAGGCCCGGCCCAGGGTCAGTTCGTCGGCGAACTCGAGGTCTCCGCCCATGGGCAGACCGGAGGCGAGGCGGGTGACCGTGAGACCGGGGAAATCGCGCAGCATCCGCACCAGGTAGGTGGCGGTCGCCTCGCCCTCGGTATTCGGATCGGTCGCGATGATCACCTCGGTGACGTCCACACCGTCGTCCTGATTGCCGATCCGGGTCAGCAGTTCCCGGATCCGCAGCTGCTCCGGGCCCACCCCGCTCAGCGGATCCAGGGCGCCACCCAGCACGTGGTATCGGCCGCGGAACTCCCGGGTGCGTTCGATCGCCGGGACGTCCTTCGGCTCCTCGACCACACAGATCATGCTCCGATCACGGCGCGGGTCGGCGCAGATCCGGCACAGTTCGCCGTCGGCGACGGTGCCGCACTGGGCACAGAACCGGACGCCCTCGCGGATCTTCTGCAGTACCGCCTGCAACCGCTCGATTTCCGGTGGTTCCACCTGGAGCAGATGGAAGGCGATCCGCTGGGCGCTCTTGGGCCCTATACCGGGCAGTTTGCCCAGTTCGTCGATGAGATCCTGGACCGGACCCTCGTACACCGCGTGGCCCCGGGGTGGTCAGAAACCGGGCAGGCCGGGCGCGCCGCCACCGGCCAGTGGACCGAGCCGCTCCGCGGCCAGTTCCTGGGCGTTGGCCATCGCGTCGTTGACCGCCCCGATCACCAGATCCTGCAGGGTCTCGACGTCCTCGGGGTCGACGGCCTTGGGATCGATGGTCAGCGACAGCACCTCACCGGTCGCTTTGATGGTGACCCGCACCAGGCCGTTACCCGCCTGCCCCTCCACTTCCGCGGCGGCGATCTCCGCCTGGGCGGCCATCACCTGTTCCTGCATCTGCTGTGCCTGCTGGAGCAACTGCTGCATATCGAACTGACCTTCGGGCTGCACGGCATTCCTCTCTGGGGGACGGGATCACATTTCAGCCTAGACCGCCCCCATTCCGGAAACCGCCGCCCCACACCCACCTAGAATTCCGGACCTAACGGTCATTTTGGTCCCGCGTCAACGAGCCTTCCCTGGAGACACCGTGTACAAGGCGTATCTGCCCGCCGCGCTGATCGTCGTCCTCGCCGTATTTCCGGGCGCTTCCGCCCAGGCCGACCCCGCCCCGGTCGCCGACTACGGCAACGGCTGCGTGATCGATCCGGCCGATCCGGCGCGCACCGTCGACTCGCTGCGTTTCCGGTGCACCGCCACACAGGGCAGCACGATCTACTCGGCCGCCGAGGCCGGAGCGGTGCCGTCCGGGGTGAAGAACGGCTGGGTCACGTCGACCTCGATGATCGAGCCGATCGCCCCGGCGTTCTGGATCGGGAAAACCTTCTATACCGGCCCGGACGGCGGCCGGTTGATGAACCGGGTCACCGGTGCGGGTATCGAGGGCTGGCCGGCGAACGTCTTCCGCGGGCCGTCCCGGATCGACGGTAAGACCACGTGGGCGCTCGATTACGCGCCGGCCGTCACACCCCAGGTCTACGACGAGATCCGCGAGGTCACGCCCGGCGTATGGCTGGGCTATTCCTGGTGGCGCGGCGCCCTGCAGACGCCGTTGCTGCTCTCGTTCGTACTCGCCTGAGCCCGATCTGTCGGTGGGCCCGGCGAAGATACGCGGACCCCACTCATTCGAGGACAGGAAACCTTCCATGGCACCGACCATCGCCGCCACCACCTTCGATTGCACGAACCCGGCAGCGCTCGCGGATTTCTACTCGAAGTTGCTCGATCACCCGGTGGATCCGGTCGACCCCGGCGCCGCCGACTTCTACGCCACGGTCGGACGGGAATCCGGGATGACCCCGCCGCTGATGTTCCTCGCGGTGCCCGATAAAACCCCGGGCAAGAATTCGATCCATCTGGATCTGATGGCGACGGATCTGCGGGCCGAAGTGGAGCGAGCCATCGCCCTGGGCGCCCGGCACGTCGCGGATTTCGACGAGTTCGGGTTGAACTGGACCACCCTGGCCGACCCCGAGGGCAATCTCTTCGATATCGCTACGCACTCCTGATCACACCCAGCCGAGGCGGTTGCCCACCCCAGGAACGCCCGGCGGGTGCCGGGGCGGCCGCCGGATTGCCGATCCGGATCGTCGACCCGCACGGCGGAGTCACGCGGATCGAGCGCGATGCCGCCGGCCGGCCGGTCCGGAC
>NZ_JBEZYU010000052.1:0-37929 GCF_040638875.1 Nocardia sp. NPDC024068 | reverse complement strand
CTCTGCTGGTATCTTCTGCGAGGCCCACAAAGGGTTCGGCCCGCGTCTGCTGTCAGCCCTCGAAGCCAAGCGGCGCAGCCGCCAGTCTCGAGGGCTGACAGCAGACGCTCAAGAAGCCGAACCCCGCGCGGCGAAGCCGCGCCAATAAACACAGGAGTTATTTCGTGCGCGATTTGGTCGAGATCGGGATGGGTAGGACGGCTCGCCGGACCTACGAACTGGACGATGTCGATATCGTTCCCTCGCGCCGTACCCGGTCGGCGAGCCAGGTGTCGCTGGCCTGGCAGCTCGACGCCTACCGTTTCGATATCCCGTTCCTCACCCATCCCACCGATGCCCTGGTCTCCCCGGAGTTCGCCATCGAGATGGGCCGGCGCGGTGGGCTCGGCGTCATCAACGGTGAAGGACTGTGGGCGCGGCACGCCGATGTCTCGGCCAAGATCGATCAGCTGCTCGAACTCGCCGACAAGGGCAGTTACCAGCGCGCGGTGGCTTTTCTGCAGGAACTGCACGCCGCGCCCATGCAACCGGATCTGCTCGCCGCGGCGGTCGCCCAGGTGCGCGCCGCCGGCGTCACCGTCGCCGTGCGGGTGAGCCCGCAGAACGCGCAGGCGCTCACTCCCGGCCTGGTGCAGGCCGGGATCGACCTGCTGGTGGTGCAGGGCACCATCATCTCCGCCGAGCACGTGGGCGCGGGTGAACCGCTGAACCTCAAAACGTTCATCGCCGAACTCGATGTGCCGGTCGTCGCGGGCGGGGTCAGCGATCACCGTACGGCTCTGCACCTGATGCGCACGGGTGCGGCCGGGGTGATCGTCGGCTACGGCTCCCAGTCCGGGGCCACCACCACCGGTGAGGTGCTGGGTATCGGGGTGCCGATGGCGACCGCGATCGCCGACGCCGCGGCGGCCCGGCGTGACTATCTCGACGAGACCGGTGGCCGATACGTGCACGTGATCGCCGACGGCGATATCAACTCCTCCGGCCATCTGGCCAAGGCGATCGCCTGCGGGGCCGACGCCGCCATGCTCGGCGCCCCGCTGGCCCTCTCCGCCGAGGCCCCGGGCCGCGGCTGGTACTGGCCCTCGGCCGCCGCGCACCCCTCGGTACCGCGCGGTTCACTGCTGTCCCTGGACCAGCCCTGGGATCTGGCCGACGAGCTGGGCCTGAACCCGGCCCCCGCGGCGACGGTCCGGCCGAGCCTCGAACAGGTCCTCACCGGCCCCTCCGACGATCCCTTCGGATCACTCAACCTGGTGGGCGGCCTGCGGCGGTCGATGGCCAAGGCCGGCTACTCCGACCTCAAGGAATTCCAGAAGGTGGGCCTGAGCGTCCGCGCTTGAGTCCATGGGTCGGCGCACCCACCCCGACGGGTTCAGTGGGCAGGTCGGAGGCCTGATTCGGGGCTTACTAGACTCATGCGGGTGACGCACTCCCAGAGACCCGTTCTTGTCGTCGACTTCGGTGCGCAGTATGCGCAGTTGATCGCCCGCCGGGTCCGGGAGGCGAGCGTTTACTCCGAGGTGGTCCCGCATACCGCGACCGTGGCCGAGATCGCGGATAAGAAGCCGTTGGCGGTGATCCTGTCCGGCGGCCCGGCCAGCGTGTACGCGGAGGGGGCGCCGGCGCTGGATCCCCGCTTGTTCGAGCTCGATGTCCCGGTTTTCGGTATCTGTTACGGGTTCCAGGCGATGGCGCAGGCGCTCGGCGGCACGGTGACCAATACCGGCACCCGCGAATACGGCCGGACCGAACTGGACATCGACGGCGGTCTGCTGCACGAGGGTTTGCCGCGGCTGCAGCCGGTATGGATGAGCCACGGGGACGCGGTGACCGATGCGCCCGAGGGGTTCGAGGTCACCGGTACCACCGTGGGGGCGCCGGTCGCGGCTTTCGAGAACCGCGCGCGCCGGCTGGCGGGTGTGCAGTACCACCCCGAGGTGCTGCATTCCCCGCACGGACAGCAGGTGCTGAGCCGGTTCCTGCACGAGATGGCCGGTATCGCGCCGGAGTGGACACCCGCCAATATCGCCGAAGCGATGGTGGAGCGGGTCCGTGAGCAGATCGGGGACGCGCACGCGATCTGCGCTCTCTCCGGCGGGGTGGACAGCGCGGTGGCGGGCGCATTGGTGCAGCGTGCTATCGGCGACAAGCTCACCTGCGTATTCGTCGATCACGGGCTGCTGCGGGCGGGGGAACGCGAACAGGTGCAGCGGGATTTCGTGGCCGCCACCGGTGCCCGTCTGGTGACGGTGGACGCCGTGGACAAGTTCCTCGGGGAACTGAAGGGCGTCACCGATCCGGAGGAGAAGCGCAAGATCATCGGCCGGGAGTTCATCAGGTCGTTCGAGGACGCGGTGGGCGAGGTGGTCGGCGAGCAGACCGCCGGGGAATCCGCACCGGCGGTGGAATTCCTGGTCCAGGGCACGCTGTATCCGGATGTGGTGGAATCCGGCGGTGGTACCGGGACCGCGAACATCAAATCGCACCACAATGTGGGCGGTCTGCCCGATGATCTCGAGTTCGAGCTGGTCGAACCGTTGCGGTTGCTGTTCAAGGACGAGGTTCGCGCGGTCGGCCGTGAACTCGGGCTGCCGGAGGAGATCGTGGCCCGCCAGCCGTTCCCGGGCCCGGGTCTGGCGATCCGGATCATCGGCGAGGTCACCGAGGACCGGTTGGGTACGTTGCGGCAGGCCGATGCGATCGCGCGGGAGGAACTCACCGCGGCCGGGCTGGACGGGCAGATCTGGCAGTGCCCGGTGGTGTTGCTCGCGGATGTACGCAGTGTGGGGGTGCAGGGCGACGGCCGTACCTACGGCCATCCGATCGTGCTGCGGCCCGTCTCCAGTGAGGACGCGATGACCGCCGACTGGACCCGGCTGCCCTACGAGGTGCTGGAACGGATCTCGACCCGGATCACCAACGAGGTCGCCGAGGTCAATCGGGTGGTGCTGGATGTGACGAGCAAACCGCCGGGCACCATCGAGTGGGAATGAGCTGACAGCGATCCGGCCGGGCCCCAGCGGGTCCGGCCGGATCGCCAGTGGTCGTTCAGGGGGATCAGCGGCGCTTTCTGGGCGAGATCACCAGCGCCAGGCCGGCCACGATCGCGCCCGCCACGAGGATCCAGCCCATCGGGATCATCGACGCGAATCCCCAGTTGCCCGGTCCCGTCAGCGCCCACACACCGGCGAGGAGCGCGAGCAGGCCGGTGATGAGCAGTCCGGGGGAGAACCGCCCCCGGCTCCCGTTCCCGCCGCCCCCGGGCATTGCTCCGGCCTGTGCCCCCGGTTCCCCGCTCGTCTGCTGATCAGCCACGACGCACCTCCGCATTTCCCATCCGGACCTGCACGTTCAAGTTCAGCACCGGTGCGTCGCCGCCGGGGCCGGTGAGCCCATCGGGGCAGGTCGCGTCGCCCATCCGGACCGTGCATTCGGTGCGTACGTTCATGTTCTCGGGTACCAGGACCACCGCCTCACCCATCTGCACTTCGATATCCACGGTCCGGTTCCCGGTCAACTCGACGCCGCGCAGGTCGAGAGTGCCCGATCCCATGGTGACGGCGTATTCCGGTTTCACCTCCGCGGCCGACGCCGGAGCCCAGGTGCGGTCACCCATGGTGGGGTTCCCGAAATCGACCGGGCCGATCACCGCCGCCAGTACCACGAACGCCGCCAGCGGCGCGGTGACGACCAGAAGCCCGTGACCTCGCCGCCGGAACGATCCGATCACCAGCCCCAGGCCGATCACCACCAGGGCGACGGCGGCTATCCGGCCGGGCGTCATCCACTCCGCACCGGCGATCCGTGCCGCGCCCGCGATCGCGGCCGCCAGAATGGCCAGTCCGAGGACCACCGGTGTGAAGCGGGAACGCGGCCGTTTGTCCACGGTGGTCGTGACGGCACGGGTGGGCGCGGGTTCGGGCAGATCCCAGGCGAGCGGCGCGACACCCAGCGGATCCCAGGAGGGTGGGGTGCGGTGGATGGGATGCGGGGCGCCGGCCTTGCCTCTATCGATCGGCGCGTCGCCCTCCGGTTTCCCGGGCGCCGACCCGGTGGTGCCCGTGGTCTCCGCTCGCCGCGTGCTACCGGAGCCGGTGGGCGGCGGCGGGACGGCAGCGGGACCGGCGTCCCGGGTTTCCTCGGACGTCGCTGCCGGGCGGTCCGTTTGTCCGGTACCGGTTTTGCTCAGCTCGACGGTTCCGCCGGACGAGGTTCCGGTGGGCGCGGTTCCGGTGGTCGACCGGGCGTCGGGTGCGGTCGAGCCCGGTGCCGGGTTCGCCGGAGCCGCGTCCGTGCCGCCCGGCGGCCGGTCCGGGGTGTACCGGTCCGGAAGCCGGGTGTAGGGGGTGTAGAGGCCACTGTCGTACGGGTACGGTTCCGCGCCGCCCTGCGGGAACACGGCACCGGGGTAGCCGGTGGTCCCCGGACCGGCGAGCGGTTCGGGCGCCGCGTGGCCCGGGGGCAGCGGCGGCGGGACCGGGGCCCGCAGATAGAGCATCCACCAGGCGGCCAGCATGAGTGCCAGCGAGATGACGCCCGATCCGCCGAGACCGATTCCCACCGGGCCCATGGTGCTCACGGCGATGGCCAGGGCCACGATCAGCACGATCGTCTTGGTCTGGCCGGGTGAACTCGGACCTCTCCGGGTGAGCGATTCCGCCATCGAGGCGCGGTCGCCCGGCTCGGGGAACAGCAGCCACCCCACCAGGTACAGAACGATCCCGGCGCCGCCGAAGATGGTGGAGACGACGAACGCCACCCGCACCAGGACCGGGTCGATCCCGTATCGGTGCCCGAAACCGGCCGCGACTCCGGCGATCGGCCCGTGGCGGGGCAGCCGGGTCGGCCGTGTCTGCCACATCTGCTGGAGCTGATCCCCGAAGCTCGTTTTCGTCATGAATCCATGGTCCGCTCGTGGTGGCCCGGCACACATCGGGGGGAACCCTGAAGTTGCTCCGGAAAAGTTCCCTACCACCGTCGATAACGGCGGGCGACCCTGATATCAGGGTGTTTCCCGATGGTCGGCGGGGTGCGCGCGTGCCAGTATCGAGGGTATGTGCCCGTTCGGACCTGCCTTCTACGCGCGGGGGGCCGCCGCCGGGGCGGACCCCGGCACCGCGGCGCCGCTGGTCCGTCGTTCCGGCGGCCGGATCGTGGGCGGGGTGGCCGGCGGTCTGGCCGATCACCTCGGTATCGACGTGCTCAAGGTCCGGATGGCATTCGTGCTGCTGTCGGCGCTGGCAGGCGCCGGGATCGTGGCCTACGGCCTGCTCTGGATCTTCACACCGGGCGGGGCGGACGACGCCCGGCCGTCGGGCGCCGAACGCCGGCAGGCAATCGGTCTCGCCCTGCTCGGACTCGGTCTTTCGGTGGCCGTGTCGTGGGCGTTCAGCGGTACGGCGGCCCGAGTGGTCGCGCCGCTGGTGGTGATCGCGGTCGGCGCGGCCCTGGTGTGGCGCGAGTACGACGCGGACGGTCCCCGGTCGCTGGTGGGTCTGCCCGCGAAACCGTCCGTCGTCACCTGGTCGCGCATCATCGCCGGTGTCACCCTCGTGGTGGCAGGGCTGACCGTGGTGGTGCTGTCGCAGGTGGACTGGGGTTCGCTGGGGTCGGCGCTACTGGCGGTCGCGGCCACCCTGATCGGGGTGGGTCTGCTGACGGTGCCGCTGGGTCTGCGGCTGATGCATTCACTCAACGCCGAGCGGGCTGCCCGCATCCGCAACGAGGAGCGTGAGGAAATCGCGTCCCACCTCCATGATTCCGTGCTTCAGACGCTTGCGCTGATTCAACGCCAGGCCGGCGATTCGCAGGAGGTACTGCGTCTGGCCCGCAGTCAGGAACGCGAACTGCGGCGGTGGCTGTTCGCCGATTCCGGTCCCGCCGAATCCAGCCTGGCCGCCGCGCTGCGCACCATCGCCGGCGAGGTCGAAGACCAGCACGGGGTGAAGGTCACGCCCGTCACGGTCGGTGATGTCGCCATGGACGGCGAGGAGTCCGGTTCCGGCCTGCCACGGGAACATTTCACCGCGGTTCTCGGGGCCACCCGGGAAGCCCTGGTGAACGCCGCCAAACACGCCGGGGTCACCGATATCGATCTGTTCGCCGAAGCCGAACCGCATCAGGTTGCCGTATTCGTCCGCGACCGCGGCACCGGCTTCGACCCCGACGCGGTCCCCGAGGACCGGCACGGCCTGGCCCGTTCCATCCGCGCCCGGGTGGAGCGTCGCGGCGGCACGGTCGAGATCGTCTCGGCCCCCGCCCGCGGTACCGAAGTCCGCATCGTCATGCCGCGCAACGACTCCGGCGACCCCGCCGCGAAGGGCGCGGAAACCGGGGAACCCACCGAGACCGATCGCGAACACGCAGTCCCACGCTCATCCGACGCCCGACCCGAACCGGTCACAGTGACCCCACCGGAATTCGCCACCGGCCCCACCCCCGGTCCCGGCCCCGCCGGCACCCGCGCCGGGCGCCGGTGAGAATCGGCCCGAAAGCCGCGGCCCCCGGTACCAGCGAAACTTCCGCGGCCTCACCTCACCGCGGCACCCTCGGCACAGGCGACGCGAAGTATGTCCAACCGTCGCACGCCTTCAGCGCCGCGGCCCACGCCGATCGCAATACCGCTTCGCGCCGCAGCGCTGTGGCAAGGCGTGCCGTCGCTCCCCGATGCAGCATCCTGACCAGGCGTTATCCCGACGATGTCAACCCACCCTCGCAGCCTCTGGACGCGGGATCACAGACTGCGGTGCGCGAGTTCCATCGCGCCTTCGGCGAGCGTGAGTACCCCGGCCCTCGCCCCGCCTCTCGCCCAGTGCGCACCGGAACTACCCCCGCCCGATGCGCAACGGGAACCACCCCCTCCCGCCGCGCAACGGAACCACCCACCCCCGCCACCCCATCCCCACCCACCCCCGCCACCCCATCCCCCCTCACCCCCCACAGCGCCGAGCCCGACGAGGCCCACAATGGGTTGCGGCCCGCGTCGCCTTTCCGCCCTCGAAGCGCACGTGGCGAAGCCACAAGTCTCGAGGGCGGAAAGGCGACGCCCAGGGGGCCGCAACCCCGCGTCGCCGAAGGCGGCGCCAAAATTACAGCCGAAGGCGGCGCCAAAATTACAGAAAGGGTGCGTGTGCGGGTTTTTCTCGTCGATGATCACGCGGTGTTCCGGTCCGGTGTGCGGGCCGAGCTGGGCCGGGAGCCCGATATGGAGGTGGTGGGGGAGGCCGGCGGTGTGGCCGAGGCGGTTGCCGGGATCAATGCCGCCAAACCCGATGTGGTGCTGCTCGATGTGCATATGCCCGATGGTGGCGGCGTCGCCGTGTTGCACGGAATCGACAGTGGGCCGGTATGTCTGGCGCTGAGTGTGTCCGATGCCGCCGAGGATGTCATCGCGGTGATCCGGGCCGGTGCGCGCGGGTATGTCACCAAAACTATTTCCGGTGCCGAACTGGCCGACGGTATCCGGCGGGTGGCCGGGGGCGATGCCGTGTTCAGTCCGCGGCTGGCGGGTTTCGTACTGGATTCGTTCACCGGGCGGTCCCCGGTGCCGGAGCCGCCGCTGGATCCCGAGCTGGATTCCCTGACCCCGCGGGAGCTGGAGGTGCTGCGGCTGCTGGCCCGCGGTTACACCTATCGCGAGATCGCCGAGAAGCTGTTCATCTCGGTGAAGACAGTGGAGACGCATGCCTCGAATGTGCTGCGTAAAACCCAGCAGTCGAACCGGAACGCGCTCACCCGCTGGGCGCATCGGCGGCGGATCGATTGATCCGCGACCGGTCTAACGGATGGGATCGTGCAGGCCGCGTACGGATCGGGTGACCGTGAATTTCCGGTTGCGGCCCATGACCTCGGTGCGACCCACCATCCGCTGGACGACCGTGCGGTGATTGAGATGGTTGTTGTACACGGTCCACAGTTCGCCCCCCGGTCGCAGTACCCGGCCGGTCTGAGCGAACATCTTGATGGCCGAGCCGGTGTGCACGGCGGCGCCGACATGGAACGGCGGATTGCAGACGACCAGGTCGGCGCTGTTGTCGGAGGCGCCGGACATGGCGTCGTCACGGATCACCCGGACCCGATCGGCGACGTGGTTGGCGGCCGCGGTGGCGGTCGCCGAGGCCACCGCCGCCGCGGATTGGTCGGTGCCGACGACGGCGAGGCCCGGGCGGGATCGGGCGAGGGCGACGGCCAGTATTCCGGTGCCGCAACCCAGATCGACGGCGTCGCGGGCGTCGGGTTTCATGGCGCGCAGGTGTTCGAGCAGGAACCGGGTGCCGATATCCAGGCGCGTCCCGGAGAAGGCGGCGCCGTGGGCGACCACGTCGATATCGAGTTCGCCGATATGCTCGCGCAGCGGGAACCGCGGTTCCCCCATCGGTTTCGGGCACCGGACCAGCAGGGCGCGGGATTTCTGGCGGCCCCGGCTGGCCCGGACCTCGGAAAATGATTCGCCCAGCACGTCGTTCATCGCCTTGGTCAGGTATTTGTCCCGGCCGCCCGCGAATACCCGGACCTCCGGATCCGCGTAACGGGCGATGGCCTCGGCGATTTCGGCGAGGCCGGCGAGTACGCGCGGTAACCGCAGCAGGACCACTGTCGCACCGGTCAGCAGGTTCGCGCCGAGCGGGTACGCGGTGTAGCGGTCGGTGAGACCGAGTCCGCGGGCATTGGCGGCCAGGGCGAGTTCGCCGGTCAGCAGATCCTGATGGACCCGGATACCGGTCAGATCGTGTGCGGTGGCAGCGCCGAGAGTGAGCGCGCCGTACCCGTCCCCGATCACCACGACCCTCCCGCCGCCGATGGCCGCTTCGGTCAGCGCGTCGGCGGCGACGTCGAGTAAGAGGCGGTCGGCGGCGTCGGCGGCATAGAGGTTCGTGGCCTCCACATCCGGATAGCGGCGCAACCTTTCGAATAGGTCCTCCACGTCTCGCACGGGACAAGTGTGCTAGATCGTTGCCGCGCGGTGTAGACCGCCCCGGTGGATACCGATCCGGGCGAGGGTGTTCACGGCCGCCGCCGGCCGGTCGCGGGCCGCCGGGGCACACCGTGCGAGTGGGCGTTACCGCAGGACAGCGGCCACTGCGGTTAGCATCGGGCTCATGCGTACCGGGCGTGTTCTGGTGGTGGCCGTGATGCTGGGGTGTCTCGCGGGGTGTGCCGATTCCGGGTCCACACCACCGGTTAGCTCCCCGGAGGCGGCTCCGGCCCTGCCCAGTTCGGAGGCGGATATCCCGGGTTTGCCCGTGCCGCCGTTCCCGTTGCCCGGGCAGCCTGCCCCGGCGCCGGACGATACGGTGCCCAAACAGGCGGAGGCCTCGCCCGGCGCCAAACTGACCGTCAGCGATGTCCGGCTGAGCCGGCATCCCGGGTTCGACCGGGTGGAGTACTACCTGGGCGGACAGGGGACTCCGGGGTTCAGCGTGTGGTACACGGGACGGGCTGTCCAGGACGGCAGCGGGCGCGAACTCCAGGTGGCGGGTGATTCCGTACTGGAGGTGCGGATCACCGGATCGGGGTACCCGTTCGATACGGGGGTGGCGCCCTACGCCGGGCCGGACCCGGCCACCGATCCCGCGGTGCCGGGCGTCGCGGGGGTGTATCGGACCACGGTGTTCGAGGGGATCACCCAGTCGTTCGTCGGGGTCGCCGGTGACGAGCCGGGCTTCACCGTGGTGGCGGAGCCGATGCCGAATCGCCTGGTCATCGATATCGCGACCGGGTAGCGCGGATCTCGGTTGATCATCAATCGGAGGCTGGCGGGCCGAAATCGGACCCGACCCAGTACGGTTGACAACACCGGTGGCTCAGATGTCCGGCGCGCCGGGGCGAAAATACGGGGTTCGTGGGCATCCGAGGGGAGTTGCCGACCGATGCGACGATTCGAACGAGCCAGTCTCGCCGCCGCGGTGACCGCACTGGTCGCCGGTGGCTTCCTGGCGGCCTGCTCGAACACCGTGACCGGTACCGCGGAGGTGAACCGGTCCGAGTTGCAGCTGTACACCTCGGAGGTCCAATCCTCGTCGGCCGCCGCCTCGTCGTCGCGTGCCGCCGCCGCGTCCGCGGCCGCCACCGATGTCTGCGAGGCGCTCCGGGACAACAACAATCCCGCGGTGGACGCCTTCAACGCCTATATCGATGCCAGCGATAGCAAGGCACCGGATCTGGAGCCCAAGAAGCAGGCCGCGATGACCGCGCTCCGCAACACCGCCGACATGATCGACGGGGAACTGAATCCCGACGTCCCCAATGACGTGTCCACCCCGATGCGCACCTATCGCGACAATCTGCGGTCGCTGGCGGATCTGCTGGAACGCAATGCCTCGGTCGATGAGGTCAACGGCCAGATCGACACCTTCAACGCGGACAAGGACGCGGCCTTCGACTCCTGCGATGGTTACTGACCGGGCGGTGCCCGCTCATTCGTAGAGTCCCTCCACGCACCACCGGTCGTCCCGGGCGAGCAGCAGCAGGCTGTGCGGTCCGGGTAGTTCCACCTGGGCGCGGGCGGCGGGCGCGGTCCCGGGCGACCACCACAGTTCGTCGAGCGGCCAGGGGCCTGCCCAGGCGGTGAGCCGCCAGCTCGACCGCCCCCAGCGCAACCGGGCGGGCGGTCCGCTGAACAGCCCACGGTCGGTGACCCGGACGGGAGCGCCTTCCGCGGTTTCCAGGGTTACGGGCGGGCGGTTGAGCATGATCACCGCGGGCGCCGGTTCGGGGATCCGCCCGGGCCAGGGCGGGGCCGGATCGGTCTCCGGGGCGGGCTCGTCGCCGAAGGTGACCATGGTCACCCGCTCGGCGGGCCCGCGTCCGCCACTGAGCACCCCCACCTGCACCGCGTCGCCGCCGAGCAGTCCCTGCACCCGGACCAGCGCGCGTAGTGCGCGTTCGTCTCCCGTACCGGTATCGCCCCACAGACCCAGCTGTAGTGCGGCGGCGGGCACCACTTCCACCGGGATCAGGTGCAGCAGGGTGACCGGTGCGGTGGGCCGGCCGGTGGGACGGGTGAGCCAGCCGTCGAGCTGCCAGCGCACGCGGTCGGCCACCCCGTCGGCGGTCAGCGGTTCGGCGCACCGCCACACTCGTGACAGCTGTTCGCCGGTCGCGGTTTCGGCGCGGATCTCGAGCCGGGTGCAGGCCGCGGCGGCCGCGGACAGTCCGGCGGTCAGCCGGGTGGCCAGCAGTCGTCCGGCGAAAGCGGCGGCGTCGACCCGGTCGATCGGCGGATCGCAGGGCAACCGGACCTCCAGGTCCGGGGGGAGCTGCCGGGGAGCCGGGGGACGTTCCGGTAACGCGCGCGCCCGGCGATGGGCGAGTATCGCGTCGCTGCCGAAGCGGGAGGCGACCTGAGCGGAGGTCAACGTGGCGAAATCACCGATCCGGCGGAGGCCGAGCCGATGCAGCAGATCCAGCAGGGCCGCCCGTTCCCGCTCCGCGGGGCCCGGTTCGGCGGCCAGTTCGCCGATCGGCAGTGGCGCCAGGAATCGCGCGTCCCCGCCGGGCGCCACGATCGTGCCGTGCCGGGCGGCGATGATCGCGGTCGGCAGTTCGTCGGCGATACCGATCCGCGCCTCCACCCCGGCGGCGGCAGCGGCGGCCAGTATCCGCCGGGCCGCCGCCTCCGCCGATCCGAAATACCGGATTACTCCGCGCGCGGGGAGTGCGAGCAACCC
The DNA here is from genome assembly GCF_040638875.1 of Nocardia sp. NPDC024068. Classification (NCBI taxonomy): domain Bacteria; kingdom Bacillati; phylum Actinomycetota; class Actinomycetes; order Mycobacteriales; family Nocardiaceae; genus Nocardia; species Nocardia sp. NPDC024068. Next base: position 26,257 of record NZ_JBEZYU010000052.1, on the reverse strand, counting down.
GGGCCGCAGCACCTCCACCCCGGACGCGAGATCGTCGACCGCCGCGGCCACCGGTTCGAACAGCCGGGCGTCACGGTCCTGGTCGGGTGGTGCGACGAACAGTTCCGGGCAGCGGCCCTGCGCTTCGCGTTTCCGCATACCACGCCGTACTCCCGCGTCCCGGGCGGTGGCCGAACAGGTGACCACCCGGTTCGCGTGCAGTACCGCTACCGGCCGGTCCGCCGGGAGCCCCGCCCCGGCCGCCGCCGCGACCGCGGGCCAGTCCGGGCACCACACCGCCAGGGCCCGGCGCGACGAGGATCGATCAGGAGGCAACCGAGCGCTCCCGTTCTGTGGTTTCCGGTGCGCCGGTGATGTCGGTGGTATCGGCGAGCGCGATCCATTCGACCCGGCCGCCCAGCGGCCGTGCGGCCAGCCGGCCGCGGCTCGGTGCGCCGGTCCCGGTGCGGACCTCGATATCGAGGCTGATCGACCGGATCCGCCCGCTGCCCGTCCCGAGTCCGGTGTAACCGGCCACCCGGCTTTCCAGCCGCAGGTCCGGGGCGGGCCAGGAGCCGTCGGTGACGAGCAGGGTGGCGCCCTTTCCGCGGGCCCGCGCGGCCAGTACCCGGGCGCGGGAGGGGGGTACCGCGGCGCCGCCGAGGCCGAGCACCACCAGTTCCATCCCATCGAGCAACACCGCGGCCACCTCCGCCGGATCGTGTCCGGCATCGGCGACCACGGCGAGACGGTCCAGTCGCGCGCCCATCTCGGCGGCGGCGAGCAAACCGAGCCGGGGCAGACCCACCGCGGCCGCGTGCCCGCCCGGCCCGGTGACCGCGGCGAGCAGACCGGCCAGCAGCGATCCGGCGCCGGTATAGGCCACCACCGTGCCTTTGACCAGGCCGTGGTCGGGGAGCAGGGGGGCGAGGGCCGGGGGTACGGGCAGTATTTCGCGCCGGACCGATGTCGCCGGTGCGACCGGGACGGAGGTCGCGTGGCCGGTCCGGGGTACGGCCACCGGCGGGCGCGCGCAGCCGGGGCCGCCCGCGGTGCGTGCCCGCCGCAGTTCGGCCAGCTCCCGCAGTTGTGCGCCGCTGGCCTTCGGGGGTCGTGCCGCCACAGTTCTCACCCACTTCCACGCCGGCGCCGGATGGCCGGATCGGCGCACCGAAGTGGTCGGCACCGCCCCAGCTACTTCCGATATCGAACATACATTCGATAGCCTAGTCGTGGAAAGCTGCCCCCGGAAGCCCATCGGGCACAGCTACGACCGAGTGTCGTGAACGCGGTCACCCGACCTGCGGTCCCGCTCCGAATCCGGCCAGCTACCACCGAATTCGGCTAGTCTCACTCCCATGATCGATCGCCCCCGTCCCATCGTCGGCCCGGATTATCTGGTGGCCGGCCGGTACCGCCTGCAGTCGAAGCTCGGCGGTGGCGGCATGGGGGCGGTATGGCTCGCCCACGACAGGTTGCTGAACCGCGATGTCGCCATCAAACAGGTGCTGTCCACGGCCGGGCTGGACGAAGCCGAGGCCCGCCGGGTCCGGGACCAGATCGTGCACGAGGGCCGGGTTGCCGCCAAGCTGTCCCATGAGCACGCCATCGCCGTCTACGACGTGGTGCTCGAGGCGGGGGAGCCCTGGCTGGTGATCGAGCATCTGCCCTCACGCAGTGTCGCCCGGGCGCTCGGCCTGGTGAGCACCCTCCCGGTGATCGAGGTGGCCCAGATCGGCGCGCAGGTGGCCGACGCGCTGGCCGCCGCCCACCACGTCGGTATCGTGCACCGCGATATCAAACCGGGCAATATCCTGGTGGCCGATCGCGGCCCGGGGGTCGGGATGGCGAAGCTGAGCGATTTCGGTATCTCCCGCAGTATCAACGAGGCCTCCGACGAACCGGACGGAATGATCACCGGTACGCCCGCCTACCTTCCCCCGGAGGTGGCCCGCGGCGCCCGCCCGACCGCGGCCAGTGATGTGTTCTCCCTCGGCGCCACCCTCTACACCGCCATCGAAGGGCAGCCGCCGTTCGGGATGGACGACGACAGCGACGCCATCGTCGAGCGTGCCGCCATGGCGCAGATCATCCCACCCAATCGCAGCGGGGTTCTGACCCGCGCGCTGCTGCATATGATGGAACCCGCCCCGCAGCGGCGCCCGACCATGGCGCAGGCGCGTGACGAAATCCTCGCCGCCGCTTTCGGTCCCGGCGCCGCAGACAATATCCTCGGCGCACCGGTACGTACCGAGGACGGCACGATTCCGGCCTGGGCGGCCCGTAACTCCGCCGCCGGGTTGCGCAGTCCCCGGTCCGGCCCGCTGCCCCGCCGTGCCCAGCCGCAGCAACCCGTCGCGACCGCTGTCGCGCCACCGGCCGGTCGTGGGCAATCCTCGCCGCCCAGCCCCACCGTGGCCGTCACCATCGGACTGCTGATCGGGTTGCTCATCATCGTCGTGATCCTCGTGCTGGTGATGTAGCCGGCGCCGATCCGGTTCAGCCGGGTAGCGTTCCACCGCTTCCGGATTCGTCGAGCAGCAGCGCGAGCATCTCCCGGAATTCCGCCACTCGTTCCGGTCCCAGGGCACGCGCCCAATCCTGTTCCACCGCGCCCATGCTGTCGCGCAGTACCCCGAACGCCGCCCGGCCGCGGTCGGTCAGGCAGACCAGCTTCGCCCGGCGATCGGTCGGATCCGCGGTCCGGACGAGATACCCGCCGCGCTCCAGCGTGCCGACCACCTGTGCGGTGGCCTGCCGGGTCACCCCGATCCGCGGTGCCAGCTCCGTGACCCGCTGCCCGCCCGCGAGCAGCGGCGGGAAGAGTTGCAGGGCATGCCGCGGATGCAGATCGGGCATTCCGGCGGCGGTGAACGCCGCGGCCAGCCGCACACTGGTGGCGCGGGTCAGCCGGTACAACAGCACGGACGGCGCGGCCGCCGCGGCGGTGAACTCGGTCATGGTGACCGATTCTCGCGGAACGAGGCGGGTGCCGGATGACGCGTCACCGCCACCCACGGTGGCGAGCTCACCGGATGGCCGGGCACACTCCGTCCGCATCCGCACTACCGGACGGGTAGGTGATCCGCGGGTAGTACGGACCCAGCACCGGTTCCGGATTCTCCGGGTCCGCACCCTGTACCGCGTTCGGAAAATCTCCGGAGGGCAGCATGTTCCGCATGATCAACAGCGTCTCGCCGGAATTCGCGGGCAGCCAGGCGACTCCGCACGCCGGGTCCGGCCGCTGCTCCGGTGCCGAGACCACGATCGTGTACTCGCCGTTCGCGTCGACCGGCAGTTCGTCGTCGACGAGGCAGCCGATAGTGCTGGTCGACGGGCCGTCGCCGGTGCACATCGACCAGTAGCGCAGCTGGGCGGCATCCATCCGGGCCGTGCCCGGGTAGGTGTCGGGAGTATCGGGCAGCCTGCCGCGAACCACCGCGGTGCGACCGGTATCCACCAGAGTCGCCAGGTATTTGTTGTCGGGGTTGGGGAACAGGCCGCCGCCTTCGCGGCCCGCCCACTGCGGGGCGTGCGGCGGCGGAACGGCCCGTCCGCCGAGCCGGGAGCGGCCCTGGGAGAACACCCCGTGCGGATCGGAAGCGCTGGTGCTCGTACCGCAGTCGGCGAGGTCGTAGGATCCGCCGCCGGCGGTGTGCACGGTGGTCCGGGGCAGGCCGGTGCCGCCCATCGCGTCCCGCCCGGCGTCGGGCCGGTAGACGCGGTACAGGACCGGGATCACGCCATTGGCGGGCCGGGCGTACAGAGTGTTGGGTTCGGGATTCGCCGGCCGCTCACCGGCCACGACCCGCACTGTGTAGGAGCGGTTCGCCGCCTGCCGGTCGGCCCCGTCCGGGAACGGGTTCACCGAACCGGCGTCCGGAGTGATCGACGTATCGGTGACCACGTCCGTGGCCTCCCCGAGCGCCGAATAGGTGACGAACGATATATAGCGCGCGTGCGGGAACTCGCCGCGCAGTGTCACACCGGCGCCGGGCGCGGCGGGTACGAGGGTCATCCAGTAGTTGGCGAAGGTGTCCGGGAAGGCGACGTTGAAGGTGTCTGCGTTGATGCGCGGGCTCCAGCCGCAGGTGATCTCCGGGGGTGCGGCCGTGGCGGGGGCGCTCAGCGCCGGGAAGGCGGCCGCGCAACCGGCTGCCACGGCCAGGGTGAGCGCCCGGACGCCGCGCCGATACCGGAGATCCCCTGGGAGCATGCCGCCTCGATTCGGTGTGGAGCGGAAGCCTGGCGGACCGATTATAGGCAAGGATCTTGCGTAATTGGATACGACACCCTGTGAACAGGTGATATCCGCATCCACCCAGGTCGCGCCCGGCAATCCCGCCGCATGTCATGACCCCGTCCGTGACTCATCGCGGCCCGACCGGCGGTAAGGTCCGGTTTGTCTGTCTTGCCGTCCCATCCGGGAACTCCGCCAGGGGTGGTGATCGTTGGATGGACAGTTGGATATCGAGTAACAGCTCGAGCCGACGGTCGTGCTCCGGTATGGCCAACGAACTCCGAGAAAGGGATTTGCGGTGCGCGCCACAAGCAATCCGGTATTCAAGAATCTGCCGAAGCAGGAAACCGGCTACGCGGGCTTCGGCTCGACCGCCGCCGGCGCGGGTCAGCTGGGTTACCAGTACGGCAACCAGCAGTATCCCCCGCAGTATCAGCAGCAGCCCTACCCGCAGGCGCCGACCCGGTCGCTGACCATCGACGACGTGGTCACCAAAACCGGTATCACGCTCGGCGTTCTCGCGCTCTCCGCGCTGGTCACCTACATCCTGACCAGCGCAAACAACGGCCTCGCGCCGCTGTTCGTCATCGCCGGCGGCATCATCGGACTGGTTCTCGTCCTGGTCGCCACCTTCGGTAACAAGGCCGACAATCCGGCACTCGTACTCTCCTACGCGGTCGCCGAAGGTGTCTTCGTCGGCGCCCTGTCGTTCATGTTCACCGATATCAGCTTCGGTGGCGCGGGCGGCGCGGGCATGATCGGCCAGGCCATCCTCGGCACCTTCGGTGTGTTCGCGGGCATGCTGGTCGTCTACAAGACCGGTGCCATCCGGGTCACCCCGCGGTTCACCCGCATGCTCATCGGCGCCATGATCGGCATCCTGGTCCTGGTCGTCGGCAACCTGATCGCGAGCTTCTTCACCGACGGCGGCTTCGGCCTGCGCGACGGCGGCCCGGTCGCGATCATCTTCAGCCTGGTGGTCATCGCCATCGCCGCGTTCAGCTTCCTGCTGGACTTCGATGCTGCCGACCAGCTCATCCGCGCCCAGGCCCCGCCGAAGGCGGCCTGGGGTGTGGCGCTCGGCCTGACCGTCACCCTGGTCTGGCTCTACGTCGAGATCCTGCGCCTGCTGAGCTACTTCCAGAGCGACTAGTAGCAGCCGCAACTGTCCGAAGACGGTCCTCGCTCCGGCGGGGGCCGTCTTCGTGTCTCCGGACCGGGCGTTTCCGGGCAGTGTTCGGAGGCAGCGAAAACCGGTTGTCCGCGGCGGTCGGAATGGACAGTGTGGACGCCATGAGCCTGGACTGGAATGCCGAGATAAGAGGCCAGCTGGAAACGCATTGGTCGAGACAGCTACGCACCCGGCTGAACGGGCTCACCGACGAGGAGTACTTCTGGGAGCCGGTACCCGGGATGTGGACGGTTCGTCCCGCGGACGGTGGGTTCACCTGTGACTTCGCGATACCGCCGCCCGACCCCGCCCCCGTGACCACCATCGCGTGGCGGCTGGGGCATGTGATCGTCCTGCTGGAGGCGGGACTGGAGCGATTCGGTCATCCGCCCGTCGATTTCGCCTCGTTCCGCTACGCCGGGACGGCAGCGGCGGCATTGGAGCAGCTCGACACCGCCTACCAGGCGTGGATCGTCGGTGTCGCGGGTCTCGGTAGCACCGGGCTGGCCGAGCCGGCGGGACCGCCGGACGGCATGCTCGCCGACTGGTCGACTGCGGGAATCGTGCTGCACACGCACCGGGAACTACTGCATCACGGCGCGGAGATCGCATTGCTACGGGACTTCTATCGAGCCGGTCTGGGTTCACCTACGAGCCGGTCGGCGCCGCCGGCCGGCTCGTAGTATCGGGGGGCGACACCGCCTGCCGAATCTCACTCTCCAGGGTGAGGACGGTTCCGGGGAACGGCCCCGATCATGCTGGGTATGGGCCGAGGCAGTGTTGTTCACGCATCACGGGCACGATTGGGCGGCAGGTGGCGGGTCGTGTCGGCGGTGGCCGCATGCGCGGTAGCGCTGTCCGGTTCCGGATCCATGCTCATGCCGATCAGTGGTATTTCGACGCCGAAACGCCGCAACAATCTAACTAAACTGCCATTAGAGTTAGATTGTGCGCCTCGAAATCTTCGCCAACAGCCCTACTGGTGTGCTTGTTCCGATAGGCGGGACAGACCCCCGATGGGGTGAGTGGTCGCATGTTGCCTATGTGCCGGGCCCCCTTCCGAACGAAACGCCCGCACTCGGCGTTCGAACGTTCAACACGGTCGCCAAGGCCCGAGCAGCGCTGGCCGCGCTCGACGCATCAGCGCGGCAACTCCCGAACCCGGCACTGCTGAGGCAGCCCACGCTCCGCCAAGAGGCTCAGAGCACCTCCGCGCTGGAAGGCACCTACGCGCCGCTCGAAGACGTTCTCGGGGTGGACGCCGACGAGCAGCCCGCAGACGCGACCATGCGCGAAGTGTTCAACTACGTTGTCGCCGCGGACCATGCATTTCGATGGATAGAGGAGGGTCGGGCGCTGACGGTGGGCCTGCTCGAATCCCTTCAGGGGATCTTGGTCGGCGGCACGGCTGCCGACACCGACCAGGCCGGCCGGATCCGGACTACCCAGGTGGTCATCGGAAGCCATCGTGGTGCACGTGTGCACGATGCGCGCTTCATCCCTCCTCCCCCCGGGATCGACCTGGAAGCACAGGTTCGCGATCTCACCGATTGGGTCATGCGCCCCAATGACGAAATCGACCCCTTGATCATGGCGGGCATGGCGCACTATCAGTTCGAGACCCTGCACCCGTTCAACGACGGGAACGGCCGTATCGGCAGGCTGCTCATCGTGCTCCAGTTGCACCGGTCGGGGGTTCTGTCGGAACCTACGCTCACGGTGTCGCCCTGGTTCGAAGCCAGACGGGCCGAATACTACGACCGGCTTCTCGCTGTCAGCGCGGCAGGCGACTGGGATGGCTGGATCCGATTTTTCGCCGAAGGAGTCGCGGCGGCCGCGAACGCCACGGCCACACAGCTCACAGACCTGATCCGGGTGCAGAACGCGTTGAAGGCTCGGGTGCGCGGCGCCGGTTTCCGCGCGGAGAACGCCGTCCGCCTGATCGATTACGCACTCGAACAGCCGATCTTCACCGTTCGTAATGTGCAGCGGCACCTCGGCGTGACTTACAACAGAGCCAACAAACTCGTCGGGCAACTTGCCGATATCGGCATCCTGCACCAGCATGGAGAAAGCTCCTACGGACGGCGCTTCACCGCGCCGGAAGTGCTCGCCGTCCTGCTGCGCTGATGCTTCGGAGCGGCCGTCGAAAGCTGGTCCGAAGCGGGTCGTCCGGGCGCTGAACGGGAGCGTTTGGCCAGGTCGCAGAGCCCGGCTACCCGGCCGCACCGGCTGCTCACAACCGCTGCCGGCCATCTTCCGAACAGCCTTGCCGGGCGTGCGCTACCTCACCTTTTCGAGAAGTGGCGGCCGGTCTGTGGCATGCTGGACGACGGGTACGGGTTGTTGATGTGATCGCTCGGCTCGCAACAGGAAGTAAAATAACAGTATGTCGCAAGGCAGTGTGAAGTGGTTCAACGGCGAAAAGGGCTTCGGGTTCATCGCGCAAGACGGTGGCGGTCCTGACGTTTTCGTCCACTACTCCGCTATTTCCGGCTCCGGCTTCAAGTCTCTCGATGAGGGACAGCGCGTCGAGTTCGATATCGAGCAGGGCCAGAAGGGCCCGCAGGCTCAGAGCGTCCGCGCCATCTAGGAGCTGACCAATTAGGAAGCCCGCGCTACGGCGCGGGTTTCTTGCTTTCCGGGTGCAGTCCGGGCAGCCGATCCTTGTTTCGTTACGCGGTAGCGGCGAGCCCGGCCCGCTCGCACAGATCTACGACCTCCGCGCGCATGCCCGGGAGTGACGCGAAACGGCCCTCGGACCACGAATAGAACATTTCGTGATCCGAGAGCCGCGACCGGCCTATCGAGGACAGCCGACCGGAGCCGACTCCGGCCCTCGTCCGCCGGACCGTTCACCTCCGAGGTCGGGCCCCCACCCGCGCCGGAGGCGGCAGCATCAGCTCAAGCGTTCGATGATCATGGCCATGCCCTGACCGCCGCCGACGCACATGGTCTCCAGGCCGAACTGCTTGTCGTGGGTCTGAAGGTTGTTGATGAGGGTGGCGGTGATGCGGGCGCCGGTCATACCGAACGGGTGGCCCAGCGCGATGGCGCCGCCGGAGACGTTCAGCTTGTCCAGGTCCATACCCAGTTCCCGGGCCGAGCCCAGGACCTGCACGGCGAAGGCCTCGTTGATCTCGTAGAGGTCGATATCACCGATGGTCTTACCGGCCAGCTTCAGCGCCCGGCGGACGGCCTCGATCGGGCCCAGACCCATGATCTCGGGGGACAGGCCGGAGACACCGGTGGACACGATGCGGGCCAGCGGGGTCAGGCCCAGTTCCTTGGCCTTGGTATCGCTCATGACGACCAGGGCCGCCGCGCCGTCGTTGAGCGGGCAGGCGTTACCGGCGGTAACCGTGCCGTCGGGGCGGAAAACCGGCTTGAGCTGGGAGATCTTCTCGTAGGTGGTGCCGGCGCGGGGGCCGTCGTCGGTGGAGACGACGGTGCCGTCGGGCAGGGTCACCGGGGTGATCTCACGTTCGAAGAAGCCCGCCTTGATGGCTTCTTCGGCGCGATTCTGCGACCGCACGCCCCAGTGGTCCTGATCTTCGCGGGAGATGCCGGTGAACGACGCGACGTTCTCGGCGGTCTGGCCCATGGCGATGTAGACGTCGGGGATGTTGTCGTCGGTGCGGGGGTCTTTCCAGGCGACGCCACCCTGCGCGGAGGTCGCGGTGCGCTCTTCGGCGGTGCCGAACGCCGGGTTGTGGGTATCGGGCCAGCCGTCGGCGGTGCCCTTGGGGAAGCGGGACACGGTTTCCACACCGGCGGAGATGAACGCGTGGCCCTCGCCGGCCTTGATCGCGTGGAACGCCATCCGGGTGGTCTGTAGCGACGAGGAGCAGTACCGGTTGACGGTGGTGCCGGGCAGATAGTCGTAGCCGAGCTGGGTGGCGACGACCTTGGCGATGTTGAATCCGGCTTCACCGGCCGGCTGCCCGCAGCCGAGCATGAGATCGTCGATATCGGCGGGCGACAGCGCGGGTACCTTGTCCAGCGCGGCGCGGACCATCTGGGTGGCGAGGTCGTCGGGCCGCATGCTCACAAGGGATCCCTTGTTGGCCCGGCCGATGGGGGAACGAGCAACGGAAACGATGACGGCCTCAGGCATGAGGACTCCTTAGTCGAGGAGTAGTGCCCGTGCCGGACCGGCCGGACCGAGCGCTACTCACGGGTACGATCCTCTCGAATCTACGTCCCGGTCGGCCGCGGGGAAATATCCGCGGTGGCCATATCCCGATCACCGAGCGCGGCCAGCAGTTCCGGCAGCAGATGTGTGGCGGCCAATGCGTAGCCCGCGGCGGACGGATGGAAGCCGTCGGCGGAGAACAATTGCTCCGGGGCGGCGCGGAAATCTTTGCCCAGCAGGGTGCCCATCGCCACCGGGTGACCACCGGCGGCCCGGGTGGCGCCGGTTTGTGCGCGGGCGAGCCGGACACTCCACCGGTGCACGACGGTACGCAGGGGTTCCGGGATGGCGGTGACGCTGCCCAGGTCGGGGCAGGTGCCGACCACGACCACGCTGCCCGCTCCGTGCAGGCGGCTGACCGCCGCGCCCAGCCGTTGCGCGGACCGTCCGATGGAATGTTTCTTGGTGACGTCGTTGGCGCCGATGAGGATCACCGCCGCGTCCGGTGGCGGACCTGCGACGAACATCGCGTCCACCTGACCGGCGAGCCCCTTGGAGGTGGCCCCGGAGATGGCCTTGGTGCTCAACCGGATCCGCTGCCCGGTGGCATCGGCCAGGCCGCGCGCGATCCGTACGCCGAGCACCTCGGCGGCGGTCCGGCAGCCCAGACCGGCGGCGGTGGAGTCACCGAATACCATCAGGTGGAGGTCGGCGTGCTTGCCGTTGCGCCAGGTCTCGTATCCGTGCGGTGCGTAGATCCCGTCGGCTTCCGGCGGTTTGGAGGTGTCGCGCCCGATCATGCCGCGCGCGGTACCGGCCTGGGTGGTGAGCAGCCGATAGGTGGCCCACGACGCGGTGCCCGCCCCGGAGCCGAACAGCGTGGCCGCGGCGCCGGCCACTACGGCCGTGCGCCATCCGATCCGTGTCTCGCCCATGTGCAGCGATTTTATTGGCGACTCCGGTGTCGCGCGAGGTATGCGCGGCGGTCTCCGCGGTTGCGTTCGTTTCGCGGCCGGGAACTACGCCGGGACGACGAAACTGCCGTGCGCCGGAACGCTCGCGTGGTTCGTGGTGACCGTGACGTCCACCCGGCCCGGGCCGGTGTTCTGGAACAGGGAGTACTGGATACTGCCGTAGATCCCGGTCACCACGTTGTTCACATAGCTGCCGGTGGCGCCGGTGTCGAGATTGCGCCAGGACACCGTGGTCAGCACCTCGCACAGCGGCGCGAAGGGATGCACGCCCGGGCCGATACCGGTGACCGGGTCGGCCCTGACGTTGATGATCGCGCGGCCCGGCCACTGTGGTCCGGTGTCGGCCCAGGTGCGGATGCTCGTTCCGCACAGCCCGCCGTAGGCGAGCGTGGGGACGTTGGGCAGCGACACGGTGGCGGCACCGGCCGGTGCCCCCGGCGCGGCGATCAGCGCGAACGCCGAACCGGCCAGAATCGCGGTGGCGCGCGCGAACTTCGGCAGCCTCATAGCTTCCAGATCCTAGAGGTTCGGGCGCGCGGCCGCCGGATTTGCGCGCGGCGGTCAGGACCACACCGCGGTCTCCGGCAACGCCTCTGCAACGATGGGGGTATGCGCATTGCGGATCATGTCGTGGACCTCATCGGTAACACCCCGCTGGTCCGGTTGAACTCGGTCGCGCCCACGGGCGCGGGGCTGGTGGCGGCCAAGATCGAGTACCTGAACCCGGGCGGTAGCTCCAAGGACCGGATCGCGGTGAAGATGATCGAGGCGGCCGAGAAGTCGGGTGAGCTGCGTCCCGGCGGGACCATCGTCGAACCCACCTCCGGCAATACCGGCGTCGGTCTGGCCCTGGTGGCGCAGCGGCGCGGCTACCACTGTGTATTCGTCTGCCCGGACAAGGTCAGCGAGGACAAGCGCAACGTGCTGCGTGCCTACGGCGCGGAAGTGGTGGTGTGCCCGACCGCGGTGCCCCCGGACCACCCCGACAGCTACTACAGCGTTTCCGACCGTCTGGTGCAGGAGATCGACGGCGCCTGGAAACCGGACCAGTACTCCAACCCCGGCGGCCCGGACAGCCACTACGAGACCACCGGTCCCGAGATCTGGCGTGATACCGAGGGCACGGTGACCCATTTCGTCGCCGGTGTCGGCACCGGCGGCACCATCACCGGCGCCGGTCGCTATCTCAAGGAGGTGTCGGGCGGCAAGGTGAAGGTCGTCGGCGCCGATCCCGAGGGTTCGGTGTACTCCGGTGGGACCGGCCGGCCGTACCTGGTGGAGGGCGTCGGCGAGGATTTCTGGCCCACGGCCTACGATCCGGCGATCCCCGACGAGATCATCGCCGTTTCCGACGCGGATTCCTTCGATATGACCCGCCGCCTGGCCCGTGAGGAGGGTCTGCTGGTCGGCGGTTCGTGCGGTATGGCGGTTGTCGCGGCCCTCGAGGTGGCGCGGCGCGACCCGGAGGCCGTGGTGGTGGTTCTGCTGCCCGACGGCGGGCGCGGGTATATGTCGAAGATCTTCAACGACCAGTGGATGAGCTCCTACGGGTTCCTGCGCACCCCGCTGGACGGATCCACCGCCGAGACGCTGGTCGGCGATGTGCTGCGCGGGAAGTCGGGGGAACTGCCCGATCTGGTGCACACCCATCCGTCGGAGACCCTGCGCGACGCCATCGAGATTCTGCGGGAATACGGGGTCTCGCAGATGCCGGTGGTGGGTGCGGAGCCGCCGGTGATGGCCGGTGAGGTGGCGGGCAGCGTTTCCGAACGGGATCTGCTGTCGGCGGTGTTCTCCGGAAAAGCCCATCTCACCGATTCGGTGGCCCAGCATATGAGCCCGTCGTTCCCGCTGATCGGTTCCGGCGAGCCGATCTCGGCCGCCACCAAAGCGTTGTCGGATACCGACGCACTCATGGTTGTCGAGGACGGTAAACCGGTCGGCGTGATCACTCGCCACGATCTGCTGGGCTTTCTCAGCACCGGCAGGTCCGCTCGATAGCAATTATTCCGCAATCGCAGGTTCGGCCAGTTCTCCCGGGGTATAACGAGCTGTACGCCGTTCGTGGCAAATGCCACGTTCGTTCGGAGAACGAAGGGAAGGGCTTGTGCGAACCTCGAGTTTGGCAATCGATTTCCAGCAGGGATTCTCTGACGCGTGGAGCTCGATCGCGACATTTGTCCCCAAGCTTCTGGGCTTCCTGGTCATCCTGCTGATCGGCTGGATCATCGCCAAGGTGGTCGAGAAGATCGTCGACAAAGTTCTCGAGCGGGTAGGTTTCGATCGGCTCGTCGAGCGCGGTGGGATCCAGCGGATGCTGTCGCGCAGCAAATACGACGCATCCGACCTCCTCGGGAGACTGGCCTTCTACGCGATTCTGCTGATCGCGCTGCAGATGGGTTTCGGTGTCTTCGGTCCGAACCCGGTGAGCAACCTGATCAACGGGATCGTCGCGTGGCTGCCGCGGCTGGCGGTCGCCATCCTGATCGTGGTGGTCGCGGGTGCGATCGCGCACGCGGTCAGCGATCTGGTGAGCAACGCACTCGGCGGGCTGAGCTACGGCCCGATGATCGGGCGGATCGCGTCGGTGTTCATCTGGGGTATCGGCATCATCGCCGCGCTGAACCAGATCGGGGTGGCCACCGCGGTCACCACGCCGGTGCTGATCGCCGTGCTCGCCACTCTGGGCGGAATCCTGGTGGTGGGTGTCGGCGGCGGTCTGGTGCGTCCGATGCAGCAGCGCTGGGAGTCCTGGCTCCACGGCCTGGAGGAGGAGATGCCCGCCATGCGCGGGCACGCGGAGGCCTATCAGCGCGGGCGTGAGGACGCGTCCCGGGAACGGCAGCGGATGCCGCAGCAGGCGCCCGGCGGGCGCCCGGCGGAATGGGATCAACCGCAGCCCGCGCAGGGCGGTTTCCGGGGTGAGCCGGACGAGTTCGGTCAGCAGATGCCGGGCAGTGACTATCGCCAGCAGTACGGCAACCCGTACGGCGGTGAGCCGCCCTACGGGGGCGGTGAACCGCGCCACCTCAGGTAGTCGCGGGTCTCTTTCCGCCGTGAGCCGCCTCGGCTCACGGCGGAAAGCTGTTTACGCGGCCGGATGCCCGGTCTGCAGGCAGGCCCCGGCCAGTCGCAGCTGCAACCAGTCGGCGGTGGCCCAATCCGCGGGTGTGGCGATCGGCGTGGTCATATCGTCCATCAGCCCGCGCATATACCCGGCCAGCAGCACGGTCTGCGATACCTCTTCGCCCGTGCCGACGCCCAGATCGAGGATGTCGCGTACCGCGGCGGCATGCTGATCCAGCTCCGCGATCAGACCGGGGAGCTCGGCGGCCGCGGCCTGTGCCGGGGCGCCGTGGGTTCGGTACATCCCCTCGAGGAATCGACGAGCGGAAGCTTCGAACAGACGGGGACCCGGGACGAACATGACACAATGGTAACAATATCTGCCGATATATCGTCTTGTGATATATCGCGCAACTTTGCCGTGATATTCGCGGGATTCTCCGGGTAAAGGCGTCAGGCGCGGCGCCGCACCGGCGCCGCGCCGGTCACCAGATCAGTCCATTCGTCCGCCAGCAGGGCCAGCCGGTACCAGGCCGCGTGCACCCGATCGTCGGATACGCATTCGGAATTGTGCAGCAGATGGTTGGCGTGCACATGGGCGGCGGCCATCCGGTCGATGGTCATGCCCAGCGAACCGGTGCGCAGCCGGCGCCCCCGCTGTTCGGCGATTTCGGCGCATACCCAGCGATCGATCAGTTCCACGACCTCGGCCCGGCGGCAGTCGATACCCGCCGTCGCCAGCGGATCGCCGTGCCGGCGCCGATGGAGGTCGGCGAGGGCCTGGGCCCAGACCAGGAGTGGCTGGCCGGAACGAGGATCGCCCGGGTAGGTGAAGGCGGCCACCAATTCGCGCTGATCGGGTAATCGGTAGTGGCGCTCGCGTGAATTCCGCACGGCTTTCACACCGACGGTTTTGGTCGTGATGGGCGGCCGTCTATTACCCGGCCCGGGCGATTGCGAGCTCATAACGCACCTCCGTATGAAAACACCCGGACGTTTCCCGACCCGTTCCAGGTGCGCTTATCAGGGTGCGCTGCCGGCCCGGCCACTGGGTGACACCGAGATGGCTCGAGGGTGACGGTTGGTAACAATGTCCTCCGACGGCGGATGTGCCGTGTGTGAGGTGCCGCCGGATGCGCCGTTGTGACGTGTTGCGCAGGCCGTCGGCAACAGCGGGTGAATATCGCCGGAATGCGGAGTGATTGTCGCCGCGTCAGCGGAAGGCGGCGGTATCGGTGAGTGCCTTACCCAGCACCAGCTGATGGACCTCGGCCGTCCCCTCGTAGGTGAGCACCGATTCGAGGTTGTTCGCGTGCCGCAGCACCGGATAATCCAGCGTGATGCCGTTGGCACCCAGAATGGTGCGGCATTCCCGGGCGATGGCGAGTGCCTCGCGGGAGCTGTTCAGCTTTCCGGCGCTCACCTGTTCGGAGGTGAGGGCGCCGCGATCCTTCAACCGGCCCAGATGCAGTGCCAGCAGCTGTCCTTTTCCCCATTCCAGCGCCATATCCGCCAATTTCGCCTGCGTCAGTTGATACGCGGCGAGGGGTTTGTCGAAAACCTCGCGAGTTCGTGAATATTCTATGGTCGCGGTCAGGCAGTCGCGGGCGGCGCCCAATGCGCCGAAAATGATTCCGAACCGGGCCTCCCCCAGACACGACAGCGGCGCGGCGAGCCCGGCGGCGCCTGGCAGGACCGCGTCGGCGGGCAACCGGACCTCGTCCAGATCCAGCTCGGCGGTGATCGAGGCGCGCAGCGACAGCTTCCCCTTCATCTCCCTGGCCGTGAATCCGGGAGTCTCCGCCGGTACCAGGAAGCCGCGGACCCGATTCCGCCCGTCGACCTCCACCTGCGCCCACACCACCGCGATATCTGCCACCGAACCGTTGGTGATCCACATCTTCGACCCGTTGAGCACCCAGTCGTCGCCGTCGCGGCGCGCCCGGGTGCGCATACCGCCGGGGTTGGAGCCGAAATCCGGTTCGGTGAGCCCGAAGCAGCCCAGGGTCTGACCCGCGGCCATATCGGGCAGCCACTGCTGTTTCTGTTCCTCGGACCCGAACGAGTGGATGGCCGTCATCGCCAGCGACCCCTGGACCGATACCAGCGAGCGCAGGCCGGAATCGGCCGCCTCCAGTTCGGCGCAGGCCAGGCCGTACGCGGTCGCGGGCAGTCCCGGGCAGCCGTAGCCGTCCAGATGCATCCCCAGGACGCCCATCTTCCCGAGTTCCGGGGCGATCTCGCGGACCGGGAAGACACCCGCCTCGAACCACTCCGCGATATGGGGCCGCACCCGCCGTTCGGTGAAGGCGGCCACGGTATCGCGGATCTCCCGTTCCTCGGCGGTGAGCAGGGCATCGGTCGAGAACAGTTCGGCCACGGTGAGCATGGGCCCAAGGGTAATCGCGACGGGTCCGGCGAACGCCGGTCTCGTGAGCGGAGCGGGACGCCGGCCTCGTGAGTGGATCTCCGCCACGCCGGACCCGACCGGCGTGCGGAAGCGCGGAGACCGACCTCTAGGGTGGGGCTATGAGCGAGCTGGGCTTCACCACCAGGGCTGTGCACGCCGGATACGAACCCGATCCGCAAACCGGCGCGGTCAATGTGCCCGTGTACGCCAGTTCCACATTCGCCCAGGACGGAGTGGGCGGGATGCGCGGCGGGTACGAGTACGCCCGCACCGGCAACCCGACCCGGACGGTCCTCGAGGCAAATCTGGCGGCCCTCGAATCCGGCCGCCACGGCCGGGCGTTCGCCTCCGGGATGGCCGCCACCGACTGCGCGCTGCGGGCCATGCTGCGGCCCGGCGACCATATCGTCATCCCCGACGACGCCTACGGCGGCACCTTCCGGCTGATCGACAAGGTGTTCACCGAATGGGGCATCGAACACTCCCCGGCCGCGGTCACCGATGTCGACGCGATGCGCGCCGCGATCCGGCCCAACACCAAGCTGATCTGGGTGGAATCGCCCACCAATCCGCTGCTCAATATCGGTGATATCCCGGCGCTCGCCGATATCGCGCACACCTCGGGCGCGAAACTGGTCGTCGACAACACCTTCGCCACCCCGTACCTGCAGCAGCCGTTGCTGCTCGGCGCGGATGTGGTGCTGCATTCGACCACCAAATACCTGGGCGGTCACTCCGATGTGATCGGCGGCGCGCTGATCACCGACGACGCCGAACTCGATTCCGCGTTCGCGTTCCTGCAGAACGGCGCCGGCGCCGTCCCGGGTCCGTTCGACGCGTTCCTCACCCTGCGCGGAACCAAAACGCTGTCGCTGCGGATGGATCGGCATTGCGACAACGCCGAGACCCTCGCCGAATTCCTGACCCGGAATCCGGCGATCACGCAGGTCATCTACCCCGGGCTGCCCGAGCATCCCGGCCACGCGGTCGCCGATAAGCAGATGCGCCGCTTCGGCGGGATGATTTCGGTGCGGCTGGCCGGCGGCCCCGACGCCGCCCGCGATCTCTGCGCACGGACGAAGGTGTTCACCCTGGCCGAATCGCTGGGCGGGGTGGAGTCGTTGATCGAGCATCCCGCGGCTATGACACATGCCTCCACGGAGGGGTCCGAACTCGAGGTTCCGGCCGATCTGGTAAGGCTATCGGTGGGTATCGAGGATATCGCCGACCTGCTGACCGACCTCGAACAAGCCCTGAACTGACCGGACCGGACCGCCGTGCGGTCCGGAGACCAGGAGATATACGCCGGAAATGAACAAGCGGCCGGATCCGGGACATCGGATGCGGCCGCTTGTGTCAGCACCGGTCCGGGCCGCGGCCTGCGCGGCGGCCCGAGCGCCGGTCTCAGCTGTGGTAGGGCTCCGCGCTGACCAGCGTCACCTTCATGGTGTTGCCGTTGGGCAGCGTGTACTCACGGGTCTCGCCCACCTTGGCGTCGATCAGCGCGCCACCCAGCGGCGAGCTGGGGGAATAGGTCTCCAGATCCGGATTGCCCAGACCTTCCTCGCGGGTCGCGATCAGGAAGGTTTCGGTGTCGTCTTCGTCACCGTCGTAGTAGACCTTGACAACCGACCCCGGCAGCGCGACGCCGGACTTGGTGGGCGCCACGCCGACCTTGGCGTTGTTCAGAAGTTCCTGCAGCTGCCGGATGCGGGCCTCCTGCTGGCCCTGCTCTTCACGGGCCGCGTGGTAGCCGCCGTTCTCCTTGAGGTCGCCTTCTTCGCGGCGCTCGTTGATCTCTGCGGCGATGACCGGACGATTGGCGATGAGCGCGTCGAGTTCGCCCTTGAGCCTGTCGTGCGACTCCGGAGTCAGCCAGGTCACTTGGGTCTCAGTCATCTCGATCACTCCCTAGTAGTTGTCCCCGGCAGGCCGGGATTCCCTGATCACTGCGGCACAACCCGCCGTGGGCAGGCATGCATCAGCCGACGGCTATCGCGATCTGCGGGAAACTTCGGAGAACCCCGACAGGTCTGACGCCGGGACTCTCACGCCGACCCGGTGTCGACCGCGCTGGCCGCCAATGCAGCAAACACGGCTCCGAGCCCCGGAACCGTGTGTGAAGCCATTTTAGCATGAATCATAAAAAGGCAGGTCGGAGAAGTTTTTACCGGCAAGTCCCCGCTAAAAGGCGGTGCCGCTATCCCGTTCTCAGGTATCCGGGGACGTTGTCGGTGCAGGTGTAGATCGCGGCGGAGGACGGTGGCTCACTGGTCTCGATCACCGTGTCCACCCGGACCGTCTCCTCCTCGCCCGACGGTTCGACCACCACCTCCCGGCGGCCCACCTCGGTGAGGTCGCGGGCCATCGCGCGGACCACGCAGACCACCGGCTGCGTGGGGTCGGCGCGGGTCAGCCGGATACGCAACTCCACCGAGGAATCGTCGATCACCGTGTAGCCGAGTTGCTCGGATTCGATGTCCTTCGGGCCGAATTGCTTCCAGCCGAGGTAGGCGACACCGATACCGGCCAGCACCACCACCGCCGTGAGCGCGGCACCCCACCGGCGCAGATTCGTCCGGCCGCCCCGGCTCCGGCCGTACCGGTCGGCGTACCGGTCAGCGGCGGATTCCGGGGAGGTCGCGGTGCCCGCGGCGGTGCCCTCGGAAGCCGTCGTCGAACCGGTGCGCGGGGTTTCCGGCGTGGGCTCGGTCATGATTTCGTGCTCCCGGGGGGTAGGTCGGAACAGATTCGGTCCAGATGGAACTATAGGTAATGAAGTCCGACCACCCGCGACCGAGAGCGACGGTGAACGAGAAGTGAGTGGCCTTCGCCTCATGGCGGTGCACGCCCACCCCGACGACGAATCCAGTAAAGGTGGTGCCACCACCGCCCGGTACGCCGACGAGGGACATGAAGTCCTGGTCGTCACGCTGACCGGTGGTGAACGCGGCAGTATCCTCAATCCGGCGATGGATACGCCGGGTGTGCTGGAGCGTATGAACGAGATCCGGCGCGAGGAGATGGCGGCCGCGGCCGCCGCGCTCGGGGTGCGGCAGACCTGGCTCGGGTTCATCGACTCGGGGTTGCCCGAGGGCGATCCGCTGCCGCCGCTGCCCGAGGATTCGTTCGCGCTGGTCCCGCTCGACGAGGCCACCGAGGCGCTGGTGCGGGTGGTGCGTGAATTCAAACCGCATGTCATCACCACCTACGACGAGATGGGCGGCTACCCGCACCCCGACCACATCCGGTGCCATGAGGTATCGGTGGCCGCGTTCGAGGCTGCGGGAGATCCCGGGAAGTTCCCCGATGCCGGTGCGCCGTGGACTCCGCTGAAGCTGTACTACGACCACGGCTTCACCATCCGCCGGATGGAGGTGTTCGCCGAGGAGTTCGCCAAGCAGGGTGAACCCTTCCCGTTGCAGGAATGGCTGGATCGGTCCCGCAAGTACGCGGTGGAGCGCGGTGACATCATGGCGCGGGTGACCACACAGGTCGAATGCGGCAAGTACTTCCCGCGCCGCGACGACGCGTTGCGCGCGCACGCCACCCAGGTCGATCCGAACGGCGCGTTCTTCGCCATCCCGGTGGAAATGCAGCAGCGGCTGTGGCCGACCGAGGAGTTCGAACTGGCCCGGACCAGGGTGCGCACGGATATCCCGGAGACGGACCTGTTCGCCGGTATCACCGACGAGCACCGCTGATGCCCGTGTCCCAGCTCCCCGCCCTCACCGCCACGCTGCTGGCGCAGACTCCGGGCACCCCGACCGGCCCGGAGTTCGGCAAGGCGTCCCCGCTCGGTCTGGCCGTGGTCCTGATCCTGCTGATCGGCACGTTCCTGCTGGTCCGTTCGATGAACAAACATCTGAAGAACCTGCCGGAGACGTTCGAACCCGAACATCCGGAACCGGATCAGGAGGCCGACGAAGGTACCGATCCGGGTATCGCGCGGCGGCCGGAGTCGACCACCAACGGCGCCTCCGGGGACGGTGACCGGCCGAGCTGACAGGACCCGGAGCGCGGCTCGGTGGCATCACGGCGGCGAGGCATCACTCCTGCGCGGGCACACCGGTAGCAGGGCGGCCGGTCCCGCTGTGCCAGTGCGGGTGTGCGCCGGACCCTCACCAGTCGATCAGGCCGAGTTCGTGCAGCCGCCGGAAAACCAGCAGTGATCCGGGCGCGACCTCGGGCATGGCCGCGTATTCACCCCCGGTGAAGTAGCGGAACTCGGCGATCTCGCCCGCCGGGCGCGGATCCGCGCCGATATCGGCCAGGAAACACGTCATATGCAACTGGGTTCCCGCGGCGTGCCCGTACGCTTCGGCGCGGAAGACGCCGAGTTCGGTCACCGCGTCGACACCGACGCCGAGTTCTTCGCGGATCTCGCGGTGCAGGGCCTGTAGCGGGCTCTCCCCGGGATCGATTTTGCCGCCCGCCATATAGAACACCGTCTTTCCGGCCGAGCGGGTCTGGATCAGGCGACGGTCGCGGATATGGGCCAGGGCGGCGGTTCTGATCACCCGTCCACGGTAGGAGCCGGAGCGCCCGCGGTGCTCGGCAGGTGGGCGGTACGCGTGAGAGGGTGGAAGTGTGAACCGGCTCGGAAACGCGACCTCCCCGTACCTGCGCCAGCACGCGGACAATCCGGTGCACTGGCGGGAATGGGATGCCGGCGCGCTCGCGGAAGCCGCGGCGCGCGATGTGCCGATTCTGCTGTCCATCGGGTACGCGTCCTGTCACTGGTGCCATGTGATGGCCTACGAATCGTTCGCCGACGAGGCCACCGCGGCGCAGATGAACGACGAGTTCGTCTGCATCAAGGTCGACCGGGAGGAACGCCCCGACCTGGACGCGGTGTACATGAACGCGACCGTCGCCATGACCGGGCAGGGCGGCTGGCCGATGACCTGCTTCCTCACCCCGACCGGGGAACCGTTCTACTGCGGCACCTACTACCCGAAGGCGCCCCGGGGCGGGATGCCCTCGTTCACCCAGTTGCTCACCGCGATCACCGATACCTGGCGTAACCGCCGCGCCGATGTCGACACCGCCTCCGAACAGGTCGCCGAGGCGCTGCGCGCCCAGGCCGGCGGTATCCCGCGATCCGAACTCACTGTCACCGCCGAGCTGCTCGATCACGCTGTCGCCGCGGTGGTGAGCGATTTCGACCCGGCGCACGGCGGTTTCGGCGGGGCCCCGAAATTCCCGCCCTCGGCACTGCTGGAGGGTCTGCTACGCAGCTGGGAACGCACCGGCGATCCGGAGGTCCGCGCCGTGGTGGACCGCACCGCGGAGGCGATGGCCCGCGGCGGTATCTACGACCAGCTGCGCGGCGGTTTCGCCCGCTACTCGGTGGACGCGGCCTGGGTGGTCCCGCATTTCGAGAAGATGCTCTACGACAACGCGCAGCTGGTGCGGTTCTATGCGCATCTCGCGCGCCGCACGCCGGGCGATCCGCTGCCGCGCCGGATCACCGAGGAACTGGTGTCGTTCCTGTTCGACGATCTGGCCACCGCGCACGGCCTGGCCTCCGGCCTGGACGCCGACACACATGTGGAGCCCGGCCTGCCCGGTGTGGAGGGCGCGACCTATGTGTGGAACCCCGCCGAGCTGATCGGTGAACTCGGTCCGATCGAAGGCGCCTGGGCCGGGGAAGTCTTCGGCGTCACGACGGCGGGCAACTTCGAACAGGGCAGTTCGGTGCTCACCCTGGCGCGCGACCCGCAGGAACCGGAGCGGTTCGAACGGGCCCGCACCGCGCTGCGCGCGGCTCGCGGCCGGCGCCCGCAGCCCGAACGTGACGACAAGGTGGTGACCGCCTGGAATTGCATGGCCGTCATCGCGCTCTGCGAGGCCGCCCAGGCGCTGGACCGCCGCGATTGGTTCGACGCCGCCCACGAGTTGTCCCGGGTGATCCTGGACGTCCATATGGCCGGTGACCGGGTACTGCGCGCCTCGCTCGGAGGAGTGCCCGGAGCGGCGCCGGGGGTGCTCGAGGACTACGCCTGGCTGGCCACCGCGCTGCTGGCACTGCATCAGTACTCGGGGTCGGCCGGCTGGCTGCCCGATATCCACCGCGTCCTGGATACCGCGATCACCCATTTCGCCGACCCGCAGGAACCCGGCAGCTGGTTCGATACCGCCGACGACGCCGAAACCCTGATCGCCCGTCCCCGTGATCCCATCGACGGCGCCACCCCGGCCGGGGCGTCGGTCCTGGCCGAGGCGCTGCTCACGGCCTCCGCCGTGGCCGAGCCCGAGCGGGCCGGCCGCTACCGCGAACTTGCCGAGCAGACCCTGGCCCGTGGCGCGGTGGTGCTGGCGAAGGCACCGCGATCGGCCGGGCAGTGGCTCACCGTCGCCGAGGCCGCGCTCCGCGGGCCGCTGCAGGTCGCGATCGCCACCACTCCGGGTGAGGAACCGGTGGGCGATGCCGAACTGCTGGCGGCGGTGCGCGACCACGCGCCCGGCGGGACGATCGTGATCCGCGCCGCCGCGGACACGGTTCCGCTGCTGGCCGGCCGTCCCGCGGCCGAGGACACCGCGGCCGCGTACGTCTGCCGCGGGACCGTATGCGACCTGCCGGTCACCACACCGCAGGAGCTGCGCGCGGCCTTGTCACGGGCGGCCGGATAGCCCGGTCGACCCGATAGGCCGATAGCCCGGGCGGCAGCTCCGGATCGGTCGAGCGGGTAGCCGAGGTCGTGGCCTCGGCGCGGCGTGAGCAGGGATCGGGTGCGCGGCGGGTCGATACCGGCGGAGCGAAACAGCCGGACGCCCGCACCTAGACCGGCGCCTCCGGCTCGATATCGGTCCACGAGGGCTCGGGTTCGCTGATACCGCGCAGGGCGACGGACCCGTACTTCACCCACCTCGCCCGCTCCTCGTCGGCCGCGGCGTCGATCACGCTCTGCGAGACCAGTACCCGCCGCGGGACCTCTTTGGCCCGGGTGGTGAGCCGGGCGGCGGCGTTCACGGCGTCGCCGATCACGGTGAACTCCCGGCGCGTATCGGTGCCCACATCGCCGGCGAAAACCCGCCCCCGGGCCACCCCGATCCCGATATCGAGTTCACCCGCCGCCAGCACCTCGTCCCGGATACGCCGCGCCGCGCGCAGGGCGGGGGTCGCGTTGTCCGCCAGCGCGATCGGGGCGCCGAAGATACAGAGGGCCGCGTCGCCCTCGAACTTGTTGACCAGACCGTCGTTGTCCTCGGTCGCGGCCACCACCGTCGCCAGCAGCCGGTTGAGTTTGGCGACGAATTCCTGCGGCGGCAACCCGGTCGAGATCGCGACCGAACCGGTGACGTCGACGAACAGCGCCGAGACCTCGCGGACATCGCCGGTGAGATCGACACCGCCGGCCAGCGCCCGTTCGGCCACCTCCTCGCCGACGTGACGGCCGAACACATCCCGCATGCGCAACCGTTCGCGCAGGTTGGCCGACATCTCGTTGACCGAATGCTCCAACCGGCCGATCTCGCTGGCACTGCCCACCGGCACCCGGACATCCAGATCGCCCCGGGTGATCCGGTCCACCGCGATCCGCAGCATCCGCAGCGGTGTCGCCACGGCGCGGGCCAGCGCGGCGGTGGCGAGCACCCCCACCGCGAGACTGATGGCCGCCAGATAGATACCGGTGCGGATGCGGTGGTCCTCGGAGGTGGCCGGATCTGCCAGCACCACGATCAGTGCGCTCAGCGGCATCGCGCCGGATACCGCCCACGCCAGCACGACCCGGGCGAACACCGAGGAACTCCAGTGCATGGTCGCGCCGAGCACCCCGGCCACGATGGGCACCACGGGCCGGATCAGCCGGTCGACGATCAGATATGTGAGGCCGGCCGATTCCAGCCCGCCGATGGTGAACATGGCCAGCAGGACCGTGAAATCGTTCTCGGGAGTGAACCGGGCCAGCAGGGACGCCGAGAGCACCACCCCGGGCGCCCACATCACCAGCGACCGCATCGTCACTCCGGCCGGCAGATGCAGTAGCCGCCGTGCTTCCTCGGGCGTGGGCTTTCCGGAACGGTCGAACCACGCGAAGTACGCGTCGCGGTCGCGGATCGCGAGGCCGATACCGATCAGGAAGGCGACCACCGGATAGATCGAGACGGTGATCAGCCCGCGGGCCAGGTCGTCGCCGAGCCGCCCGGGGAATCCGATGAGGATGAGCTGGGTGGCGATCACCGCCAGACCGCTGAGGTGGGCGGCGATGACCATCGTCGCCAGCCCCCAGCGGGCCCGCACGGACCACAGCATGACCCGCGAGACCGCTCCGGAGCGCGGCCGGAGCCGCCCGGTGATATCGGTCATCCCGAACTACCCACCGTGGCCGCGGTAGCGCAGGCGGCCGGTATCGAAGGACACGAAAGAGCAGCCTAGTCGAGCAGGACCAGCCATACGGCCGCGTAATGGCAGAGCGCGGCGAGCACGGTCGCGGCGTGGAAGAACTCGTGGTGGCCGAACGTGCTCGGCCAGGGGTTGGGCCAGCGGGTGGCATAGAGCACCGCGCCGACGCTGTAGGCCAGCCCGCCCGCGACCAGCAGGATCACCGCGGGCAGCCCGACCGAGCGGTACAGTTCGCCACCCACCGGGACGACCGCCCAGCCGAGCAGCAGATACAGCGGGACACCCACCCAGCGCGGTGCGTGCGGCCACAGCAGTTTCAGCGCGACACCGGCCAGCGCCCCCGCCCAGACCACCACCAGCAGAATGCGGCCGGTGCGGCCGGGCAGCCCGAGCAGTGCGAACGGCGTATAGGTGCCGGCGATGAACAGGAAGATCATCGAATGGTCGGCGCGTTTCATCCGGACCCGTGCGCGGACGGTCGTCCAGGTGATGCGGTGATAGGTCGCGCTCACCCCGAACAGTGCGCAGATGGTGAGCCCGTAGACGAGGGTCGCGACGACCGCGGTTGTCGATACCGTCGTCGCGGCGGCGACCAGCGCGACCACCGCCAGCGCCGCGAATCCGGTGGCCCAGGCGTGAATCCAGCCGCGCATCCGGGGTCTGGTCAGGACGGCGAGCGAGTCGGCCGGATTGGGTATCGGATCCTCGACGGCGGTGTCGGTCGGCGGCGCCTGATCGAGGGCGGTGCCCGGCGGATCGCCGTCGCCGGAATCCTGGTGGGGGCCGATGGGGGCCGAGTCGGACACGAAACCTCCTGGTCGACAGTGCGCGAGCCGCTCGGGCGGCGCGGGTCCGGACGGGTGCCCTGCTCCCGGCGGCGCCTCGTCGCGCCGCCGGGAGTGGTCTGAACCGGCGGGTAACCTACGCAAGCGTAGGTTTCTCGGTTGTCACTGTACCGGCTCGACGCGCCGGACGGGTGCCGACCGCATCGGCCACAAGTACAGAGGAAACCCGGAAAAGGCGTACTGTTGGGCGTCGTGGAATTTCCGAGTCGGCTGCGGGGCTTTCCGTATCGCATCTACGAGGCCCGTCTGGCCAAGCAGCTTGCGGATAAACAGCATCCGCGCCACGTCGCGGTGGTGTGCGACGGCAACCGCCGCTGGGCCCGGGAGAACGGGTTCACCGATATCACCCACGGGCACCGGGTGGGCGCCCTCAAGGTCGCCGAACTGGTCAGCTGGTGTCAGTCCGAGGGGATCGAGCTGGTCACCGTGTACCTGCTCTCCACGGAGAACCTACGCCGCGGCCAGGAAGAACTGGAAACCCTTTTCGAGGTCATCACCGATGTCGTCGAAGAGCTGGCCGCCCCGGAACAGAACTGGCGGGTCCGTATCGTCGGCACCCTCGACGGCCTCCCCGAACTCGTCGCCAAACGGATGAGCACCGCCACCGAACGCACCCGCGAACGCACCGGAACCCACGTCAACGTCGCCATCGGCTACGGCGGCCGCCAGGAAATCGCCGACGCCGTCCGCCAGCTGGTCCGCCAGGAGATCGCGGCCGGGGAAACCGGCGAGGACCTCGTCCAGTCGATCACGGTCAACGCGATCGGCCAGCATCTCTACACCTCCGGCCAGCCCGACCCCGACCTGGTGATCCGCACTTCCGGCGAACAACGCCTCTCCGGCTTCCTGCTCTGGCAGAGCGCCTACTCCGAAATCTGGTTCACCGAGGTCTACTGGCCCGAATTCCGCCGAGTCGACTTCCTACGCGCCCTCCGCGACTACGCCGCCCGCCACCGCCGCTACGGAACGTGAGACGTGATACTGGAGCTGTAATTTTGGAGCGGCTCCGCCGCTCGAGGGTGGGGCCCTATTAACCCGGTTCTTCACTCCCGCCGGTCGGTCGCTGCGCTCCCTCCCTCTGGTCGCT